>HF995996.1:49999-52131 GCA_000432515.1 Bacteroides sp. CAG:545
TTCCCTACAGGAGTTGTGTTTACGATCTCAGACTATGGCTTCGACCCTAGCTATGACCTTGCTTTAGCGAAAGCACTGAGCCGAATGACAACTTCCGGTGAGCTGTGCAAAATTTCAAAAGGAAAGTATTATAAGCCCAAAGAAACTCTTTTGGGACGAATAAAGCCGCCTGTTTCAGAAATAGTAAAGGACTTCCTTGAAAAGGATGGGAAAATCATCGGATACATTACTGGTGCTCAAGCTTTTGCGACAATGGGGCTGACATCCCAGATTTCATCTGCAATTATGATAGGTTCCGGCAAATATCGGAGGCCATTGCAGCGCGGAGAATATAAAATCTCGTTCCTGAGGCAAGATAATCCTATCACAAAGGACAATATCGAATTCCTCCGGATTCTTGATGCCATAAAATTGATACGCGATATTCCTGCAGTTTCACCTGAAACCGCCTGCAAGGCTATCATCTCCATTATTCAGTCGCTCTCACCTCAAAGTTCCGAAGAACTTGAAAAACTGTCGCTCTCTTATACCAGTTATGTGCGTGCTCTGCTTGGAGCAATGCTTGAATACATTGGCAGGCCGACAGCGATTGTCCGAAAATCTTTGAACGGTGTATCTTCCTACAAGTTGCCTATTTCGGAATCAGTATTACCTAACAAATCAAATTGGAACATCTATGAACCTGCACGAAAATAAGGACGTATTCGCCGCTGCCATACAATTGGCCTCTACACCAAAGCCGGAAGGAGGTCTCGGCATCAAGCAAATATATATTGAAAAAGATTAATGGATCTGCAGGTCGCTTAAGCAGCTTTCAGAATGCAAGGAGTCAGAAGTCGCGGTGTTCAAAGGCGGCACTTCATTGTCAAAGGCATACTTGCTCGGGAACCGTTTTTCAGAGGACATTGACATTGCCATAACCAGCGATTCTCAGCGGACTGATAACCAGACAAAAAACATAATATCACGGATATCCAAAGTCATGTCAGCCGGGTTAGAAGAAGTCCCGAACCCGGCAACCAGAAAATATTCCAAATACAGAAAAGCTTTCTATAGATATCCGGTTTCCATTGAAAACGAGATTATAGGAGCTGTAAATCCCGGGCAGATTCTTCTTGAAATAGTGTCTTTCGCAAATCCTTATCCGTATCAGAAGGTATTCATTAAGAGTTTTCTCACCGAGTATCTCGAGAACGTGGGCAGGAACGATATAATCGAGGCATATGGAATGCAGGGATTTGAAATTCAGGTACTCGCAAAGAGCCGGACAGCAACGGAAAAACTTGTTTCACTTATCCGTCATTCTTTGTCAGCGGATTACATATCCGAGTTAAAGGCAAAGATCCGTCACTTCTATGACCTTTATTTCCTATGGAACGACCCGGAGAGCAGAGCATATTTAGAGAGCGCAGAGTTCAAGACGGATTTTAAGGCATTGATTTCAAGTGATCAAGCAAGATTTAAGGAACCGGAAGGATGGTGCGACAAGAAAGTCTCAGACTCCCCTCTCATATCTTCATTTGACATAGTTTGGAGCGAATTGCAAGAAACTTATTCAAAGGAATTACCTGAACTCGCATATCAAGCGATTCCATCACCAGAGAGTGTGGCCAAAAGCTTCAAAGAGTTGTCTGTTCTTCTGATATAGCGCGTCACTTACTCTCAAAAGGAAAAAGCTCTCATTATGAAGTTCAGTGGAAATCTTTCAGAATTTAAGGAATACTATATCGCCTAAGAAATTTGATGGACAATCGGTCGCTATTCAGAATCATCCTGCGCCAAATATCTATACAAGGTACACCTATGGACCTTTAGCATTCTTGCAACCTTAGTTTTTGAGTAGCCTTTCTTTAACATTCGATCGATTCGTTCTTTACAACCATCAAGTTTGTGCCGGCTATTTTTGCTTCCTTGAAGCCTTCCAAGTATGGCTCCTTCAGCCCTCCTTCTTGCAAGTGCCTCTTTCGTCCTCTGGCTGATCAAGTTCCTCTCAATTTCCGCAGACAACCCAAAAGCAAAAGCCTACACCTTACTCTGAATGTCCGCCCCTAACCTGTAGTTATCCTTGATAGTCCATACCTTACATTATTTAGTCATACATATATTGAGAATCTCCATAATCATAAACAGGT
>HF995997.1:0-15119 GCA_000432515.1 Bacteroides sp. CAG:545
TTCTTGTGGAGGATGGTCTCAGAGAGGATCTTCCCAAGGATTGTTGTTGGATACTGTTCCGCGCTCAAAACCATTGGTATATGTACCGCTGAGGCCCACCAGGCTTTGGCCGAGAAGTACAGCGACTGACGGTTTTACAGTTACGCTATACTTGTATGTCTCTCCTCTCGGGTCAAGCTGTTTGGCTCCGACCTTAGTCGTGTAGTCCACTTTTACACCGAAAGAGACCCTGTCCCACAATACTGGTGATGACAGTCCGGCGTTGAGCAGATATTCCTGTCTGTTCCATCCGCTGGATTTGTCATCGACCGGATAATATGGCATGTTGTCCTCCAGTTCGTACATGAGTACGTTGTAGAGGGCGTCGTGTTCGAAGATGTTTCTGAAAGAGAATCCGCCCGTTGCCAGGAACTTGCCTATGTAAGCGCCTCCTGACGTGCCCACGGAAATCTCCGATTTTTGTTCGCCTGAGCCGATTTTACGATACTCGCCGAAGCCTCCGTCATAACTGAGGTCAAGCGTGCTGAACAACCGGTAAGGCTTGAATGAGAGGCCTGCCGCAGAAGAACTTCCGTACCACAGGGAATTCCTTATGGCAGTCTCCTTCAGGACTGTATTTCTGTGGATTTCCGAAGGCTCGGCAGCCCGGGCTGCAACTGCACCCAGACTGACGAGCATTACGGATATTGCTATAATTCTCTTCATTTCGAACTTGTCGATTTTACTTGTTTATCCAAGTGTTCCATGAAGGCACCTTGGCACCATATCTTCTGACCTGAGGGTCCTTCTTGACCTCGAAGTCATTGGTGGTGTTGTTGGAATCCTGATAAACGTTTGTTCCGTCAGGACGGGTTTCCTTGATCTTCCTTGCTATACTTTCGCCGACATACAGTCCTGAGCACCATATCGCTCCTGCATCAAGAACTTTAGGAAGACCGAGTACGTTCATACCTGTTTCATCACTTACAGTCTGCACAGCATCGATCACGTCGCTGATGAGAACCTCTCTTCCTACGCCGTTGTAGTCCGCATTGGTGGCCGTGATGAAATCCTCATTCTTGAGCGGTTTGGATGGCTTGAAGATTATATACTGTGAGCCTGATACGGAAGTAAGCCACTGAGGCATAGGATATCCGGCCTGGATTACCTTCTTCATGTTTATTGCAGGGTTGTCTGTAAGAACCAATCCGCTAGGTGCCGTGGATTCTTTCTCTATAGCCTCAAATTCTGCACCTGTCAGATCTACAGGTGAAACGCCTTTGGAGAGGCTTTCTGCCTTATGGTTGGTAGCCCACTGGGAGATTACAAATGATTCGCCCGGTTTTATCGGGTAGCTGTGTCCGTCACCCTGAATCTGCCATACGACTTTCACGAATACGTATTTGTCGGCATTTTCGATAGGCCATTCATAGATGATGGATTTGTCAGCGGAAGCATAAACTGTTTCGGCGATGCAGAGGCTGTCGGCGTAAACTACTTCCGTGCTGTTGTTGTAGATTTCATAGAACTGGTCACGGAAATAGAAATCTTTCACTCCTGTATAATAAATCTCTTTGAATACGAGAGCGGCCTCCTTGACGGCATCCACTTTTACTGTCACTTCATCTCCGTCGGCAAGCAGACTCGCATTGCTTTCAGAACCGGCAATGGTATATGTGAATCCGCCTTCATTCTGAGTAGCGCTTACCGTAACTGTATAGACGCCAGGAACAATGCCGGTCGCAGTGGCGAGGCCGTTTTCCGTCTTGGCTTCGATTGCCGTTCCGGTTGCGAAGTTTGAAATGGTGACATCGTAACTCTCAGGGGACTTGATGCCTGCTGCCGCGATATTAGTCTCATCGACCTTCACATTTATGCTGATCGTCTTGGTGCCGGTCTTCTGGCAACCTGCCGCCGCCAGGGCCGCAAGTACCATTAAGGTGATTACTGAATGTTTCATAACTCTAAAAAATTAAAAAATACTTTACTTGATTGATACCTTGAACTCGAATCCGAAAAAGATCGGTATCCCGAGTTCGCTGCGTTCGCCGGTCTGTTTCGACTTGTAGAGCGGACGGCTGTTGAACAGGTTGTTCACATAGAACGACGCTGTGAAGATGTCTCCTATTTCCTTGCTGACATTGAGGTTGAAAAGCATTGTAGGGAAATATCTTTCGACTATGAACCTGTTGTCATTGCGGGGCGTGAACATGTAGGAGAATTCCGGATCGCTCTTCATGGACGGGTCGAAGTCATATACCTTTCCGTCCTTGCGGGAGATGTACTTGATGAACATGGTGTCATTGCGGTACTCAGTCCAATACTTGCTGTACCAGTTCATCTGCCCGGTGAGCGTGACGGCAAGTCCTACCTGCGGAATGTTGTGTGTGATCCTGAGCGTGGTGTTCAGCTGTTCAGCATAGCTGGTAGAGAGCTCCGGCTCGTATATTCCGATGTTCTTTTCCGCTGTCCCTACATTATCTCTTGTTCCGAAAGAATATCCCTTGTTCGTGTTCGAGCTGCGCATCCATGCACCGTTGATGTAGAACGAAGTGCGGATTGCATTGAACCGTCCGAGGTCGATTTCGTATTCTATTCCCCTGTTGGTGGACTTGATGTTGTTCAGAGGCTTATAGACTGTATAGAAGAGGTCGTACTCTGCTCCTTTCTTCAGTACAGGACGTTGTCCTTCATCCTTGTGGTCCACGTCATAGGTCAATGCGTGATACCATTTGAAGGAACTGAGGTCGAGTCCATAATTGTAGCCGTTGTCCATTCTCTCGTCATAAGCGGTAACGCTGATGCGGTAATGTCCTCCGAACTTGAAGTCCATACCGACTTCCGCCTTGCGGTTCACGGCGATCTCCAGGTCCTTGTTCGTAGCATCGTAAACATTGGTCTGGGCAATGAGCAGCTGCTCGTTTTCAGGCATTCCGGCTATCATTCCGTTGTAGAGGATGTGGTCGTGGTATGACTTGTTAGGATAGAGATAGTACGAGGTCGGGGCCTTCGATGTCAGTCCGTATCCTCCACGCAGCGTCATCCAAGGGAAGATGTCGATGGAAGCATTGATTCGCGGCGCTACGGAATTGTGCCCATTGACATTGTCATAGCGGACACCGGTCACGATATTCAATTCCCTTCCGGCGAATTTCCAGTTGAAGTAGTTCTCAGCATAGAGACCCAGCTGGTTGATGAACGGGATGTCGTACTAAGGCCTTGTACGATAGCCTGATTCAGCATTGCCGATATTTCTGTAAGGGGGAGTGTCATCGTCATAGACTGAACCTTTGCCGAGGTTCCCGTCTGTCTTGAAGTCGGCTCCTATCAGCAGTCTCTCGTTTACGGCACCCCAAGTGTGAGCAAAATCAGCATTCACTTTTACGAAGGCATTGACCTCCTTGCCGTAAATGTCATACATGTAGAAATAGCTGTACGGCAGCACGACGCCTTTTACCGGACTGTCAGCAGGGACATTGGTGATGAGGTTTCCGTCGGCATCCTTGATCTGTGCCCCGGCAATGTTGCTGTACACCTCGCCGTCAGTCATTGACTTGGAGTAGAGGTTCAATGCGTTGGTGGCGGTGCTTTCATAGTGGGATTTCTTGTCGTTGAGGCTTCCCGATACCAGCCAGTTTATGCTCCGCAGCCAGTTGCCGTTGATTGAGGCGCGGCCGTTGGTGTTGAACGCCACACCCATGTCATTGGCATAGGACTGAGTCTTGGAATCCTTGTCGTCAGGATTGAGTCTGCTGCGGTCGCGGCCAAAACTCATTGAGAGAGAGGTGGTTTCATTGACGAGTTCTCCTATTCTCACTGTCCAGAGGGCCTTGGCGCTCGCGCGCTGGTAGAATGCATGGTTCTTGATCAATGAATTCTTGCTGTATGCGTAGTCGCCGGAGATGTTGAGGTCTCCTGCTTTCTTTCCGAGTGAAAATCCCTTTCCGGCCGATGCCTGGTAGATGTTCGGATTGGTCTTGAACCTGATCATGAGCGGGGACTTGCCGGCTTTGGACTTTACCAGCACCGCACCTGACGTGAGGTCGCCATATTCCGCTGACGGGATGCCTCTGATGACTTCTATGGATTCAATGTTGTCTGTCGAAAGTGATCTTACGTCCATGCCTCGTGCAGGTGTGCCGGAGCGGCTGTCATCTCCTGAACTGCCGCTGACTACTGGGCTGAGTGTCTGGAGGTTGGCATTGTTGGACATAGGGGCGCCATCGACAATGACGGCTGTTCCGAGGCTGTTCATCACTGATGCCGAGTTGGCCGTTTCGCCCGGGACGATAGGCCGTGCGGTTCGGATGGTGATGGACTGTGAACTGGACAGGTCCGGGTTCGTTATCGCTACACCGGGGAGCAACGCCATGGCATCTGCCAATGAACTGGTCTGCATGTGGTCCATCGCCTGTCTTGAAATGTTGGAGGCGGTGCTGCTGCCGGCTTTGTTGCCGGTGGCTACGACCACGACGTCGCTCAGTCGGAAGGATGTTTCCTTCAGTGCTATTTTCAATTTTACGATTTCGCCGGTCTTGGCTGTAAACGTGGTGTCTTTCTGTTCCATGCCGTAGAACTGCACGCTGACGGTGACTGTCCCCGCCGGCACGTCTTTCAAAGAGAACGCGCCCTTTGTGTCCGTCATTGTGTAAAGCTGTGACGGGGTCACCAGTACGGACGCGAAATCGACCGGCAAGCCGCTTGTTGCGGAAACCACCTCTCCCTGAACGGCAAATGTCCTCTTTGGAGGGGCAGCTTCAACAGAGAGGCTGAAGCAGGCAGCAAGGGCAAGAATTGCAATCGAAAATAACCTATGTCTATTCATTATTCGTAATTGTATCAAGTGTGTTCTTCGCTCGAAAAATGGTCCAAACGGCACGTTCCTCGGCTCCACTTATTGCAAAAGTATCACAATAATTGAAAAAAACAAATAGCAAGAAATGATGATTTGATACGTGAAAATCAATGATTTTGCAGGATTTTCGGCAACTTTGGTTACAGATTTTCCGGCAGCGGGTGAACGCAGAAACGATTTTTAATCATTTGTGGTGATTTAGCTTTTTTTTACTTTTTTCCGTATAGCTTAAAAAGCTACTTGTCCGTGAAACCCTGCCTTTTTGCGGACAAGTTGTGGTTTTGATGTACTTGTCCGTGAAACCCTGCCTTTTTACGGACAAACTGTAGATTCCGGGGCAACCGATATCAGTAATAAGGCGCTCGAATAAGGGGCTCGTACATGGAAAAACAGAAAACGTGGAAAACAAAAAAAGGATGTCATCAGTCGTGCGACTTCAGGACATCCTTTCGTTTTCGTACTGGGTACGGGAATCGAACCCATATTGCAAGATTGAGAATCTTGAGTACTAACCGTTATACGAACCCAGCAGTTAGACGTTTGTCTTAAGGGATTGCAAAGGTAGTCAAATTTCTTTACAATCCAAATATTTCTTCTGATTTTTCTGAAAATTTACTTCAAGAAGACGAAAAATACAGCCAATATCAGGCAGACGAACGCTGCCAGGTGGTTCCACTGGAGCGGCTGGCCCTTGAAAAGGAACGTCACGATGATAGTGAAGACCGTCAGGGAAACAGCTTCCTGAATCACTTTCAGCTGCATGATGTTGAACGGACCGCCGTTGCCGGAGAAGCCGATGCGGTTTGCCGGCACCTGTGCGCAGTATTCGAAGAAGGCGAGCCCCCATGAAAACAGGATTACCAGGAATACAGGCCAGCCTGTAGATATCTTCATCTCCTGAAGCTTGAGGTGTCCGTACCATGCAAAAGTCATGAATATGTTGGATGTCACAAGAAGCAGGACCGTCAAAAATGCTTTCATAATATAAATCTGTCAAAACCGGACTGCGAAGTTAGTAAACATTAAATAAATTTGGCATTGACACGATTAAATTTTATCTTCGCTCTTTCAAAATCGTCGCAAAAAAAATGAAAAAGCTTTTAACCATCGCATTGATGTTCCTGCCTATAATGGCATTGGCACAGAACCGCCCTCAGGACTGGGCACAGTTCGGAAGATACGCTGAAGCGAACTCAGCATTGACAGAAAAACCTCTTGCCGTGCTGTACGGAGACTCCATCACTGACTCATGGCCGAAAACGCATCCGGATTTCTTCAAGGAGAACAATCTGGCAGGCCGAGGCATAAGTGGACAGACTACATCCCAGATTCTCGTCAGAATGCAGCAGGACGTGGTTTCACTCGCACCAAAGTACGTGGTTATACTCTGCGGAATCAACGACATTGCCAAGAACACAGGCTATGCGCCGGACCTCAATTCGATGCTCGGCAGCATCAGGTCAATGTGCCAAATCGCCAAGGCAAACAAAATCCGCCCGATTCTCTGCACATTGCTCCCGTCATATAAATTCCGCTGGAGACCGGAAATCGAAAATCCGCTGCCGGATGTCCAGAAGTTCAATGCAATGCTGAAGGAATATGCGCGTGAGGCAGGAATCAAGGTCATTGACTATTATGAGGCATTTGCTGACGCTGACGGTAAGATGCCGGCAGTCTATTCTGCTGATACGGTGCACCCGAATGCAGAAGGATATGTTGTTATGGAAGGCCTTGTGCTGAAAGCCCTCGGAATACGCAAATAAAAACTCGCCGTCGCAGACAAACGGGCAAAGACGAATATAACGTAGAATAAACCAAAACATTGATATAATGTCACTTATAAAATCCATCTCAGGAATCCGCGGCACCATCGGCGGAAAACCGGGTGAAGCGCTCACACCGGTAGATATTGTCAAATTCGTATATGCATACTGCACCAAACTGCGTGAGCGCAGACCGAAAGGCGCAGGCGAAAGATATACCGTAGTAGTGGGAAAAGATGCCAGACTTTCCGGCGAAATGGTGGAAAACGTAGTTTGTGGAACACTGGTAGCATGCGGCGTTGATGTCATCCGCGCTGGATTCGCATCCACACCGACTACTGAGATGGCAGTCCTCTTCTCCAAGGCGGACGGCGGACTCATACTCACAGCTTCACATAACCCGAGACAGTGGAATGCCCTCAAACTGCTTAACGAGAAAGGAGAATTCCTTACTGCAGCAGAAGGACAGGCAGTTCTTGAATGCGCTGAATCAGAGGACTTTGACTTCAGCGATGTGGACCACCTCGGAACGATTTCCGATGAAGACTTCACGGACAAGCACCTGGATGCAGTGCTGGCACTACCTGCAGTGGACGCTGAGGCAGTCAGGAACGCTCATTTCACAGTGGTCCTGGACGCTATCAACTCCGTGGGCGGAATCATTATGCCGAGACTGCTGAAACGCCTCGGTGTCAAATGCATTGAACTGAACTGCGAGCCGACAGGCGACTTCGCACATAATCCGGAACCGCTTCCGTCAAACCTCATTGACCTTAGCACGACAGTCGTGAAAGAGCACGCGGATCTCGGTATTTCAGTGGATCCGGACGTGGACAGGCTTGCATTCATCTGCGAAAACGGTGAGCCGTTCGTGGAGGAATATACACTCGTAAGCGTTGCTGACTACCTGCTTTCAAGAGCAAAGGCTGAGGGCGTACAGAACCTCGTGACAGTGTCAAACCTCTCTTCATCCAGAGCATTGAGAGACGTGACAGAAAGCTACGGCGGAACATATTACGCATCCGCAGTGGGAGAGGTCAATGTCACCACGCTTATGCATGAAAAAGGTGCCCTGATCGGCGGAGAAGGCAACGGAGGCGTCATCTATCCTGCCATCCATTCCGGCCGTGACGCTATGGTAGGCGTTGCCCTGTTCCTGTCCAACCTCGCCCACAAGAAGATGAAGGTGTCAGAGCTGAAGCGCACCTACCCTGAGTACCATATCGCGAAAAACAGGATTGAACTCTCAGACAAGTCGATGATTGACAAGATATTGACGGAACTGAAGAAGATTTATGCCAATGAAAATGTCAATGACATCGACGGCGTGAAAATCAGCTTCGAGGCCAAGAGACAGTGGGTTCATCTGCGCAAGTCCAACACTGAGCCGATTATCAGAATCTACTCCGAGGCGCCTACCGAAGAGGAGGCAGTGAAACTTGGTGAGGACGTGATCAAGGTAGCGGAAAAAATCATCAAAGGATAATCTACAATAATGTTTTCATTCAGGACCACGCCGCTGGAAGACCAGCTCGACAAGGCGCTGATGGACGGAAAGGTCGGCTGCTTCTGTACCCAGAACTGCTGGGACACGAGCAGCGACCGTTATATGTATCAGATATTCAAGGAGAGAGGTAATCTGGAAAGGCTTTTCCAGCCGGAAGATGCCGAGCTTACCCCTGGAACGAACCATATACATTTCGACTCCGAGTCGCTGAAAGGGCTCAGCGCGGTCGTCGTGGAAATCCAGGACACCGGCTCCAGGTATTTCAACTATACCCGGGACGTTTTCCGTCTGATGATGCTCATGATGGTCCTGGACGAGCCGCCGGCTCTCTATATCGTGGACCATATAAATCCGGCCGACAGGGTAGTGGAGGGCACGATTCCTAACACGGACTGCGAGGCGTTCGTTCCGAGAATTGCTCACAGGCATGGCCTTACGCTCGGAGAATTGTGCAATCTGTTCTATGCGGAAATCGGAGCGAAATACCCGCTGCACGTCATTTCGGCCCATGCTTCCGACTACAACAAGGACATACTTCCGTGGACCATCGCACCGGCATCCGACATCCCTGGAATGTTCACCTGCTATATGTACAGCGGCGGCGGACTTTGGAACAACACCAACATCACTCCGGCCATCGGAACTGCCAGGCCTTACGAGTACTTCGGCGCTCCGTTCATAGTGCACGGCCCTTATGACAGGCTGCCTGCACCGGAAGGCGTGCTGCTCAGGCCTTGTTCATTCAAGCCTTCAGCCGGGCGATATGCCGGAGAAAAATGCTTCGGCTATCAGATAATGCTGAAACCGGGCGCACAGTACCATTCTCTCCTCCACACCTTGCAGCTTGTCAGATATTTCAAGGACACATATCCCGAGTTCTCCATATCTGAAGAATTTTATAAGAAGCTGGGAGACACTAACTTGGCTGCATATATAGCAGGCGAGGTCTCCTTCCAGGACACCAAGGAATACGTGAAGGCCGAAGAGCAGAAATGGATCAGGAAGGCAAAAAGATTCACCCTGTACGACGACCAGCCATACAGGATGAAATAAGAGTCCTTAAAAAATCTAAAGCATAAATCCTTCACGAGGAGGCTGCTGACGCTTCGGGCGATGTCTTCTGCCTGAATCAGCAGCACGCCTTGATGGAGAAAGCAGCTTGTCCAGACTGAAAATCAGAGACAACTTCTGCTGCGTGCCGGCAAACCTGAAATTGTCAGGGAAATGCGCCACCACGGACAGTCTCAAATCGAGAAAATCAGCAATATGCGGCTGATAATAGACTTCCAGAGCATCATATAGCCCCCAGCTGTCGGAAGCGGACGGGTGCACCCTGTAGAAAGGAGCCCCTGCATAGAGCGCATTGCCATATTTGTATCCGCCGTCGTCAATGTAGTTGTAGAACGGCATCAGGTCCTTGCCGTAGTACAGGCTGTTTTCAATCCCTACATTCCATTTCCTGACTCCCAGAGCGAGCTCGGCGCCGCCGTTGTTGCACTTTCCGTTCGTGCTTCTCCTGTCCTGCTGGATTGCCTGATACCAGCTAAGTTTCGCTGAAAGCTCCTGCAGCCCGAGATATTTACCTGCCTCGAATTTCACGAAAGGCTGGAAAAGTCCGTCATCCACCACACTTCCGTATTCCTCAGTATTGGCATAATGATGATACTTGAAAGCCGCTCCTGCAGACAGCCAGTCAGTGAAATGGTGCTGCCCGAAAGCAATGACATTGAACTGCTCCCTCCTGTAGGAACCGTATTTCCCGTTCCAGTCGAAAGCAAGCTCGATCTCCGCACGTGGCGACCTGGCCTTCACGAGCAGCCCCTCCAGATTATTGTCATAGAACTTGAGCGAATCAGAGAAAAACGCCCTGGAATACTCTCCATCCAGGAAATATCGCGGAAAAACACCCGCCACGCCATTGACCTGCCATTCTCCAAGATTCGCGTCAATGCCGTAGTACATGACCACTTCCCTGAAAAGTCTCGCATTGTCCAGAGTCCGTGCCGATTCTGAGCTTTTCGCTTCCGGTGAAGGATGCCTGCCGAATTCCTTCATTATGTCAATGCCGACCATCAGCTTGTGGGTGACATTGTCGTTCTGGCTATATTTCAGTCCCACAGACGGCGTGAGCCTGGCCCCGTACAAGGTCATGGATTCGGTAAACTGTTCCTTTCCGCTGTCGAACTCCCTGTTGTCGAACTTGTTGTCGAAATGTGCGTCATAGGCGAACTTCACTTTCTTCTCCTCACGACGCACCTGAGGCTCGAACCCCCAAGAAAAAAAACTCTGCGCGCTCCTGAGGCTCGAACCCCCAGGAAAAAAAACTCTGCGCACCGGCATTGACCGAAAGGGCCAATGTCAATGCGGCAGAGATGAATTTCAATGATTTTGTCATTTTTTCAATGTGGCGATCAATTTGTCAGCCTTTTCGTAACCGTCAGCAGGGGCTTTCCACATGAGTGCGATTACAAATGCGCCCACAAGACCGATGATTACGGAAACAAGGAATACGGAATCCCATCCGTAGTGGTCGGCGAGGAAACCGAAGATGATACCTGAAATCACTGTGCTGGCGTAACCGAAGATACCGAGAATGCCGTTGGCGGTAGCACAGGCATATTTGGTAGCCTGCTGAGAAGCTGCGGTTCCGAGCAGCGCCTGAGGTCCGTAGATGAAAAAGCTTGACAGACAGATGAATACGGCTGAAAGCATAGGCATGTCTGACGGAGTCTTCCAGAACAGGAGGAATGAAAGCGTAGCGCCGATCGTGCAGATGAGGCAGGTCCTGTGAGCCTTGCTGTGCATGAACTTGTCAGTGAACCAGCCGGCTACAAGCATGCCCAGGATGCCGCCGAACAGCTCGGAAACAGCCACTACCGTACCGGCAGCCGAAATCTCCATGCCCTTGAACTGGGTCAGGAACGTGGTTCCCCAGTCGAGGATGGTGAACCTTACCACATATATACAGAAGTTGGATACGGCGAGAATCCAGATGAGCGGGTTGCCGAAAACGAGCTTGTTCACGAATTTCTTGAAAGCAGGACCGGAGAGTTCCTTGGCCTTGTTCTCTTCCACCTCGCACTGGCTCTTGCCCTCTTCCTTCTCCATGTCCTCGATTTCAGGAAGGCCTACGGAAGAAGGTGTGTCTTTCAATGTGAAGAACAATGCGATGGCTCCCACTACTGCGATGGCTGCCGGGATGGCGAAGCAGAGCTGCCAGCTGCTGTAGCCGTAATGCTTCAGGATGAAACCGCACATCACGCTGATGAGCCCGGCTCCGATAGAGTGTGAAGCATTCCAGATGGACTGCTTGGTAGCAAGTTCGGAAGGCCTGATCCAGTGGCACATGAGGCTGATGCACGGCGGCACGCCCATTCCCTGGAAGTAGCCGTTCAGCACCCAGAGCGAACCTATGATATATACGAGCGTCATTGTCGCTTTTCCCTCGGCGTCCAGCACATTGACGAAAGAGTTCATCGAAGGGCTGAAGCAGATGATGAAGTTGGTCAATGCAGAGAGCAGCAGACCGGCCGACATGAGAATCTTGCGGCTGAAGCGGTCGGCCAGCAGGCCGTTCACAAACCTGGATATGCCATATATGATACCGTTCAACGTGAGAAAAAGTCCGAGCTGGACCTTGGAAATGCCGAGTTCTGATTCCAGCGCCGGCATGACCACGCTGAAGTGCTTTCTGACGAAATAGTAGAGGGCGTAACCTATCATGAGGGTGATCAATGTCCTCCACTGCCAATAGTTGTACTTCTTTTCTGTCTGTTTGTCCATTTTATTGTTTCTGATTTTGATTAGTCTGCGATAATTACCTGAACACCTGCATCTTCAATCTTGTTCCTGAATGAGTCAGGAATGCCGGAATCCGTGATGATGATGTCCATGTCCTCGATATTGCCGATTTTGCCGAATCCCCTGCGGCCGAACTTGGATGAGTCCATGAGCACTACGGTCTGTGAGGCGGCTGCCATCATAGCATTGGTCAGAGCCGCTTCCGGAATGTTCGAGCAGGTCACACCTGTAGCGATGTCCACACCGTCACAGCCGATGAACAGTTTAGAGCAGCTGACATTCTTCAAGCCTCTTTCTGCATATTCTCCGCGTACTGAGAGGGAATTCTTGTACATTTCCCCGCCCAGGACGAATACTATCAGGCCGCTGCGTTCGTTGAGCTGAACGGCCGCCCCGAGACAAGGTGTGACTACATTGAGAGTTCCTACCGGCTCCAGAATCTCCGCGAATGCCATAATGGTGGAACCGGAGGCTAGCATGATGGAATCATCAGGTTTTATAAGGGCCTGGGCCGCACGTGCAATCATCTGTTTTTCAACTACATGCTGTGTGCTCTTTTCGGAAACGCTCAAGTCCATTACATGAGGTTTTACTGGTGATGCGCTTCCGTGGGTCCTGTAGAGGACTCCCTGGGCTTCAAGAAGACGTAAATCTTTTCTGATGGTGGCGCCTGTCACGCCGAGCTGATCCGCAACATCAAGAACACGCACGTATCCGTTTTTCGAAAGCTGTTCCTTGATGTATTTGTGGCGTTCCGCAATACTTATCATAGCTGATGATCGGTAAAGGTTTCAGTATAAAAACAAAGGAGAAGATTCTCCGACACAAAGTTAAAAAATAAAACGATATTATCAATCGCAAATTTTGCATTTCCTTTCATTTCTTTGCACTTTTGAAAGAAAAATTAGGAGAAAAACGAAAAAAAACATACTTTTGCAACATTCTATATAATCATCACGAAACAATAACGAAAAAATCGAAATATATGATTACCATTGAAGAAGCGCTCGAAAAAGCAAGAGACACGAAGGCTATGGAATTCGGAGTGGGCTGTATGGCCAAGGTTCCGGACATGTTCAAAAAACTCTTTCCCGGAAAGAAAGCCATAGTCGTGGCAGATGACAACACTTTCAAAGTAGCCGGTGAGGCAGTGGACAGCTATCTCAGGAATGCCGGTGTGGAAACCGAAACCCCATTCGTATTCCACGACCCTGAACTGTTCGCAGAATGGAAGTACATCGAACAGCTTGAGAATTATCTCAAGGAACTGGATGTGATCGCCGTTGCAGTAGGCTCCGGCGTCATCAATGACCTTACGAAACTCGTATCCCACCATCTCGGAAGAAGATACATCATCGTGGGAACGGCAGCTTCAATGGACGGTTATACAGCCTACGGCGCATCCATCACTTTCGAAGGAAACAAGCAGACATTCGACTGCCCGGCTCCTCTCGGCGTGGCATTTGACCCTGCAGTTGCGGCCAAGGCACCGGAAGGAATGTCCGCGTCCGGCTACGCTGATCTTATGGCCAAAATTCCGGCAGGTGCAGACTGGATCATCGCAGATGCAGTAGGCAGCGAGGCCATTTCTCCATTTGCATTCGCATTGGTGCAGGACAAGCTCCGTGATGCTCTTTCTGAGCCGGATGCAGTAGCAGCTGGAGATGTCGAGGCTACCGGAAAACTTGCTGACGGACTGATAATGAGCGGATTCGCTATGCAGGCCATATCTTCAAGCCGCCCGGCATCAGGAACTGATCACCAGTTCAGCCACTTCTGGGACATGGAAGGACTTTGCTATGAAGGCAAGCACGTTTCACACGGCTTCAAAGTCGCTATCGGAACATTGGTTTCCACAGCCTGCCTGGAGTACCTTCTCAGCAAGGACCTGTCACAGCTCGACATCGACAAATGTGTTGCACAGTGGCCGTCTTGGGAGATAATGGAAGCCCATATCCGCGAGATTTTCGCAGGAAAACCTGGTCACCTCGCAAGAGGACTCGTGGAGAGCAAGGGCAAATACACTGACAAGGAAGGTATCCGCAAGCAGCTCGAGGCCGTGAAGAACACCTGGCCTGAACTCAGAGAAAAAATCAGAAAGCAGATCATTCCTTTCGATGAGGTTCACGACTGCCTCAGAAGAATGCGTGCACCATATGAGCCTGAGATGATCGGCGTAAGCAGAGAAAGACTCAGAAGCACATTCAGATGCATTCCGTTCATGAGAAACAGGTTTACCGGCATTGACCTCATCTACAGATGCGGAATGATGGACGAGGTGGAAGAACACCTGTTCGGCAAGGGCGGAAAATGGGAAACCAAATAAGACAACATACTGACTTTCTCATTATGAAGAAGATAATACTTACAATCGCATTGGCGCTGTGTGCCCTCGCAGCAGGCGCCCAGGTAAAGGTGAACTGCGGCCCGATTCTGCAGAACGTGACTGATACCAGTTTCACGGTGGTATGGACTACTGACGGTCCGGCTGTGGGTTGGATCGAGATTGCTCCTTCAGACGGCACGAATTTCTACAATGTCGAAAGGCCGAAGTTCTATGACAAGAGAGGTCTAGGCAGGAAGCCGATAGGCACACTCCACAAGGTTACCATCACCGGACTCCAGCCGGGCACGACCTACAGATACAGAGTCATGTGCAGGGGAGTCATCGAGCAGGACAACAGGGCGAAGATCATCTATGACCAGGGCTATGGCCTGGATCTGAAGAAACGTCCTACCAAGGTGACCACCAAGGCTACAGACTATGACAAGGTCAAGTTCTCAGTGGTGAACGATATGCACGAGCACGATTCAGTGATGCAGGTGCTGTTCAAGGATGCCAAGGGCAAATATGATTTCGTCTGTTTCAACGGTGATATGACTTCAGCAGTGGACAGCGTGGCAAACCTCAGGATCCACTATATGAAGACTGCTTCCAAACTGTTCGCATCCGACACTCCGCTCTACCTGGTCCGCGGTAATCATGAATACAGGGGAAATGATGCGATCAAGTATCTGGACTATTTCGATACCCCGACTGGAAAGACTTACTATACAGCTACTTACGGCAAGTATTTCTTCCTGTTCCTGGACTCTGGCGAGGACAAGGCCGACAGTGACATCAGAAACCTGGACATCATGATGACTGAGGACTATGTGAAGGAAGAAGCTGAATGGCTGAAAGGCGTGGTCGCAAGCGACGCCTACAAGAATG
>HF995997.1:15152-58551 GCA_000432515.1 Bacteroides sp. CAG:545
AAGAATGCCGAGATGAAAATCGCGTTCTGCCACATCCCTCCGGTACCTACCGGCTGGCATGGCAATGTCATGGTCAGCAACTGTTTCGTTCCGGTGCTGAACGGTACAGGCCTGGACCTTATGCTCTGCGCACACATCCACAAATACCGTCTTACCGAAGCCGGCGGCGTGAACGGTGCTGATTTCCCTGTTCTGTGCAATGCCAATCAGCAGCGTCTGGATGCCGTAGTGGACAAGTCCGGAATCAGGATCGACATATTCGACAATACCGGAGTCAAGGTCAAGAGCCTCAAGTTCGACAAGAAGAAGTAGATCAAGTAACCGTTTGAGGATTAATTGATTCCTAAAATATCGAGAAGTTCCTGGAATTTCTCAGCTCTGATAAGGCTGGGGTGTTCATACTCCTCGGCTTTTTCGTGCTGCCAGGTCATTGACGACGGGATATAGACACCTTTGCCGCCGATTTTCAGGACAGGGTCGATGTCGGAGCGGAAGGAATTGCCCACCATCAGCATCTCTTCCGGCTTGATGTCCAGTCTGTTGCAGAGCTCGGAATAGACCTCGGGAGTCTTCTCGTTCACCACGTCGATGAAGTCGAAGAAGCCGCGCAGCCCGGACCTGTCGATTTTGTGGTTCTGGTCGAGCAGTTCGCCCTTAGTCAGTATCGACATGGAGTACCTGCCGGAAGCCTTTATTCTTGTCAATGTCTCCCGCACCCCGTCCAGCGGAGTGGCAGGATTTCTCAGGATACGTCTTCCAGCCTCCACCAGTTTCATAAGCCTGGGAGCATCGATTTTCCCGTCACTGACACGGTATGCCGTCTCAAGCATTGACATGATAAATGCCTTGGCCCCGTATCCGAGTTCTTCCATATTCTCCATCTCGGTCTTGTAGAGCTCCTCATTCAGCCACTGGGCAGAGCCATATTCCGAAAGCACAGCGAAGCACTCCTGCTCCGCACCACGGAACAGAGGCTCGTTCAGCCACAATGTGTCATCTGCATCGAAGATGACCGCCTTTATATTGTCTGTCATAATTTTATGAAAAAGCTCCAGTCGCGATTGGACGGCTGGAGCATATAATACATCATTTCAGCACTAGATGCCGTACTGCTTGAAGAAATCATTGCCCTTGTCATCCACGAGAATGAATGCAGGGAAGTCTTCAACGCGGATTTTCCAGATGGCTTCCATACCGAGGTCAGGATATTCCACACACTCGATGGACTTGATGCTCTCATAAGAAAGAACCGCTGCAGGGCCGCCGATGGAGCCGAGATAGAAACCGCCATGCTTCTTGCATGCGTCCGTAACCTGCTGTGTACGATTGCCTTTCGCGATCATGACCATGCTTCCGCCGTGTGACTGGAAGAGGTCCACGTAAGGGTCCATACGGTTTGCTGTGGTAGGTCCCATTGAACCGCAAGGCATTCCTTCCGGAGTCTTGGCAGGGCCTGCATAGAATACCGGGTGGTCCTTGAAATACTGAGGAAGGTCCTCACCATTGTCCAGACGCTCCTTTAGGCGGGCGTGAGCGATGTCACGAGCCACGATGATGGTGCCGTTCAGGCTGAGACGTGTGGAAACAGGGTATTTGGTGAGTTCTTTGAGAACCTCGGACATAGGCTGGTCCAAGTCGATCTTCACAGCGTCACCCTCGCCTGCATTGCGGAGCTCGGCAGGGATGAGTCTTGCCGGATTGTCATCGAGCTTCTCGATCCAGACACCGTCCTTGTTGATCTTTGCCTTGATGTTGCGGTCAGCGGAGCAACTTACGCCAAGTCCGATAGGGCAGCTTGCACCATGACGCGGAAGCCTTATGATACGGATGTCGTGAGCGAAGTATTTGCCGCCGAACTGGGCTCCGAGGCCGATTTTGTATGACTCTTCCAGAACCTGCTTCTCGAGCTCGACATCTCTGAAGGCACGACCTGTCTCATCACCTGTAGTAGGCAGAGAATCATAGTAATGCGTAGAGGCGAGCTTCACGGTAAGGAGGTTCTTCTCGGCAGAAGTGCCGCCGATTACGAATGCGATATGATATGGAGGGCAGGCTGCTGTTCCGAGAGTCTTCATCTTCTCCAGGAGGAACGGAACGAGTGTAGCCGGGTTCAGTACAGCCTTGGTCATCTGGTACAGATATGTCTTGTTTGCAGAGCCGCCGCCCTTTACCACGCAGAGGAACTTGTACTCCATGCCTTCTTCTGCTTCGATATCGATCTGCGCAGGAAGATTGCACTTGGTGTTGACCTCTTTGTACATTGTCAGAGGAGCATTCTGGCTGTAACGGAGATTCTCCTCGGTATATGTCTTGAACACTCCCTTTGAAAGTGCCTCGGCATCATCGAAGCCTGTCCATACCTGCTGTCCTTTCTCGCCGTGGATGATGGCGGTACCGGTATCCTGGCAGAACGGAAGCTGGCCTTTGGCAGCCACCTCGGCATTGCGGAGGAAACGGAGAGCTACATACTTGTCGTTTGAAGATGCCTCAGGGTCGCTGAGAATCTTGGCGACCTGCTCGTTGTGGGCAGGACGAAGAAGAAAGTTCACATCACGGAAAGCCGCATTGGCAAGCATCGTGAGAGCCTCAGGCTCAACTTTCAGAATCGGATGGCCCTCGAATTCGCCAGTTGAGACGAACTTGTCTGTCAGCTTGTAATACTCTGTGGTATCCTCGCCAAGCTGAAACATAGGCGCATATTTGAATTCAACCATTGTTAAAGTATTTTTGTTGTTATACTAATCAATATCTTCCACAGGGCCGGACTCGGTTCCGCCTCCCTGCTGCATAAGGTACGCTTTCATAAATCCGTCCAGGTCACCGTCCAGAACTCCCTGAGTATCAGCAGTTGACAGGCCTGTGCGCAAGTCCTTCACCATCTTGTAGGGATGCAGGACATAAGACCTGATCTGCGAGCCCCACTCGATACGCTTCTTGCTGCCCTCCAGCTCGGCCTGCTTCTCCTGACGCTTTTTCAGTTCAATGTCATAAAGCCGCGAGCGGAGAATCCTCAGGGCATTCTGCCTGTTGTCCTGCTGTGAACGCGTCTCAGTGTTTTCCACGGTAATGCCGGTCGGCAGATGCCTGACCCTCACGCCCGTCTCCACCTTGTTCACGTTCTGGCCGCCGTGCCCTCCGGAGCGGAACGTGTCCCACTCCAGGTCGGAAGGATTTATTTCAATGTTGATGGTGTCGTCAATGAGCGGATACACGAAAACCGATGAGAATGTGGTCTGGCGCTTTCCCTGTGCATTGAACGGAGAAATCCTCACCAGCCGGTGCACGCCGTTCTCTGCCTTGAGGTATCCGAAAGCATAATCACCCTCCACCTGTATAGTGGCGGATTTTATGCCGGCCTCATCACCGTCCAGCAGATCTGTCACGGTCATCTTGTAACCGTTCCGCTCACCCCAGCGCATATACATACGCATGAGCATGGCGGACCAGTCGTTCGCCTCAGTACCTCCGGCGCCGGAATTTATAGTGAGGATTGCACCGAGATTGTCTCCCTCCTCGCCGAGCATATTCTTCAGTTCCAGAGCCTCCACGGCCTTTTCCGCCTCTGAATACGCAGCCTCGAGTTCCTTCATCTCATCCGACTCGGCCGCCTCATCCTCAGCCCCGTCCATACTCGCTTCGGCAAATTCATACAGCACATCCAGATCGTCTGTCAATGTAGATGCCTTGTCGAAGTCCGTAACCCAGGTTTTCACGGCATTCATATTCTTCATGAACGTCTCGGCCGCCTTCGGGTCGCTCCAGAAATCAGGCGCTTCCGTCTGTTTCTGAAGTTCTCCGACCTTCTTGCGCTTGGACTCGATGTCGAGACATTCTTTCAATGTCCCGAGACGTCCGTGAAGTTCCTTTATCTGTTCTTGAGTTATCATCAACCCGCAAATTTAGCAATTTTTTAATAATTCAAGTTTCGCAAGTGCGAAACACCTCTTATAGAGCCCGTGAGGGCGATGGCAAGGAGGGTGACCAAAAAGTCTTTTGTTCCCCCTCCTCCGGACTTCCTAACCCCCGCAGACTAACGTCTGCGACCCCTATTAGGGGTATCTCGCGCCCCGGCGCGGTCCCTTCGGGACTTTTCCCCGAGGGGAGGGATTTAGGGTGAGGGTAACGTGTGGATTAATAACCTCTTGTAATCTTGAGGGCCCTGTCAGGGTAATTGGTGATGATGGCCTCCACGTGGAGATCCAGTATCCTCCTGATGTCAGCCTCATTGTCCACTGTCCAAGGCACGAGTCTGATGCCGGCCTTGCGGCAGTTGTCCACCATAGTCTGGTCCACAATCACGAATTCAGGGCTGAGCCATTCAGGCGTGAAATTCAGTCTCCCCATATAGGTATCCCAGTCTGTATCCTTCTTGCCTATAAGATAGGAAAGCTTTACCTGCGGATACTTCTCGTGCATATAGTTCAGAGCCCTGGCATCGAAACACTGGACTACCAGTCTGTCGCCGAGGTTCTTGGACAGGAGCAATGCCATACATTTGTCCACAAACTCGTGATATTCAGGCCAGTTCTTGCCTTCGTCCTTGCCCTTCCTGCACTTGATCTCGATATTGTACCTCATCGGGTCCAGACCATTGGCCTTCACGTAATTCTCTACAGAATCGATCAGCTCAGTAGCGAGCGGCTTGATGGCAGGAGACTGCTCCTTGCCTGGCCAGACAGTGCTTGGACGTTTGCCTACATCGTATTTGGCGATCGTGCTGTAAGGCATCGTGTAGAGATATTCCTTAGGATCATCGCTCTTCACCTCGCTTCCGTCCGGGCGGGTAGCATAGCGGGAATGGAAATATGCATCGTGAGAAACGACCACCTTTCCGTCCTGACTGATCTGAAGGTCCAGCTCGAGAGTGTTCACGCCCATCTCGGTAGCCTTGGTCATGGACGTGAAAGTGTTTTCAGGCCAGAGACCCGCACCTCCTCGGTGAGCCTGGACGTCCACATAGTCGCTCAGCTTCACGTCAAATTTCCACTCCTTGCCGAAACGGCTGCGGACATTGACAGTCACCACCTTGGCATACTGGTCCGGAGTTGCGGCGAAATAATGGATATTCTTCTTAGGCTTCTTGAATGAAGGGATGTCCTTGCCTTCCTTGGCGTAGAATTCCTCGATTTTCTTGATATAGGTAGGAGAGCAGTCCTGGACCATGGTCATCGGGCCCATGTCCTTGCCGTCCTGCGACCAGGTCACTGTCCACTCAGGGTCATAGTCCCATACATTGGCGATTACTGAATTCGGATGGAATTTGCTCTGGCCCGGTGCAATGATCTCCACCTGGTAGTCGTCGCTCTTGCCGATAGAGTGGTAGAACCAGCTGATTTTCTTGCCTTTGACATTGAAAATCTCATATCCTGCAGGCACACCGTCGCGGCACCAGTCTGCTGACCACCAGGAACCGCAGATGCTCGGCGCATTGTGGTCCATCACGGTAGGGGAGATGGTGTAGTTGTTCATGACGTGGCTGTGTCCGGAAAGAATGTCCACCTTTCTGCCGTCCAGCAGAGCGAGCATCCGGTCAGCATTGATGATGTTTCCATGCCAGCCCGCTATCGGACTGTGCTGGGCAATGAAGATGTGGGTATCTTTCGGAATGTATCTGAGCAGCTGCTCCACGAACTCCAGCACTTGCTCGGAATAACCCTCCTTGTACTGCTTTTCCTTAATGTACATGATGTTGTTCAGACAGATGTACAGGTCCTTGCCCATAAAGAAAGCATAGTTGTGAGGACCGAAATTCTGGAAATAGTCCTTGGAGTAATCGCTGAACTGACGCTCTTTGTTGTAATCGTGATTTCCTGTCACTGAATATACAGGGAAACCGATTTCCGCCATTTTCTTCTTGTACTCGGCGAAGCGGTTCGGCAGGTTCTTGTCCCAGCCGAGGTCGCCCAGAACGACTCCTACTACAGGTCCGTTCTCCTTGTATTTGGCCCCCTGCGCCTTCAGGTCATTGAACGGAGCGCCGCAGAACTGCCCGAACTGCTCCTTGTTCCTGATCTGAGGGTCAGAAATGGAGAACATCGTGTATCGGGACTGGCTGCCGGTCTTCTTCAAGTCGAAATCGTACTTGGAAGCGTCGGCCTTATGGTAGAACACAGGCGTTCCGGAAGAATAGTCAGCCACGTATCCTGCAGGAGTGACAATGTGAACGAACTCAGCATTGTCGCTGATGTCGAATGAGAATTCTCCCTTTGAATCAGTCCTTGTGAAAGAACTGCCGTCCGTGACGAGGACTCCGCGAAGGCCCTTGCCTCCGCAATGAACTGTACCGCTCACCCATTTCGCATCCGCATCCGCGAACACGACAGCGAGCATCATCATTGACAATAAAAACTTTTTCATAACTTATTCTGTTGCTTTCTTTTCACTCTTGATCAACATTGCGCAGAGCACGACTCCGATACCTGCGCCGATGGCTACGGTAAGGTTGGCCGCGTTCCAGCCCATTGAATTGGCCACACTGCCGACAAATATCTTGGAGCAGATGGCGTCGCCGACGAAGTAGCCGAACAGACCGACGAAACCGGCTGCCGTACCTGCCGCATTCTTAGGGACGAGGTTCAATGCCTGTACTCCGGTGAGCGCTACAGGACCGTAGATGAAGAAGCCGATAAGGCAGAGAGCCACGTAGATGAGCACCTTCTTGAGAGCCGGGCTCATGGCGATATAGTCAGCGCCCACGAACCAGTAGATGAGCACGCCGAACATGCAGGCGAGCATACAGATGACGTTCATCGGAGCACAGCGGCCCTTGAAGATCTTGGATGTCGCCAGACCGCAGAGAATGGTTCCGAATGCGCCTATCAGGTTGTGCACGGAGAATGCGATCTTGCTTTCCTCAGCGGTCATGATGCCGGTGTTCTGCAGGAAGGTAGGAGACCAGTCGCCGATACCGTAACGTACCATATATACGAAGATGTTGCTGAGCGCCACGATCCACAGCAGCTTGTTCTTGAACACATAGTCCACGAACAGCACCTTGAACGGAAGCTTTTCTCCGGATCCGCTCTTGCTCTTCACACCGCTGTAGTCGTTTCTGTACTCCTGCACGGAAGGAAGACCGCAGGACTCAGGCGTATCGCGTATCGCCCACCAGCAGAATACCGCTATCAGGATTGCGATCAATGCAGGGAAAATGAAATTTCCTCTCCACGCCTCCGAAGCGTCAAGCCCGAAAGTCGGGGCGAAGAAGGCGAACAGGCTCACACCGGCAATCGCGAGAAAACCGAGCGAGAAGCTGCCTATAGTGTGGGAAACATTCCAGATGGACATCTTGAAGCTGCGCTCGTTCTGGCTGAACCAGTGAGTCATGATTCGGCCGCAAGGAGGCCAGCCCATACCTGAGAGCCAGCCGACGACCAGCATCAGGAAGAAAATAATCGCAGTGTTCAATGCCGTATTCGCTCCATAAGGAAAAATACCTGTGAGAATCATTGTCAATGCAGACAGAACGAGTCCTACACAGAGGAATTTACGTGAATCGGAACGGTCTGATACACTGCCCATTATAAATTTGCTGAATGCATAGGCAATGGAAACGGCAGACATTGCGAGTCCCACTTTTCCGGCATCGAGGATGCCCTGTCCGATCATGTCAGGCGCTGCGAGAGACAGGTTCTTGCGCACAAGGTAATATCCTGCATAGCCGAGGAAAGCTCCGAGGAACACTTTCCATCTCATTGCATCGAAAACTTTCGGAATCTTTTCCGAAGGAAGCTGCTCCTTTTTCGGAGCAGGCGGGTCAAAAAATCTTGCCATTGATAGATTTAGTTTTAATATGTTTTACAAATTTTCCTGTAGTTCAAGCCATCTCATCTCTTTCTCGTCAAGCAGGGAGGAAACTGTCCCGAAACGCTGCGACGCCTCCTGGACCTTCTCATACTCAAGCGTTCCCGACGAAAGCGCCTGCTCCAGTTCCGCCTTTTCCTTTCCGAGCGAGTCAATGTCCTTCTCCAGCTGTTCCAGCTCTTTCTGCTCCTTCCAGCTGAGCTTCTTCTTAGTGGCGCGTTTGGTGTCAGGTGTCGCTGTTGCGGCCTTCTCCTCCTTCTCCTTGGCCCTCGCAAGTGCCTTCTGCTGAGCCTCGTACTCTTTTATATAATCGTGATACTCACTGTATGAACCGATGAAATCCTTTATCTTGCCGTCCCCGCAGAAAATGAACAGATGGTCCACAAGCCTGTCGAGGAAATGCCTGTCGTGCGAGACGATGATGAGGGACCCCTTGAAGTCCTTCAGATATTCCTCCAACACGTTCAGCGTGACGATGTCCAGGTCATTGGTAGGCTCGTCCAGAATCAGCAGGTTAGGGTTCTGCATCAGGATGGTCAGAAGGTAGAGCCTGCGGCGTTCACCGCCGGACAGCCTCGACACTTTCGTCGTGAACATGTCGTGGCTGAACAGGAACTGGTTCAGCAAACCCATATCGCTTACCGTCTGCATGACTGTCTGGTCCTCATCGAACTTCATTCCGCTCTGGCGGTAGTATCCGATTTTCAGGGATTCTCCGCGCTCAATCACTCCGCTCAGCGTGCCGTTCCCGGAAATGTTCCCGGTCAGCAGATTCAGGAAGGTGGATTTTCCTGTCCCGTTCTTCCCGACAATGCCCACACGCTCGAAACGCTGGAAATTGTAGGTGAAATGGTCCAGGTACACGTCCGGCCCATAGCTGAAGCAGACATCTTTGCAGTCGATTATCTTGCTGCCCAGTCTGGAACCGTTTCCCATAGACTCCAGGCTAACCTTTCCGCTTGTATAGACCTGCTCGGCCCTGTCCTTGAGGTCGTAGAACGCATTGATACGGTATCTTGCCTTTCCCGTCCTCGCGCATGGAGAACTCCTTATCCACTCCAGCTCGCGGCGCAGGATATTGTTCACTTTGGCAGTCTCTGCATTGTAATTGTCGATGCGCTCCTGCCTCTTTTCCAGATAGTTCTCGTAATTTCCCCTGTAGGTATAGACTGCTCCGTGGTCGAGTTCCATCACAGTATTGCACACATTGTCCAGGAAATACCTGTCGTGCGTCACCATCAGCAGGGTGCTGCGCGAATGCCCGAGATAATTCTCGAGGAACTCAATGGCGTCGATGTCCAGATGGTTGGTCGGCTCGTCCATTATGAAGAAGTCCGCCTCGGAAGACAGCATCACTGTCAGCGCCACTCTCTTCACCTCCCCGCCCGAGAGATTCTTCATCAGACTGTCCGGACTGAGTCCGAAATTGGTGATGAACTTCTTGATTCTCAGCTCGTAAGCGAACAAGGCATCATCGTCCAGTCCCTCCGTGAACTGCCTGCTCGACTCCAGAACCTGAGTGAAGATGTCATTGTCCGGAGAGAACGCGAACTCCTGCTCCAGGAATGCTATCCTGATATGTTTCAGGAAGGTGATTTTTCCTCCGGAGTCCGATTTGTCATTTCCCGCGAGTATTCTCTGCAATGTGGATTTGCCTGTTCCGTTCGGTGCAATGAGGGCGATCTTGTCACCCTCATTGATATTGAACCCGATATGCTCGAACAGCACTTTCGGTCCGTAACTCTTGCTGATGTTTTCTATCTGTAAGTACGATGCCACTGTAAATTCCTCTTCTTATCTGAACAGTTTGTCCACTTCTTTTACCGCTGAAGGCAGTGCGAATACGGCCACCCGGTCATAAGCCTCGATGCGCGTGTCGCCGACTGCTATGAAATAATCATTGCCCCGGATGATGCCACCGATGATGGCATTCTGCGGGAAGTCCGTGTCTTTCAGTGTGTTGCGTGTTATTGCACTGTCCGGCGCCACGATATACTCAAGAATCTCAGCATCGGTTCCGCTCATGTATTTCACGAAACGAACCTTGTTGCTGAGCGTCATCTTGAAAATCTTGCCGGCAGTGATAAGTTTCTTGTTGATGACGGCATCCACGCCCATCTCCTCGGCCAGGTGGATGTACTCCAGGTTCTCCACTTCCGCGATGGTCCGCTCTACGCCGAATCTCTTGGCCACAACGCAGGCGAGAATGTTCGCCTCGTCATTGTCCGTTACCGCCACGAAGGCGTCGAAGTCCTTGATGCTCTCTTCCAGGAGAAAGTCCGAATCCCGTCCGTCCCCGTTGATTACCTGGACATTGTCATCAGTGTTCTCGCTCACCTCCAGGCATCTCTGCTTGTCCGAATCGATTACCTTGACCGACTCCACGGCCTTGCTGATATTGCTTGCCACCATCTCTCCGATGGCCCCGGCACCGAGAATCATCACATTCCTTATCTCGATATTGCTCTTGCCCAGGAAGTTCATCAGCGGGTCAATGCCCTCTCTCGTGGTGATGATATAGACCAGGTCGTGATACTTGAACTTGGTGTCGTACTTTGGCATTATCGTGTTGTCGTCACGCGAAATCGCCACGACCCTGAATTTGGACCCGAAAGTCACGGCAGCCGCGAACTCGGACACTTTCATGTCGATGATAGGAGAGTCGTCCTCCAGTTTGAAAACCGCCACCTGGAGCTTTCCGCGCGCGAAATCCATAGTCTCCGTAGAGACCGTCCGTTTCAGCAGCGACGCGATTTCACCTGCGGCAATCCTTTCGGGATAGAACATCAGGTCAATGCCCATCTCCGTAAAGAGGTATTTGTTCTCGTACGAGAGGAATTCCTCATTGTCAATGCGGGCGCACACTTTCTTGCAGCCGAGTTTCTTGGCCAGGAGCGCACTCACGATATTGATGTCCTGCGATGTGCTCGGATTTACGGCAATGAACAGGTCCGCATCTTCCACACCTGCATTTTTCAGAACATTGATGGATGACAGGTCTCCGGAAATGGTGACCACGTCCGCGCTGCTGCCCAGTTTCGCAAGCCTCTCCTCATCGCAGTCGATAACTGTGATGTCATTGGCCTCGCTGCTGAGCATTTTCGCAAGGTGAGAACCTACCTCACCGGCTCCTTCAATAATTATTGTCATAAATCTCCTGTTTTATTTCTGCCCGAAACTGTTTTGCTCCTGCCCGAAATGACGGGCCACAATGCTGAATGTCCTCTTCCCCCGAACCAATGCCATAGGAATTATCCAATGAGAAAAAATTCCCCGCACCGCCGGCCTGTTTCCGCTACCGCACCACCGCCTGAGGTATTTGTCAATGTCTTCCGGCCCCGTTCTGACAGCCATTTTCCTGTACTCTGCGTGAGCATTCACCACGGCCTTGAAAAATGACGGCTTCAGTGTAAGCAGATAAGCCGCAGCAGCCGCTCCGTCTATCACCATTCTCCTGAAAATCAGGCATCTTGCTTTGCGGCAGGCCATTACGGCCAGTTTTTTCAAATCGTGGACATCTGCATTGACCTTGTCGGAAAGTCCCTGCAGGGCGATGGTCCTGGCGAGATTGTTCTCGAGCATCAGCAGGTTGTTCCGGTAGTTCAGCTTCAGTTTCCACGGCGAAGTCTGAGGCAATGTCCCGCCTCCCAAGTGGTAAACCGTCGATTGCGGAACTATGCGTATCCGGTATCCGTTCAGCTGGAGCCGCCAGCACAGGTCGATTTCCTCCATGTGCGCGAAGAACCTGTCGTCGAGTCCGCCGAGTTCCCGGAAAAGTGAACTGCGTATCATCAGGCATGCCCCTGTAGCCCAGAATACATCGGCAGGGGAGTCGTACTGTCCCTCGTCCTTTTCGACCATATTCATGATTCTGCCACGGCACAGCGGAAATCCGAAACTGTCCAGATAACCTCCGGCCGCCCCCGCGTACTCGAACATGTCCCTTTCGTACCAGGAATGAAGCTTCGGCGCGCAGGCCCCGACTTCAGGGTTCCGGTCCAATGTCTCCGTCAATGGCTGTATCCAGCCGTCCTGAACTTCTATGTCCGAATTTATCAGCACGTAGTACTCGGCCTCTATCATTGACAGGACCCTGTTGTAACCGCCTGTAAATCCGTAGTTCTTGTCCAGAGTTATTCTTCTGACCTCAGGGAATTTTTCCGCCATCATCTCCATGGAACCGTCCGTCGAAGCGCTGTCGGCCACGACAAGTTCCGCATCCGTTCCCTCTAGAGAATGGAGTATGCCCGGAACGAACTTTTCGAGATAACCCTTTGTGTTCCAGTTAAGTATGACAACGGATGTTTTCATCGTGAAGCCTATTTCTCGTGGCAGTGGCACTCATGGTGACCTTCGCCCTCATCGTGATGGCAGTGGCACTCGTGTTCTCCCTCGTGTTCTCCCTCGTGGTGACAGTGGCACTCATGTTCTCCCTCGTGCTCTCCGTCGTGATGACAGTGGCACTCGTGATTGCCGTCATGCTCTCCGCCGTGGCAGCACTCGTGCCCCTGTTCGTGTCCCTTGCCGTGGCAGCATCCGCCGTTGCCGTGATGTCCGCAGCAACCGCCTTCCTTAGGCAGGAACTCGCCGTGAAGCCCCTCTGTCAGCTCCTTCTCGGTAGCGTCCCTTACAGAAACTACTTTTCCCTTGAAATTCAATGTCTTGCCCGCCATAGGGTCATTGAAGTCCATAGTGACCTTGTCCTCGTGGATAGAGTCGATCTTGCCTCTGACCACCATGCCGGCACTGTTCAGCAGCGGAATGTATCTGCCTACCTGGAGCAGTTCCTCCATCAGTACGCCTTCCACTTCAAAAGTGGATTTTGCGATATCTACTTTCTTCTTCGGGTCGTACTCGCCATATCCGTCTTCAGGAGCCAATGTAAATGCGAATTCCGCCTCAGGCTCAAGCCCTTCCAATGCCTCTTCGAATTTGGGCAGAAGCATATTCTCCCCGTGTATATAGTCGAGCGGACCGGTCGTATCTGTCGTCTTGTCCACTACCTTTCCGTCCACAGTAAGCTCATATTCCAGCTCCACCACTTTATCCTTCGTTACTATCATATCAATAAAATTAAAAACCGAGTTTTCACAATACCTCGCGAAGGTACGGAAAAAACTCGGATTTTTGAAGTCATTTACGCCTTTGGGCGAGCTGATTGTCAGTATTTCACTATTTCAGAAATCGCGCTCTGCGCATTGTGTTTGTCAAGAGCCGTGACGAAATATTTGCCCTTCGTGCTCAGACTGTACGACAGTTCAGTTACGGTATCGAGCAATGTGGCCTTCTGCTTGTCTCCGTTGCTCTTGTAAACTGCATAGTAGGCAGCTCCATCTACCTTGTCCCAGTTAAGCGTACCTCCTGAAACCACTACATTGGCAGGAGCGGAAGGCGAAGCATCCACGCCTGTTCCTCCAAGATGAGGAATGAGTGCCTTGGTCTTGAATGAGTTGCTTATCGCAGTCTGTACGCTCTTGGGATTCTTGGAAAGAGTGCTCGTGTTGTAGAACACATGTCCGTAGCAATTTGCCTTCCTTCCTGCAAGATTGAACTGCGTAGTAAGCTCATCAGCAGACTCATAGCCTGTACTGTTTTCCTGGAAACCGCTGAGGCTGTGTCCGACCATGAATGGTACTTTCGAAACATTCGATGCCCACCAGTCAAGTCTCGGAGTATAGTAGTCCTTCTTGGCTTTTGTGGACCAGTAGAGCTGAGGGAATACCGCATCTATCAGTTTTGCGGCGCAGACCTTAGGAACGTCGATATACTGGTTGTTGAAGTTGTTGTCTTTGTTTCCCTGAGGTCCGATGGTGAATGCCACTTCCGGATTTACGGACATAATCGTGCTCTTCACCAGCTTTACCATTTCGAAAACATTACTGCGTCTGAAATCCTCGATGGAACTGTATCCTGAGCCGTATTTCTTGAAATCCTCCTCATCATCCAGGTTGGAGACGGAAGGGTAGAAATAGTCGTCCATGTGGATACCGTCCACTTCGAATTTCGTGACAATCTCCTTCACGATATCCGCGATTCTCTGTCTGACTTCAGGCAGGGCCGGATTATAAACCCACATTTTATCGTATTTCTTGACCCAGCCTTCAGGTATTTTCGGGTCCAGCCCTTCGCTGAAATAACTCGGGGTGCTGACTCTGTACGGATTCAGCCATGCGTGGAATTCGATACCGCGTTTATGGGCCTCGCTGATCAGGAAATTCATCAGGTCATATCCCGGATCCTTTCCGGCAACTCCGGTGATGGAGCGGCTCCACGGCTCGTAGGCGGACTCATAATAAGCATCCGCCATGCCGCGTATCTGGAAGAATACTGCATTGATACCCAGACGTTTGTACATATCCAGATATTTAATGTACAGTGCTTTCTGGCTGGCGTCGTCGTGTTTGCCGGAAGGCCAGTCGATGCCCCACACTGTAGCCATCCACGCTCCTCTGAGCTGTGGGGCCGGCAGTACAGGCTTTTCGGTAACTACTCCAGGTTTCTCCGGGTCTTTGTTTCCTCCGCCCGGTCTTTCAGGCTCCGCCCTCTTTTCATTGCAGGCAGCCGCCAATACGACGGCTGCTGCATAAACAAGATGTTTTAGTTTCATTAGTCTTCTTCTTTCTTGATTCCGAACTCAGTAATCACGAATCCGGTATTCATACGATATCCAAAGATAATGAGTTTTTCGTCATTTCCATTGCTGTCCTTGACAATATGGTAATTTGTGGATATTCCAGGAGCAGTGTTACCTGAATCTCCGCCGATGATTGCAGAGTAGTCAGGCTTATGGGATTCTGCTGCCTTGAAGTTTTCCATGGCCTCTTCCGCATTTGCCCCCTTGGTAAGGTTATAGACATCCAGAGTCGGCGTTACCTTGCTTGCGCTTCCGAATTTCGCAACACATGCCATGAGGTATCTCTCCTGGTTGAATGTGAACATTCTGGCAGCTACGGATTCTTTAGGAAGAATATTGTCGTCCAACGGCAATGACGCCCCGCCAGGGGTGACGTTCTCGTCTGACAATGTTACAGGAAGGCGGAGTCCGCTCCACAGATACTTGTCGGTATCCTCGATCCTATAGACATATGTGTTGGCTGTAGCATTCGCGTTGCTTGCGAGAACCGTCGGCTCGCTGGTGGTCTTGTGATTCGTGACTTTTATTCTGACAAAATCCGTCCCTCCATTATCTCCGAAGAAAATGTAACCGTTTCCGTTCTTGTCAATGTTGCCTGAGATAGCGTCACCGTGTCTTTTCGTAGTACCAGGTATATTGGTGAAGTTTCCGATTACCTCCGGCTTGGAAGCAATAGTTTCATAGTAGTAAATCTTCAATGGCGATACGGCGGCACCTGAAAGGGACGCAATGTAGATATGTCCGTTTGCGAGGAAACCGCAGTTTACAGGGAAGGTTCCGCCCTCAACTCCTGTCATATCAAGCTCTTGCGGCTCAATCTTGCCGGCCTTGAGATCTTCATATTTCAGAACATAAGGAGGAGTCCTTTTTACTATAAGCACGAGCTCGCCGTCGAAGTCGGCACATCTGGAAACACTTCCGGTTCCTCCAGGTATCTTGGAGGCATCCAGGAACTTGTATTCAACAGGATTTTCAAAGTCGGCTCCATAAACAGGGATACGGCGCTTGATGGTCATGAAATAGTCAGTGTATCTCTGATGGTTCTGGATTCTGATGACCTGAGTCTTGCTTGCGATGCCTTCCTCCATGGAGTAGTCATAAACTGTTTCCGTGATTTCAGCACCTTCAGATACAGTGGCTTCTACGCGGAGCTTGTCGAAAGGAGAGTCCTTGTCCAGTTTCGGGAATGTGATTTCCTTCTTGTCCTGGTTTATGGTACCTTCCACGACAGTGTTTCCGTCTGCACCTGCATTGAGAATCTTGATGGATATAAGTTGTGTCTCATACGGGTACACCTTGTTCTCAGGCAGTTTTTCCTCACAGGAAACCAGCATTGACGCTCCTGCAAGCAATACGCCTATCTTGAATATGAGATTTTTCATAATCTGTTCAGTGTTAAATGATTATAATTCGGTAGGCCATCCCTCGGTCTGAGTGAGCTTGTAACCTCTCATTTCATAGTCGCTGATCTGGTTCTTGCCGATCGGACAGAGATAAGGGTTTACATTAGGGATGTCCAGATATGGCTGTCTGCCGAGTGTCTGAGGAGAGTAGAAGAATCCGTTGAGGGATGCTCCGTTCTTTCCGTCATAGACAACTGCCTTGCCGGCAGCATTGACTACACGGATCTTCCCCATATTCTCAGCCTTGAGCTCTTTCGGAAGGTCTGACTGGAAGTTTACCCAAGTGCCCATAAGCAGGTCAGGTCTTGCGTCTGTGTCCATGTACTCGAGCTTGCCCCATCTTCTGAGGTCGATGATTCTGGAGAACTCGAATGCGAATTCCATTCTGCGCTCGCGTCTGATTTCCCAGAGCAGAGGAGAGACTGTAGCGTCTCTTGAAGGGTCCGCGTTCAATGAAGCCAGATTCATGGCAGCTGTTTTGGTTACGCCAAGCTTCTTGGCTTCCGATGCGATAGGACGGTTCCTTATTGCATTGATACTTAAGTCAATGTCAGCCTGTGAGACACTTCCTTCACCGAGATCCGCAAGCTCTGCCTTGGCCTCGATCCAGTTCAGGAGAACCTCTGAATATCTGAGGACAGGATAGCCCGTGACGTTCTTTTCTCCCTGGAATTCCGGAGCAGGTGAAGCACCCTCTTCATCCAGATACTTGAGAGCTGAACGAGGAATGAACTTGGTGACATACAGATACGCCGACTTGTTCTTAGGGGTAACCTTGTTGAAGAATGTGCCTTCGAATCTCGGGTCACGGGTCTTAATCAATGTGTCCAGTGTGAAGTCCTTCGCATGGTCCACTGATGAGGTCTGCCAGTCTTTGCCGTCAGTACAGATGAATGACTTGATGAGGTCGAGAGTAGGTCCGATGTCGGTAGGCTCGTTGGCGTTGCAATATGAAGCCACACAATGCGTTATGCTCTGGGATGCATTGTATTTCCTGTAAAGGATGCACTCTTTGCTTGTAGTGAGGTCTTCCGAGCCGAACAGGTTGCGGAATTCTTCCACAATGGCGAATTTGCCGCTGCTGATCACCTTGTCCGCAGCCTCGGTCGCGAGGTTGAAGAATTTCTTGGCGCGGGCTTCGTCCTTGTAATAGTATTTCTGCCAGCTTCCTTCATAGAGAGCCCATCTGCTGACAAGCGCAGAAACTACATATCTGTTCACGTTTCTGGTGCCGTCGTTGAGGCGTACGTTCTCCATTGCGAACTTGAAGTCGTCATAGACATGGTCCATCACCTCGTTGCGCGGAGTCCTGTCCTTATAGAGCTCGTCCAGCTGGTTGTTCAACGGTGCGAAGTCATAGTAAGGGACATCGCCGAAGACATTGACAAGTCTCGCATATTCGAGAGCTCTGAAGAATCTTGCAATCGCGAACCAATGGTTGTACTGCTCTTCATTCAGTACGTCTTTCATCCGTTCTTGAATCCTGTCGGACATGATATTGGCCTTTCTTACCCATGCGAAATTCCATGTAGGGCCGGTATATTCGCTCTGCCATTCACCGAGGTCAAGGCTGGTGCTTTCCTTGCTTATCGGCACTGTTCTGGTGAACTGGGCCTGGGAGGAAAGTCTTACTACGTCATCGCTGAACGCGTAGTTGTTGCCCGGAGCATATGCTGTGGTCCAGCCGACACCATATCCCGGGAAGAAGTGTCCATTGAAAGAGTTGGCATACAGCCTGACGCTTTCTTCGCTTTGCCAATAACTGTCATCCTCTGCGGTTGTCAGAGAAGGACGGTCGAGCACTTCGCAGCTTCCAAAAAGGATTGCGAGAGCTGACAATGTATATAATAATCTGAATTTCATTGTATTGTATGCATTAGAATGATAACTGTACACCGAATGAGACTGATTTGAATACAGGTGTTCCTGTACCGGTACGTCCCAGGTTGTAATTGTTTGAATCTGTGAACATCGAGTAACCTGAAATTGCTTCAGGGTCGATAGGCAGTCCTCTGAGGTGGTCGAAGGTGAAGAAGTTTTCGAGGGAAACATATACCCTTGCCTTGCTTATCTTCGCTTTTGAGAGGACTTTGGTCGGTACTGAATAGCCCAATGTGATGTTCTTGATTCTCAGATAGGCCATGTTCAGGAGGTACTTGCTCTGAACCTGCATTCCGAAACCGGAGTCAGCACCGCCGAGGTTCCATGCACGTGGATAGAATGCGTCGGTATTTTCCTCTGTCCAGTAGTCTTTTGTGAATGTCTTAGGCAGACCGCCGTCCTTGGCATGGTAGCCTGGAATTGCAAGCTGTCCTTTACCCCAGATTTTTCTCTGTCCGATGCCCTGGAAGAAGATGGAGAAGTCCACGCCTTTCCAGTCTGCGCCGAGACGGAAACCGTATTCGTAGCGAGGTGTTGTGTTTCCGATAACTACGCGGTCACCAGGATTGCCGTTCGTGCCCTCACCAGGAGTGATGTATCCGTCGCCGTCCACATCCACGAATTTCACGTCGCCAGGTGCGAAAATGAGTTTGTCGCTATTCTCGAACTGCACCTGATATACAGGGTATTTCGCTGTCTGTCTGTGGGTTGTGCGGGCTGTGCCGTTGTAGATGACAGTTATCTTCTCTATCTGTCCGTCTGCGCCATAGACGAAATCGTCTTTCTGGAACAGTCTGTCGGTAACATAACCGTAGATGTCACCATAGCGTCTGCCGGTAGAGTAAGCGTTGGAGAGAAGCCTGTTCTCCCAAGGAGTAGCCCAGTCAGCACCTTTGGTGATGTCCGTGACAGCATCTGACAATGTGGCCATACCATTGATGCCCAAGCCGTTGCTGAATCTGAATCCCCAGTCGAGAGCGATTTCCCAGCCGCGTGTGCGGAGGCTTCCGTAGTTGCCTTTAGGTGCGGTTGTTCCCAATGTGGCAGGAAGACTCTCACCCGGAATAATCATATCTTTCGTGTCTCTCTGGAACCAGTCGAATGTTATACCGATCTGATTCTTCCAGAATCTGAGGTCGGCTCCGAAGTCCAGAGTCTCGATTCTCTGCCAGGTTATGTCGTAGTCCACCAGTGTCGGTGTGCCGTACTGTGTGACCTTGTTTCCTGAGCCGTCAAGCCAGTTTGACTGGGACTGTGAAAGGGTGGAGACATAGAGCGTATTGGCTACAGACTGGTCTCCGATACTTCCCCATGATGCCCTGATTTTACCGAAGGAGAGCACAGGCTCGATGCGTTTCATGAATTTCTCATTGGTGAAAATCCAACCTCCTGAGAATGAAGGGAAGGTCTGCCATCTGAGGTGCGTAGGGAATTTGGAAGAACCGTCGCGGCGGATATTGGCCTCGATGAAATAGCGGTTGCCGAATGCGTAGTTGATACGTCCGAAGAAGCCAAGCTGTGCATCCCAGTTGGTGTTTCCATCTACGAACTGGTCGCCGGTAGCTGTCTTGAACTGAGGGTTCGACAGGTTCATCAGGTCAGTCCTGCGTGCAGATACGGACTCCCATTTTGTAGCTACCCTGTTAAGACCTGCCATAACCTTGAAGTCGTGCTGTCCGCCTGCTCCGAACTGGCGGTGATAGGTGGTGTAGGCATTGACAGTGTTGGTAGAACTTGCGTATCTGTATCTCTTGATGTCTGTTGCTGTTGCATTGGAGAAATACTTCTGTACAGGGAAGCAGTATCCCGGCATTGCACCGTCAGCAGCTGCATCCACAACTTCTCCGAGCCCGTTGACATAGATTCTGCTGCCGTCTTCCGCGAACCACTCGGTAGGTGCATACCACATCTGGCCGCCTTCGAATTCAGGTGTTGATGTGTTTTCTTCCTGTGTCCTGTGGTCGTAGGTGTAGTCGAACTTCACGTCCCAGTGCTTGGTGATGTTAACAGTCGCTCCGAGATTGACATTGATATATTTGTTCCTGAGGTTGTTGGTATTGGAAGCTCCTATCTCGTATGATGCCTCACGAAGGTTGTTTCCGTTTTCCTTGACCCCGATAGGGAAGAGCGGGCTCCATCTGTAGAGGTAAAGCCACGGGTCGGCTGACGTGGTGCCTACTCCCGGATATCTCTTGTTCCTGTCTGAGAATATGGAACTTGCGCGGAGGCTGAGGTATTTGTTGATGTTAGAAGTGAGGCTGATGGATGAGTTGTATCTCGTGAAATCATCATGCTTCGCCGTTCTGGACATACCGCTCTGCTTGAGGTAGCCGAGACCTATATTATAAGAGGTCTTGCCTGAGGTGCCGCTTACGGACAGGTTGTGTGTCTGGCTTGGTGCCCAGTCGCGTATCATTGCATCAGCACCGTCATAGACGCGGTAACCATATTTGTTGACACCATCATAGTACCAGTCACGTCCATATACTACAGGGTCTCCGTTCTTGACTTTTCCGCCATAGAGCTTCTGCCACTCGACAGCCTTTTCATAACTCTCAGGACTGATTCTCCAGAAACCTCCGGCAGGCATTGCAGCACCCATGTTCGTATGTGCGTCAAGGGTATATTTCAATGCTTCGAGACCTCCGAATTCGATAGGTTTCGCTCTGTTCTGCCATGAGAAGTTGTCAGAATATGTCACTTCGAGTTTCTCTTTTCCGACACCTGTCTTGGATGTGATGAGGATGACACCGAATGCAGCTTTTGCACCATAGATGGAGGCAGCTGCCGCATCCTTCAGTACTGAAATGGACTGGATGTCGTCCGGGTTTACCATCTGGATACTTGGAATTTCCACATTGTCCAGGAGAATCAGAGGGCTGTTGTTTCCGGAGATGGAACCTATCTGTCCACGGATATTGATGATAGGGTCTGAACCTACTTCACCGGTAGGGATCCTGATATTCACGCCCGGAACTGAACCCTGAAGTCCACGTCCTACGTCTGCTATAGGTCTGCTGTCCAATGTCTTCTGTACATCGACCACTGCTACTGAGCCTGTGAGGCTGGCTCTTTTCTGGCTACCGTATCCGACAACTACCACTTCCGAGAGCAGCTCGCTGTCTTCTTCCAAGGTCACTTTCAAATTGGCGGTCGCCTTCACTTCCTTGGAAATGAAACCGATGGAAGATACTTCCAATATGGCTCCGTCGTTTACTGTTATGGTGAACCGGCCGTTCGAATCGGTGAATACACCGTTCATCGAGCCTTTCTCCACAATGCTTGCTCCTGCGATAGGTTCTCCTTTGGAGTCAAACACTTTTCCTGAAATCTCCACTTTGCGGGATTGGGCGGATGTGCTGGCAGAAATTGACGTTACTGCCGATGCGAAGCAGTCGGCTCCGCTCATGGGTAAAATCGTCAAAGCGGCCAATGCTGATAAGAAACAAGTCCTCCTTGTTTCGTGCCGTCTATGATCTTTAGTCATAAGTTGTTGGTTATTAGAAATTATGTATTAATCATCTGCACAAAAACCGATGATTTGGCTAAGTTAAAACATTTTAATGTAAAAACCAAACACCAAAAAATGTTAAATTTGTATTCGGGATTTATATATTATAGGAGATTGTTATGACAGATGAGACAGTGACCCTGCTGCGCGGATGGGCAGAGAAATACAATGACGCCTGCTACTTTCAGGAGGACCCGATAATATTTCCGAAGCGGTTCGTGTCAATGCTCAGTAGCGGCAGCAGCTGCCTTGCCGATGTGGAAATCGCCGCTGTCTTCGCAGCGCATTTCGCGTGGGGGAGAAGGTCAATGATAGTGCGCGACTGCCATCGCCTGTTCGATGAAATGAACTGGAAACCATACGATTACGTGATGCGCGGACAGTGGAAGGACGAGCCGGTCAGCATACACAGAACCGTCAAATGGTCTGAAGTCGCGGCAATATGCGCAAGACTGAAAGACCTTTATTCGGAACGAGAAAGTCTTGAAACATTGACAATTCCCCAGTTCCGGACATTGGTATTCGGGCAGAAGGAAGACAAGAAGGCGCCGAACAAGAAGATCAATATGATGCGGCGCTGGATGGTCCGGAATGACGGCAGAGTGGACCTCGGAGTCTGGAAGAACATTGACCCGCAGACATTGCTGATTCCTCTGGATGTACACGTGTATCAGCAGGCCTCGGAACTTGGCCTGACCGCCCGTAAACAGAAGGATATCACTACGGTAGAGGAAATTACGGACGCCTTCAGGGACATTTTCCCGGGCGACCCGTGCAAAGGTGATTTCGCGCTTTTCGGTTACGGAATCGACAAGTAAACAGTTAATAACGCAAAGCTATGCCACAAATGTATGTAATATCAGGATGCAATGGAGCCGGCAAGACGACAGCCTCCTATTCATTGCTCCCGGAGATGCTCAAATGCAGCCAGTTCGTGAATTCAGACGAATTCGCCAAGAGCCTTTCGCCATTCAGTCCGGATGCTGCATCGATTCAGGCAGGCAAGCTCATGTTGCTGAAAATGAACTACTTGTTCAAGCGTGGCGAAGACTTCGCGATAGAGACGACATTGGCCACACGCAGTCTCAAGAGGACTATCACCCACGCGCACGAGCAAGGGTACAGTGTCACGATTCTGTATTTCTGGCTGAATTCTCCTGAACTTGCCGTGGAGAGAGTCCGCGCAAGGGTTGCGGCAGGCGGGCACAACATTCCGGAACAGGTGATACGGAGAAGATATACGGCCGGACTGCATTATTTTTTCAATGTTTACAGAACATTGGCTGACAGATGGATACTTGCGGACAATTCCAAGATACCTTTCAAGGTGGTCGCGGAAGGCTGGAAGGGCATTCTCAATATAAAAGACGAAGAAACCTACGGTATAATAGAAAAGAAGGCCGCGGAGGCCCAAAACTATTTCGACAATGATAGCAAATAAGGAATATTATTATAACACATTCAAGGTCAATGACATTGACTTGAAATCTCTTGTGACGACGGCACTCTCGCACGGCGGTGACTACTGCGACCTGTATTTCGAGAACACCTCGGATCAGGTCTATCAGCTCATGGACGGGAAGGTCACGTCAGGCGGTCTGAATATCGATTACGGTGTGGGAATCAGGGTGTTGTGCGGTGAGAAGACCGGTTATGCCTACTCTGAAAGTACGGAACGGAAAGATATGGAAGCGGCTGCGCTTGCGGCCTCGGCGATTTCGCAGGGCTCTGCTGTCACGCCGCGTGAAACCAGAAGCGTGGGGGCCACGTACACTTCCCAGGAGAACAATGGCGGCCGCCTCGTCAGGAGGCTTTATCCGGGACATCCGAATCCGGCGGCGGACCGTTATCCGATACTGAAAGACTGGAGGGAAGAGAGTCCGTCCGTCGTCGTGGGGTATCTAGACCGCCTGGAAAAGGCCATCAAGGCGAAGGACAGCAGGATAGTGAGCATAATGTGCTTTCTGAGCAGTCAGACAAGCGATTATATGATGTACAATTCTTTCGGCGAGCTCAAATACGAGACTCGTCCGCTGACCACCGTTTCCGCTATGATTGTGGCTGACAACGGAAAGCGGCGTATAAAGAAAAATGACTCCGTGAGTCTTCGCAAGGGCGCGGAAATGCTTACCGATGAAGTGATGGAAGAACTTGCGGCCAGTCTGACGGACGGCATTGACAGTGCCTTCGAGGCAAGCAGGCCTGAGGGCGGACAGATGCAGGTGGTGATGGGTGCTGGTGCTTCCGGCATTCTGCTTCACGAGGCCATGGGACACGCTTTCGAGGCTGATTTCAACAGAAAAGGCCAGTCCATCTTCTCGGACAAGATGGGAAAGCGGATTTGTCCGGAAGGAATCAATATCGTGGATGACGCAACCATCCGAGGTAACCGCGGCTCCCTGAATTTCGACGATGAGGGCGTGCCTGGACAGAGGACAATGATGGTCGAGAACGGAGTGCTGACCTCGTATCTGCATGACCGGATCAGCGCGAAGTACTACGGCGTGGCCCCGACCGGCAACGGAAGACGTGAAAATTTCCGTTCAAGTCCGATTCCGAGAATGCGCGCGACCTATATGGAAAATGGCAATGCCGACCCTGAAAGCATCATTGCTTCGGTTTCTAAAGGCATCTATGTCAATGAGTTCAGCAACGGACAGGTGAAAATCGGTGAAGGTGATTTCACGTTCTTCGTGCAGAGCGGCTTCCTGATAGAGAACGGAAGGCTTACCAGACCTGTCAATGATGTCAATGTCATCGGCAACGGGCCCCAGGCATTGAAGGACATTGTCGCTGTCGGCAATGACTGCAAGCTGAAGGATGCCGCCTGGACTTGCGGAAAAGGTCAGTCAGTGCCGGTTTCGTGCGGTATGCCGACGGTGCTCGTGAACAATCTGATAGTAGGAGGCGTGGCAGATGAATAAGGAATTCAAGATGAAAGAAAGTTTGGACTTCGCGATAAGCGATGCGGAGAGAGAAATAGCGGACAAAAGCGTGCAGATGGCCCTGGATGCGGGTGCTTCGGCAGTCATGGTGTCATTGGACAAGGCAAAAACCGAGATTTATGCCTTGCTGGACGGGGAGATTGACAATATCAGGCAGACTGGAGACAGGTCATTGACCTTCAACATCTACGCTGACGGCAAATACGGCACTTTTTCCACGAACAGGTTCGAGGAGGAGAGTCTCCGCGATTTCCTCTGCAAGGCAGTCGAGACAGTGAGGATGCTGGTGGCTGATCCGTTCCGTGGATTGCCGGACAAGAAGGACCTTGCCACGGATGCTGTCAATGGTGATGAAATGGGGCTGTGCTGGTATGGTTATGATTCAGTTTCCCGCGATGAAAAATTGGAGATGGCAAGACGTGTCTCCGTGTTCGGGGAATTCTCTGCGCCGTCTTCTGACAGGAACTGGCGTGTGGTATCCGAGGAAGTGGAATACAATAACACATTGTCAGACACATACTTGACGAGTTCTGACGGATGCCGTTGCCGCCAGACGGAGACTTCATTTGAGGTGAGCAGCCAGGTTACTGTCGAGGACAATGATGGGAACAAATACACCGGCCTGTGGTGGGACTACGGTGTGAGTCCGGAGAAGGTGCTGACTTCCGAATGTGGCCGCAAGGCTGTGGAAATGGCCGTGATGCAGATCGCTCCTGTCAATGCGGACAAGGGAAAATACACGATGGTGGTTTCACGTCTGGTTTCAGGCCGTCTTCTCCAACCGGTGCTCAATGCATTGAGCAGTCTGTCCGTCTATCAGAAGTCTTCATTCCTGGTGGATGCGCTGGGCAAGCAGGTCTTCAGCAAAGGCTTGAATGTGATGGATATGCCTCTGGAAAAGGGCAAGAGCGGGGCAATCCTGTTCGAGACCGACGGGCGTGCCTGCAGGAACCGGGAAATTATTACTGACGGCGTGGTGAAGGAGAATTTCACGAGCATATACATGTCCAGAAAACTTGGCATTCCGCCGACTTCCAGTTGCCCTAACCGCCCTGTCCTCCAGCCGTTTGTCTCCGAAGAACTGCTTGGTGGGGAGCGTGGAGGAGTGAGTGGAGGTGAGCGTAGTGGTGGACATTGTGGAGTTAGTGGTGATGGACGCGACGCCTCCGGGCTTGGTGGTGATTGTGGTGAAATGAGTGGCTCCGGTCTCGGTGCTCCGAATGGTGACGGACGTGGAGTTGAGTTCGGTGGCCACGAGCTTGGTGCTGTAAGTGGTGGTGAGCGTGGAGCTGAGCTTGGCGTTGTGAGTTGTGGTGAACGTGGAACTGAGCTCGGTGCTGTGAGTGGTGGTGGTCGTGGAGTTGAGCTCGGTGCTGTGAATGGTGGTGGTCGTGGAACAGAACTCGCTGGTGGATTTGGCGCTGAGCGTAGTGTTGAGCGTGGTGCTGTGAATGCTGGTGAACGTGGAACTGGGCTTGGTGTTGTGAATGGTGGTGGTCGTGGAACAGAACTCTCTGATGGACTTGGCGCTGAATTTGGACTGAAGGCGGACCCGTTTGTAAATGAGATCGCGCAGCGGGATATCCTGGACCTCTGCGGAAGCGGCATCCTGGTCACGGACTTCAACGGCGGCAACTGCAACAGCGCCACCGGCGACTTCTCCTACGGCGTTTCCGGCTTCCTTTTCGAGAACGGCAAGATAACCTCGCCGATCGACAGCATGCTCATAACCGGCAACATGACAGACCTTTGGAGCAACCTCCTCGCCGCCGGCTCCGACCCGGTCCCTGGAATGAGCCGTCAGGTCCCGACCCTCGCCTTCAGAGACGTCACCTTCAATGCATAAAACCATAAAGTGTGAAAATCTCGGTAGCGCGATTCATCCGTAAAACCCCGCCTTCTTCCGGATAAGTTATTGATTTTGAATAACTTGTCTGTAGAATCCCGCCTTTTTACGGACGAACTGTAGATTCTCGGTCAACCAATATCAGTAATAAGACGCAAACCAATCAATTTCAATTGGGAAAATACTCATATAGGAACAATGGAAATGCACTCAATACGCTTACGCTTTCTTTAGGCAACACGTACTTCTGCAACTGGGCTCTGAATATTGCCTTCTGAGAAACAACATCCTTGTTTTTCGGGTTGGTTAAGATTCCGGTGCACAAAAAATTGGCCTTGACAACATTATGCGTCTTTATGTAGTCCCAATTCTCTGTGCGTGAACGGATTTCATTTTCCGTTGCATCTCGCCTGGTATTCAATGTAAGGAAATCCAGGCTTTTGTAATCGGAGAAACCGTCAGCCATATTCTTGAACGAACTATCCCTGCACTGTTGTCTGCTCACGGTATAGGTATAGAACATTGAATCTGGAAGATGCTTCGTGTATCTGATAGCCTCCACCATCGGATAGTTTATATATAACTTCCCGTTTTCTGTCTCATTGTCGAACATATCCAGCATCTCCGAAATCTGCAAGTTCATCTCTTCCAACAAGATGTTCCTATTGTGGAAGTCATAGTCGAATACCAGATAAATCTCCGAGAAATCAGAACTTTTAGCATCTCCGGAAAATGGGGAATCAGTTCGTCCGTCATATTTTTCGCGAAGCACGGAAACGATATCTCCCGAATCATCCAAATTCTTCAATCTCTGATAGAGTTCATATATATTATTTCCGAAAGAGCACACAATATGCTGACTGTCCTTGAAGAACAGTTTTTCAATCGCCCGGAAAAGTTCAGGCTCTCGTTTTTCGCCTTCAAAAACAAACAATATCATACCTTGAATGCGTCTCCTCTGAACAATTTTTCTATATTATGCCCAAACCGAAGTTCTTTCTCCGTACAGTCGCACAAAGCCTTGAGCTTATTGTCATATACAATGAAATTACAGTCAGGACGAAGCAAATCATTAGTCATCAAGTATGTGTTGTGTGAAGACGTGAACACTTGACAATCCAATCCGAACAGAAGTTTGCAGACCTCGAATGATAGTTTGAAATGATAAAACGCATCAAACTCATCAATGAACACAAACGCTGCATCTTTCATTCTCTTTATCCAGTAGAACAACAATTCCAAAGCATGTGTTCCCGTGGAAGAAATCGGATCAAACGGAATTCTCTTTCCGCCGACAATACAGAACAGATTTTTTTCTCCACTTGCAGGTTGTGCAAATTCGAAATTCTGTCCGCTGACCTCTTTAAGAAACCGCTCAAATTCGCGCACTAGTCCATTCTGAATGATGAATTCATCCAGAAGTGCACTCGTGTTCTCCAATCCGATGAACTCACGGGTTTCCAGACATCTGAACCAGAGCATCCCATTCACGAACTTGTTCAGTTGGAGAAGATAATTATCTCCGGCAAGCGGATAAGACGTGATAAGAAAATTTACAATGGAAATATTGTTCGCATTGTCGGCAAGGTTGTGACGGACGGAGTCACCCATAGGAAACTCATCGTTGTAAAAAGATAGTTTGCCATCAGCTCTTCTGAAAACCGGATTGCCGTCAACAGTCATATTCTCATACTTCAACACTCCCATAAAGTCCTTGCCATAGCAATATTCCACGACCTTCCCGTCAAAGATGAATGTGTATTCAAAATCGACAATCAGTTCCCGACTGCCTGCGTAGGTAAAATTATAATAGTAATCCGGCTTTTTCCACTTTTGGGAAAGGTGATTGACTATATCAAAAATTGCAAGGCTGAAATTTGTCTTGCCCGAACCGTTCGGGCCATAGATGATACCGTTCTTGATAATACCATCCTTTATGGCAAACGCATTGAACGTATAGTTGCTGTGGCGGGTCAAATCAATTTCTATCCTATCTTTGAATCCACGGAAATTTTTTACGGCAAACTTTGCAAGCATATCATTTCAGTTTTAGTTTCCGTTGCAAATATAATGATTTTTCAGAATATCCGTAAAAAAATTACGGATAAAATCCAGCACTATTTCTCGCGCGCGGTACACAGACAAATGCATAAAACCATAAAGTGTGAAAATCTCGGTAGCGCGATTCATCCGTAAAACCCCGCCTTTTTACGGATGAATTGTCATTTTGACTTACTTGTCCGTAAAACACCCCCATTCTCCGGACAAATTACTTTATATTCTACAAATTGGCATTATTTGTGGAGTGTGTAGAGCGTTAAATAAACTGTTCCTATGAATGTTAAGACATATTCAGAAAAAGAGAGACGCTGCAATGCGAGTTTTCTATCAGCTGGCCCATATTGGCACGCATATACTTCTGGAAAAGAAACGCCGTTGCTATTCTCTTGTACTCAAGACTTTGCATTTGCCATGAATGTCGTGGCCCAAGCATCAAACGAGTTCAAAGGTGTAACAATCCTCGCCTTTGAAATATTGAACAATCATTTTCATTTCGTGTTGTCCGCAGAAGAATCGGAAATATTGGAATTCTGGAACTATTGCCGCAGGCGAATAGGGCGGTTCTTTCCATCTGCAAAAGGCATTGACTTGTCACTGAGGCAGATAGAAGTCCTCTCGTCATTGCGCAACTGTATCATTTACACAAATCGGAACGGATATGTTGCTGATCCTTCTTATACACCATTCAGTTACCCTTGGGGAACGGGAAGATGCTATTTTCTTGATGCTCCAAGTGGAGTCAAGTTCTCTGAAATGAAGTTTGATGATAGAAGACGAATCCTTCGAAGCCGTTTCCCCGGATTGCCGAATGACTGGGTGATTGTCAATGACTATGTTTCTCCATTTTCGTATTGCGCAGTCAAGTTTGGCATGGCTATGTTCCGAGATGCGCATCACTATTTTGCGATGCTCAGCAAGGGGGTAGAGTCATACTCTGAGTTTGCTGCTGAACTGGATGATGGCGAGTTTCTTACGGATGCTGAACTGTTTACGCAGATAATGAAGTGTCTGAAGCAGAGTTATGGCGTGACTGCTCTACATGACTTGACACGTCCACAGAAACTTGACCTTGCCAAGAAGTTGCACTTTGATTTCCGTTCTTCCAATGGTCAAATCCGCCGTGTACTGGCTCTGTCTCAATATGATGTGGATGCCCTGTTCCCACTTTCGTCCTAGCATGTTTTTGACAACGAACCGCCAACTTGTCTGTAAATTACTCCATTTTTCTGGGCGGAAGTTTTCTGGGCGGAGTTTGTAATTCCTGATTTTGGTTGCTTTGTGAGATAGCTGGCATCTGGAAAATTCAGGTAGCGGGTGTCTGGGAAATCCGAACTGCGTCGGTCAGTAAACCTCAAGCCACGTTTGTCCGTAAGACCACAGTCCGCATCTGTCCGGGAGACCCTACCCCGCGTTTGTCCGTAAAATCCTGCCTTTTTACGGATGAATTGGTCATTCTACAACTTGTCCGTAAAACACCCCCTTTCTCCGGACAAAATCGAGTTGCTGGTGTTTTGGTTGCCTTAGGGATTTGCAGAGAGAAGTCGCCATGGGGAGAGTTGGCAGGATGTCTTTCAGCAAAAGATCCGACCGGGTGTAGCTGTGGTTGGTTCACCACGTCCCGTCTCGGAAGGACTCTGGGCGGACCAGGCCCTCCCGCTTCGCGGGTCCCTCCCTCTAGTGCCGAGGGCGGTAAGTCCGCCCTCCCTCCCTCTAGTACCGAGGGCGGTAAGTCCGCCCCGAGCCATCTGAGACGGTAACTCTGTCGTTCCTGATTTTGGTCGCTTTGTGAGGTAGCTAGCATCTGAAAAATTCAGGTAGCGGGTGTCTGGGAAATTCAGGTGGAGGGCGTCTTGGAAATCCAAGTGGCATGTGTCTGGAAAATCCGAACTGCGTCGGTCAGTAAACTTTAAGCCAAGTTTGTCCGTAAGACCACAGTCCACATCTGTCCGGGAGACCCTACCCCGCGTTCGTCCGTAAAACCCCGCTTTCTTCCGGATAAGTTATTGAATTTGAATAACTTGTCCGTGAAATCCTGCCTTTTCACGGACAAGTATTCCATTGTTTCTAAGCGGCTGAATACAGAAGCGGTTTTCACCATAAAACTGCCCTCGTCCTTCGTTTAAAGTCACAATTTGTGACCTTAAACATTCTTCCCTTGTCAATTGAAACCGAAAATCATCTGGAAAGCGTTCAATATTGCGTTTAACAGCCTGATTGAGAACTTTAGCTTCTACACCATATAGCGATGCCAAGTCTTTATCAAGCATAACCTGCTGTCCTCTAATTACTTTTATTAGCGGTTCGATATTATCCACGGCAACCAACCGGTCACAATTTGTGACCACTTCGCAGTTCTCAGTCTTTTCTGTTATTTCTGCCATATTTATGTTCATTTTTGAGATTACAAATTGTGACCTCAAACGTGTTGTTATTTATTGTTGCATGCAGCTGTGGTTGTACTTTTAGTAATCGCTTAACTCGTTGCTATGAGAGGTGTCCGTCAATCTCGGCACTGCAGCATCGACTCCGGTGCAATCTCGAGTATCTTGCACAACTTCGCCGCCATCTTCAATGTGGGCATAGCCCGTCCGGTAACATAGGCATTGATTCGGGATGGGGAAACCGACATTTTTTCTGCCAATGCCTTCTGGGACATATTATTGCGGATAAGCCCGTCCTTTATCAGTGACTTGACAGATCTCAGGTTTTTATGTTCGTCCAGTCCGTCATCAGTCTGGACACTGCTCTGGTTTTTATAATCATCTCTCACATTCCCGTCGCGGAGTATTCCGTAATTCCGGTACGAGTCGTAGCCGTCCACAATAGTTCTGGTATGACTGTGGTAATTCTCTTCGCGTGACTCTGCCAAATATCCGGAACACGGTTTGCCGTAGGAATCATTGTCAGTGCCTATAGCAAGCAGTTCATTTCCGATTTTGCGGATCTCATTGACAATCATTAACTCACGCGACTCTGACGGACGCTTCATTCCGCTGGAATATGCGGCCAAAAGACTTTGCTGTATTCCGAGTCTTCTTGCTACTGCGGACATGTTCAATTCCGGATGCGAAAGCAGAATCCTGGATATGCCTTCCGGTTCAGGATTGTCATATTCGAAGCTTTCGTTTGAGATGTCCTCGTTGAGCGAATACCAATGTACGCCGTCATCCTCGATTACATAATCGTCTCTGTTTTCCGCATTCAACAGATTACGATAGTAAAGGAGTGACTGCCACAATGTCTTCCCGTCATCGAACTGAGCATATATTCTGTTTCCTTCGAACCAAATCTTCTTGATCCGCATAGCTGCCTCCCTTTTTTTTCCTTACAAAGTTAGGATATATTTCCATATCTATAATACAAAATTTAGAAATTTTCGCAGCAAACAGATTTTCCGGCCGAAAAAACTTTCCAAAATTATCCGCGTTACAGGCCGTCCGGAGCACGATTTTGCAAATTTGATTGAAAATGAACCAAATATGAACTTGACGGGGGGGGGGTAAAAAACTATAAATTTGCAACGTTTTTACAAGACGTTGCTGACGTTTTCGCTTAGACACTTCCTTGCCGGACAGAAGAAACGGCAGGTAAGTGTCGTGTCGTGAACATTGGTAAGCCTCCCACGCCTATAGTATAGTATCCGCCAATTCCGGGAGACATTGGCGCATAAGATCATGTACTGATGAACAAGACCAATGAAAGACAGGTATATCAATGCCCCAAAATCAATGTCATCCCCATCAATCTCTCCAACTCCTTCGCAAGTGATGGAAGCAGTGGCCTGAATACAAGCATAAACGACTGGGGAACAGGCGATCCTGTCGGCGGCGACGCCGAGTAGCTTTAATCATCAAAACTTCAGAAACTTAAAAAACAACTAATAATATATCTGATATGAATTACAGATGCTTATTCCTTTTGGGGACAGCCATTGCGCTGGCAGGGTGCGCCAAAGAGCCCGTGCCGGCTGTCGTCCCTGAAGACCCTAACCTCATACTGCTGAACATCGACGGTTCCATCAACCAGATTCAGACCAAGGTCAATGCTGCCGGCTTCGTGGACAAGGACGCGCTGGGCCTCTTCGCCGTGAACTACAGCGAGGAGAACACCGTCGCAGGCACGCTTGCAGACAACGGAAACCAGGCCGACAACGTCAAGTACGTCTTCGACGAGGCCGCCAACAAGTGGACCCCGACGAAGAAAGTCTATTACAAGGACGTCAATACCAATGTTGACCTCTACCTCTATTACCCGCACCAGTCATCCGTGACCGAGGTCAATGCCGCCAACTTCGAAGTGCAGAAGGACCAGAGCTCAGCCGCCACCGCATCATCCCTCTCCGGATATGAGGCCTCCGACTTCCTCTGGGGCAAAGCGGTCAATATCACCCCTTCAGAGAACAAGGTCGCAGTCCAGCTGTCGCACAAGATGGCCGCTGTCAATGTCGTCCTTGTGGAAAAGGAAGGCTTCGCTGAAGGCGAATTCGCATCCATCGAAAAAGGAATCATCCTGACCAATACCACCCGCAAGGCCAAGATCAATTTCGCGACCGGCGAGGTTTCCGCTTTGGGCAATGCACAGCAGGACGGTATCGTGATGTGCCCGCAGAGCAGCGGCTCATTCAGGGCAGTGGTAGTTCCGCAGACCGTGGAGGCCGGCGAGAAACTGTTTGCGATTACCATAGGCGGCGTATCATACGGCTTCAGAAACAGCGCTGCTTCAGTAACTTACGCTGCCGGCAAGCAGACTGACGTCACCATCAACATCAAGAAGAAAACTCCGGCAGGCGAATACGAACTCACCCTCGGCGACATCAAGATTGCCGACTGGACAGAGGACAAGAACACTCATGGCGGAGAGGCCCGTCAGTATTTCGTGGTGAACCTTACCGAAGCCGGAACGCTTGGCAAGGTGATTCGCAGTTTCAAGAAGAATCCGGACAAGATCAGGAACCTGAAAGTGTCAGGTCCGATTACCACTGAGGATTTCTATTTTATGCGTGACTCAATGTCGATTCTGGAGGCGATTAACCTTAAGGAGGCTAAGGTGGTGAATGCGAAGTATGATAATAGCGGAAAGACTCAGGATGACATTATTCCTTATGAGGCATTTAATAATAAGAATACTTTGTTTCATTTCTCGTTTCCGGAGACGATAACATATATCGGTTCCTATGCGTTTTATCACACAAGTATCTTAGGCGCATTGATAATACCTGATGATGTTACGGAAATTGGCCGTAACGCATTCGACAAAACATCGATTGGTAGTGTTGCGTTTCCTCCACAACTTAAAAAGATTGGAGAATCTGCATTTTCAGAGTGTGCGTCTCTTTCAGGAACCTTGACTCTGCCGGAATCCTTGATATCCATCGGAGATTATGCTTTCGACAACTGCTCTTTCACTGGTGAACTGTATCTGCCAAATAGTTTGGAATATATCGGTATGGGTGCGTTTTCTCAAGCTGGTTTTTTTGTAGGTGGTTTAAGAATCCCGGATAAGATAACTAAACTATATGGTGATACATTTAATATTGATGCTAAGGAGGCATTCACTGGTAAGTTAGATTTAAATAATGCAGTGGAATTTGGTGGCAGGGAATTTCGCGCTTGTCATTTTACAGGAGAACTAGTAATTCCGAATGGTACCATAAAAATCCCAGATGAGTTTATGATATTATTTGGAGGTTTAGGCTTGTCAAAAGTGGTTTTCCCTCCTTCGTTGAAGATGATTGGGAAAAATGCTTTTCAGTATCAAAATCGTATTTGTGATGGCCTTGTTTTTCCGGAAGGTCTTGTTTCAATTGAAGACGACGCTTTTTCTGGTTGTAGTATACCAAGCATTGAATTGCCTTCGACTATTCATACGATTAATCAGCGCGCATTTTATAAATGTTTTAGTCTTTCAAGTATTATTTCCCATGCAGTCGAACCACCATCTGTTATGCCACGTGCTTTCGATGGCGTAGCCAAAGATAATTTCACAGTAGAAGTCCCGGTGCAGTCCGTTACCCGTTATAAGACTGAATCAGGCTGGTCGGATTTCCGTAGAATCGCAGCATACTATGATTTCTCCGTAAGCCGCGACAGAATACGCGCGCTTAACGCAGCTGAGTCAAGGACATTGACCCTGCGCGCACCTGCGAACTTCAACTGGAGCATAGAACGCAAGCCAGATTGGGTAACTGTTACTCCATCATCAGGCACCGGAAAGGCAGAAATTACTGTGTCTGTGGATCAAATGTCTCGTACTATCGATAAATTCGAAGTTAGTGAAGATTATACAAACTATGCGGGTCGAAGCGGCGAGATTGTTTTCAGACTTGAGGATAAAGACTATACCTGCACACTGGATGTGGAGCAGTATGATGCCGACTATTCCGATGGCGAGGTCATGACATTGAACACGGCGACCAAGGGCCCCGGCATTGATATCGTCTTTATAGGCGACGGCTATGATGCCAAGGACATTGCCAAAGGCACATTCAAGCAGAATACTGAGGACGGCTTCAAGCATTTCTTCGGCATCGAACCTTATTCTACCTATAAGGATTATTTCAATGTCTATGCGGTCGTTTCCAAGTCTGACGACAGCGGCATCGGTACGGTCAATACCGTGATTGACACCAAGTTCGGCAGCTATTTCACGCAGAACCGCATAAAGTCTCCGGATGCTGACAAATGTTTCCAATGGGCAAAACGGGCTGATGCCTCGATGGACCTCAGCAAGTCTCTGGTGATCATGCTCATGAACACATCTACTTATGAGGGCGTGACCATGATGTATGGCGATGGCTCGGCTATTGCCTGCTGTCCTGTAAGCACTGATGCCTATCCTTATGATTTCCGCGGCATCATCCAGCATGAGGCAGGCGGACACGGTTTCGGCAAGCTCGGTGACGAGTATATCTATCATAACGCATTTATCCAGAATTGTACATGCAATTGTTGCGAAAATCCGAAAGGAGATGACGATATGAGTACTTCTTATGGCAAGTATAAAGCCAAAGGTTGGATTAAGAACCTCTCCATGACCGCCGATGCCAAGCAGGTTCCTTGGGCCCATCTTATCTACCACAAGAACTACTCCGACAAGGTGGACATGTATGAGGGCGGCTATATGCACACTCGTGGGGTATATCGTTCTGAGGCAACAAGTTGTATGAACAACAATATCCCTTATTACTCTGCCATCAGCCGCCAGGCCATTGTCGAGCGCATCAAGGCGTACGCAGGCGAGGCATTTGACTTCGACGATTTCGTGGCCAAAGACTCCTTCGAAGTCGGCACCAAGTCATTGGCAAGAGACTTCGACTGGACCTTCGGCGTGAATCCGAACATGTTCCGCGCGAACGGCGACGGCCCAATCTACATGGGTGAGCATCCTAATGTCAAGTAAATCAAGTTTCGCAAGTTGTCAGACTTGCTGAACGCTAGTGTCAACTTGAGCCTGGTCTCTAGCTCGAAGGTGGTAAGCCCGACGCACTCTTTGTGTACGTTACCCTCACCTTAAAGCCATCGCCCTGGCGGGCTCTAAAATCGGTGTTTCGCGCTTGCGAAACTTGAATAACATAAAAATTATTTGAACAATGAAAAAATCAATATACCTTATAATTGCGGCAGCTGCATTGATTTCCTGCTCCAAATCCGAGCCGGCCGAGGTCAATGCCGATGAACTCCGGTTCGACATCTCTTATCCTGCCACGAAAGCGACCGCTTCCTCTTTCGAGAACGGTGACGCGATTTCGCTCTATGCAGTGGAATATGCCGCAGACGGCACCCAGATGCCACTTCAGGTCGGCGGAAACTATCTGAACAATGAGAAGATTACCTGCAGCGGTTCGTCCTGGACTCCAGAGAGAAAGCTGTTCTGGAGCGAGCGTCCATGCGATTTCTACGGCATCTATCCATATCAGAATGTGACATCTATCGAGAGCTATCCGTTCTCGGTGGCGACTGACCAGTCCGGAGACGGCTACGAGGCTTCCGACCTTCTGTATGCCTATACGCAGAACGTTTCCCGTTCAGCGGGCGCCGTAAGTCTTCAGTTCCAGCACATTATGTCCAAGCTTGTGGTGAAGCTTGAGAAGGGGCCGAAGTTCGAGGGCAAGATTCCTGACGACGTGGTCGCGCATATCTACAATACCAATGTGGAATGCACCGCAAACTTCATTACCGGTTCAGTGGAAAAGAACGCTTTCGGAGCGAAGAACACCATCACGATGAAGAAGCTCAGCAATGAACAGTTCGAGGCCATCCTGGTCCCGCAGAACCTCGAAAGGAGCACCCCGCTCATCGAACTGACCATGGGCGGCATCGCCTACCTTCTCGACTACTCCCTGAGTTTCCGCGCCGGCTACGTCCACACCGTAACCATAACGCTGAACACTTCCCCAGACCAGGAACAGATCGAGATTTCCATCGACCCGTCAGTCAACCCTTGGAAATAATTCCGGTTCCCCAGACGTCATGGGCGATACCCGTGACGTCCCGGTTTTTCAGGTAAGATAGACACCGCTGTCTTCTCCGAAACTCCGGCTGAATCTGAGGTTTCCGACCATATACTTAGTCCCGTGTGCTGATCCGTTCATTCTGCACACGGGACTTTATTCTTGTGCATTATCCTGATCTTGGTTGACCCTCGGTCGCTTGACCCCCGGTTGCGCGATTCGTCCGTAAAACCCCGCCTTCTACCGGACAAGTTGTTGATTTTGAGCAACTTGTCCGTGAAACCCTGCCTTTTTACGGACAAACCGTGGATTCCGGGTCAACCAATATCAGTAATAAGCAGATCCGTTCATTCTGCACACGGGACTCATCCGTAAATGCCAGGCATCACATGAGGTACTTGCTCATGTCTTCGCCACGGCTCTGGGCCTCGCGGATTTCGGTGGAGGAGATATCCACGATCGGCGCATCGAGAAGCTGGATGTGATAGATCTGCCGGTCGGCATCTTCCAGGCTGAACCGTTCCGCTCCGGAAAGCGACTCGTCCAGGACGTAAAAAGCGGGGAAGTGCTTGCACTCGTTCATGAGCGCTGCCCTCAATGCCTTGATGTCGAAGCCTTTACGCGGATATACGGCTACACCATATTCGGATAGGATACGGGGAAAGTCACGCCATTTGTGTATGGAAGAGAGGTTGTCCGCGCCTATGACCAATGTGAAGTCATTCTCCGGCTCACGTCGCTTGAGCGCATCCAATGTGCGGATCGTGTAGTGCGGAGGCTCCATTTTCAGTTCAATGTCATCCACCCACACGTTCAGTTCAGGATGTCGGCGGACAGCCTGGACAGCGGCATTGTACCGGTCCTGTCCGGAACTTGCATCAATCGAGTCCTTCAGCGGATTTTTGGGCGATACCACCAGATAGACCCAATCGAATTCCTTCTTTACGGTAAGGTATTCCATTATGGCCTGATGTCCGATATGGAGCGGATTGAAAGAACCGGCGTAAACGGCAATGCGCATAATCAAAAATTATTGTAGGAAGTCGTCAACCACTTTTTCAGCTTCGGCATAAGCTTTCTGCAAATCATCATTGACAAGAATATAGTCGAACTTGTCGGCGTAAGTCATTTCCTCTGAGGCCTTTGCGACGCGCTTTGCGATGGCTTCGGCGCTGTCGGTGCCTCTGGCGACGAGCCTCTTCCGCAGCTCTTCCACTGACGGGGCCTGGATGAATACTGACAATGCCTTGTCTCCGAAGTATTTCTTCAGGTTCACGCCGCCCTTCACATCCACGTCGAAGATGATGACATGTCCCTTGTCCCAGATTCTCTGGACCTCCGACTTGAGCGTGCCGTAGAACGAACCTGCATAGACCTCCTCGTACTCCACGAACTTGTCTTCCGCTATCATCTTGCGGAACTCGTCTGCCGTAAAGAAGTGATATTCAATGCCGTTGCGTTCCTGTCCGCGTGGCGCGCGGGAAGTCGCCGATACAGAGAACTCCATCTCGGGATGCAACTTGAGAATGTGGCTCACAATGGTGCTTTTCCCGGAACCTGACGGGGCTGAAAATATGATTACTTTATTGCTCATTCTGATAATTGTTGGATTCTGACGCAAAAGTAAGCATTTTTTGCGTAACTGCCCGTAAGTTGGTAACTTTACCGGACAAACCAGCTGAAAAAGTAGTTAACCATTCATCGGACACGAAAATTTATGAATTCAGACAAATACGTCATCGGCATTGACTTCGGCTCAGATTCGGCAAGAGCGGTCATTGTGAACTGCGCGGACGGCTCGATAGTCGGAGAAAGCGTCAGTTTCTACAAGAGATGGAAGCAGGGACTCTTCTGCGACCCGTTGAAATCACAGTTCAGACACCATCCTCAGGATTACATTGACGCGATAGAGTCGGCAGTGGGCTCGGTCACTTCCGCACATCCGCAGCAAGCACGGAATATCGTGGCATTGTCAGTGGACACTACCGGAAGCACACCGTGTTTCGTGGATGAAAACCTCGTTCCACTCTCCCTGAAGCCGGAATTCAGCGAGAATCCGGATGCGATGTTCATCCTGTGGAAGGACCATACGGGGACCGATGAGGCCGCCCGGATCGAGGCTGCCTGTCATGCCAATGTCCCTGACTACACCATGTTGTCAGGCTTTGCCTACTCTCCTGAGGCATATTGGTCCAAGGCCCTGCATGTGCTGAGGACTTCTCCGCAGGTGCGTGAGGCGTATTTTACGGCGATTGAGCTGTGTGACTGGATTCCGGCGCTTCTGACCGGATGCCACAACATTGACAATTTCTGTATCAGCCACAGCTGTGTGGGCGAAAAATCGTTCTGGTGCGAGAAGTGGGGCGGCTATCCTCCGGTGGAATTCTTCGAAAAGATAGATCCGGTGCTCGTGAAACTCAGGAAGAGTCTGTCTGACAATGACCGGACTCCTGATGTGCCGGTGGGCAATATCACAGACGAGTGGGCCGACAGATTGGGCGTTCCTCGCGGAATAGTAATCGGTGCCGGCAATATCGACTCGTTCTCAGGCTCGTTCGGCTCAGGTGTGGAAGAAGGCGTGCTCGTGATGAGCTTCGGCACTTCGGCTGCCTATACCACTGTTTTCAGGCCGGAGTCTCTGGACAATGTGATTGACGGCGTCATGGGACAGGTGGACGGGCTGATTACTCCCAAGATGATAGGCATCGAGACCGGACTCAGCGCTTACGGGGATGTTTACGCTTGGCTCAAGCGCCTGATAATGACTCCGGTAAACAATATTCTCGCGGACTGCGACGTGCTGCCGAAAGAAGATGTGGCAGCGATTGCGGACTACATTGACGATAAGATGATGCTGGAGCTGAACCGGTCTGCGGAGCGGGTAAGTCCGAACATCCACAATCCTTTCGCGACAGACTTCCTTAACGGCCGCAGGGCGCCGGCTTCGAATATGCGTCTGTGGGGCTCGCTGATGGGCTTGAAGCTGTCCACGGATGCTGGGGCGATATTCCGTTCACTTGTCGAGGCGACTTCGTTTGCTTCCAAAGTGATAATGGATGGCGTGGAAAGTGCCGGGCTGAAGATCGACAAGGTGATTGCTACCGGCGGCATTGCCCAGAAATCGCCTTTGGCCGTGCAGATGGTGGCTGATGTGCTCAACAAGGAAATAGAAATCTGTTCGTGCAAGCAGTCGGGAGCGCTCGGGGCTGCCATTTTTGCTGCTGCCGCTGCCGGAGTCTATCCTGATTTCAGGACAGCGCAAAGGTCAATGATACATAAGAATTCCAAGGTCTATTATCCTGATACTGAGAGCCATAAGTTCTTGCTTGAACGTTTTGGACTCTATAGGAGGGCAGTGGATTATACTGAAAAAGTTCAGGAGGAATTCTTTAATTTTGATGAAATTGACTAATTTTGTGGAGTTTTGCTGAACCATGCGGAGAAATTATATGACATTTTGTCGGTAAAGTAGCAAGGTGGCAGAATTATTGCAGAAAAGCCTGCGGATTCAGTAAGCGTTTAGGGCTTACGTAATGTTCATTGAAATAATTTCTAATTTTTATAGAATATGGTTTCTTATAAAGAATTAGGCCTTGTAAACACAAGAGAAATGTTTGCAAAGGCTGTAAAAGGCGGATATGCTATTCCTGCCTTCAACTTCAACAATATGGAGCAGCTTCAGGCTATTATCCAGGCTTCAGCAGAGTTGAAGTCACCAGTCATTCTTCAGGTTTCTAAGGGTGCCCGCAACTATGCGAACCAGACTCTTCTCCGTTACATGGCAGAAGGTGCTGTACAGTATGCCAAGGAACTCGGTTGGGAACATCCTCAGATCGTTCTTCACCTCGACCACGGCGATTCTTTCGAACTCTGCAAGAGCTGCGTGGATATGGGCTTCTCTTCAGTTATGATCGACGGTTCTGCTCTTCCATACGAGGACAACATCGCTCTTACAAAGAAGGTTGTAGAGTACGCTCACAAATTTGACGTTACCGTAGAGGCTGAGCTCGGTGTTCTCGCAGGTGTTGAGGATGAGGTTGCTGCTGAGGAATCTCACTATACAAAGCCTGAGGAGGTTATCGACTTCGCTACCCGTACAGGTTGCGATTCACTCGCCATCTCCATCGGTACTTCACACGGTGCATACAAGTTCAAACCAGAGCAGTGCACACGTGACCCTAAGACAGGTCGTCTCGTTCCACCGCCGCTCGCATTCGACGTTCTCCACGAGATCGAGAAGAAGCTCCCTGGATTCCCTATCGTTCTCCACGGATCATCTTCAGTACCACAGGAATATGTAGATATCATCAATACTCATGGCGGAAAACTTCCAGATGCAGTAGGTATTCCTGAGGAGCAGCTCCGCGAGGCTGCCAAGTCAGCTGTCTGCAAGATCAACATCGACTCAGACTCACGTCTTGCAATGACTGCTGCGATCCGCAAGGTATTCGTTGAGAAACCGGGCGAGTTCGACCCACGTAAATATCTTGGTCCTGCACGTGACGAGATGAAGAAACTCTACGAGCACAAGATCAAAGACGTTCTCGGTTCTGACGGCAAAGCTGAATAATCGAATTGTCAATAAATAGAAGAAGCGACTGGTGATTTTTACCGGTCGCTTTTTTTGTGTTCGTGCCTGTTTGTGAGCTCCCGGAGCATAGGAAAACCATGGCTCAGAGGGGAAAAATCCTGTGTTTTACGCCACTCGCCTATGTGTTGCGCCACTCGCCTATGTGTTGCGCCCCTCTCCTGAGTGTTACGCCACTCTTGTAAGAAACTGTTTTGAAATTATTCACAGATGGTTTGAGTGGGCAAACTTTAGATCCAACAGAGGGTTCAGTGAAGATAGCTGGGCCTATCTGACCTGAAAACTCGGGAAGAAGATGAAGGAATTATACCTCAAACAACTATTCAATCATTTCAAAACAGTTTCTAACTTAGAGAGGTCCGCCAGCAGTCACCTATCGGTGGAATACCACACCACTCATCGAAGCAGCAATCTTGCTATTGAATAATTGAGCCAATGAGCATTCTGATAAGGCTGTTGATCTTGGTGTAATATGTTGATTGATAGGTAATTGCGCAGGATGAGGGCTGAATGCAAATATGCTCATCACCCTAATTTTTTATGGGAGTGAGCATATTAGAAAATAGGCCTACATCTGCTTAATTGCTTATGGTACAATGGGTTATAAAGATTTCAGAGGCGCTTGCGCTATGTTCATTGGTTCCAAAATACCTCAGATAGTCCCTAACCTATACTTGGTCGAGTCGTGAATTATTAAAACTGAGACGATGGAGAAGCAGTGAGCGAATTGCAAAGCACCTTAGCAAACGGCCCAGGCAACGGTCTATGCGTAGTGTGTGCTTAAAGCGATATAGACTCGTAGATTATTTTACCTCTTCCTTCAGTTTAGTAACCTTCTCCAAGGACAAGCCAGTAGCTTTTGCCACGACTTCGCAAGGAGTCCCTAACTGAAGCAGATTAATCGCAACCTCCTTATTCCGCTCATCTCGTCCTTCCTCACGATCTTCCTCACGACCTCTCACGAGTCTTTCTTCAAGTCCCGTCTTCTTGGCGTACTCGATTTGATTGTAGGTGTCACGTGCTGTTGTCATAGCCTTAATGTAATTTGTTTTGTCAATATTGTCTAAGCTCGCAAGTTCAGCGACATCGAAGAGCCTGCTGAAAATCTTGTCCCGTAGCGCCGCCGGCCTCACGGAGAGCCTCTTCTACGACAACCTCGAAGACCTCCGCATCCTCGAATCTTCCACCGGCCGCCACCATTATCGACCACAACGTAAAAGGAATCATCAACTACGCGGATGAGTTCTACAAGAAGTACTGGAGGTTCCTATACTGATTATAAAAGCTTATTCCAAAGGAATTCAGTATATTTGCATACTTAACGCGATTGCCCTATGGACAAGATAGAATCCAAATACCTCCAGGCCGTCGAACTAATCAAGACAGCCATTCTCCAGAGCCAGTACAATGCTATCCGGCTTGCTAATCAGGAACAGCTCAAACTGTACTTCGGGATTGGCCGGTACATTTCAGAGAACTCCCGCATCGGCTATTGGGGCACAGGAGCGCTTGAATTCATCAGCAGTCAGCTGAAGAATGACCTGCCTGGACTGATGGGTTTTGGAGTCACAAGCCTCAAGAATATGCGTAAGTTCTATGAGGCTTGGGCATCCCTTGAAGACAAATCGGCAAGTGCGCTTGCCGATTTACAAAATACTGATACTGACATTGTTGAAATTCGACAATTCCACTTGCCGAATTCGGCTGGATTTCCTTTAAGTGAGTCCCTGGCGGTTCCTTTCACGCAGCATATCAGAATCATTGAGGGGGCTAAAGACCGCGAAGAACGTTTGTTCTACATCCGTTTGACGGCAATGTCTCATCTCAGCGAAAAGGCTGTCATTAAGTCTATCAAAGAAGATGATTACCATCATAGTGGTTCTCTTCCGAACAACTTCCTCACTACAATTCCCGATGCCAAGAGCGCGCGTCGCGCCCTTCGTGCATTCAAGGATGAATACCTTCTGGACTTCATCAATACGGAGGAACTGGACGCCGGCGATATCGAAGATGTAGACGAACGAGTGCTGGAGCAAGAGATTGTGGACAACATCCGGGATTTCATACTCCGGTTCGGCCAGGACTTCCTCTTCTACAAGAATCAGTATACCGTTGATGTTAAAGGTCATACTTTCAAGATTGATCTGCTGTTCTATAACCGGGAGCTTGGATCACTCGTAGCGGTGGAACTCTTATGTTGTGCACAACATAACAGTTCTTATGCTGCGTAGATAATTATGTTGTGTAGCAACATGAAATAGTTGAAAATCAATCTTAT
>HF995998.1:0-25320 GCA_000432515.1 Bacteroides sp. CAG:545
CAGGGTTTGGGACAGAGTCCCAATGAAAAACATGGGTTAGGGGGATTAAGATAGGCGCTTCGGAAGAAAAAAAGAATTTTCCTTTTCTCTCAGCTTTCACTATATTTGCAAGTTAAAATGAAGAAAGAGATGGAACTGAATAAATGCGTTATAATCGGCTCAGGCCCTGCGGGCTATACGGCTGCGATTTATGCCGGGAGAGCAGGTATCCAGACTGTCCTGTATGAGGGAATGGAACCGGGCGGACAATTGACCACCACCACTATTGTGGAGAATTATCCGGGATTTGAGAACGGCGTGGATGCAAACTCCCTGATGGCATCGATGAAAGCTCAGGCTGCACGGTTCGGAGCGGAAATACGCCCTGGCAGGATTGTGGAAGCGGATCTTTCCGAAAGACCTTACAGACTGAAGGATGACACCGGAAAAGAAATCGTGGCAGAAGCATTGATAATAGCCACCGGCGCGACAGCGAAATATCTCGGCCTCCCTTCCGAACAGAAATTCAAGGGCTTGGGCGTTTCAGCCTGCGCCACCTGTGACGGCTTCTTCTATAGAAAGAAAGACGTGGCAGTAGTCGGAGGAGGGGATTCCGCATGCGAAGAGGCCACTTACCTGGCAGGCCTTTGCAAAAAAGTCTATATGATTGTGCGCAGAGACGTCTTCCGCGCATCCAAAGCCATGCAGGAGCGCGTGGCAGCTACTCCGAATATCGAAGTGCTGTGGAACTGCAACACCCAGGAAGTCCTCGGAGACGACTCCGGAGTGACAGGCGCAAGACTGGTCAGAAAAGATGGTAAGGTTTTTGATATCAGCATTGACGGCTTTTTCCTCGGCATTGGCCATCATCCTAATTCCGAACTTTTCGCGAAATGGCTGAAAACAGACGAAAACGGATATATCATCACCGAGGGAAAAACTTCAGCAACAGGAGTTCCCGGCGTTTTTGCTGCAGGTGACGTGCAGGACCCGCATTACAGACAGGCAGTGACAGCGGCTGCATCAGGCTGTAGAGCGGCATTGGACGTGGAGAAATACCTGAATTCGCTGAAGTAAGTGACGGAAAAGTCTCATAAGACAAAGACGAATAAGAACGAATAATATATATATAGAAATGAAATTTACCGGAAAAGTAATTCTTGGAGTTCTGGTCATTTCCGCGGCTGTCTCCTGCAAATCACAGTTCGATGCGCTGCTTTCGAGCAATGATGTAGATGCCAAGTACAAGGCTGCCTTCGAATTGTTCAATAAAGGAAAGTACCAGAAGGCTGCTTCACTGTTCGAATCGATGTCAGTGCTCACGGACGGTACTGAGAGAGATGACACCGTCCAGTACTATTGGGGCTTGAGCAATTATCGCTTCAAGGATTACGTGACCGCAGAGGCAAACTTCACAAGGTTCGTCACCAATTTTCCGCGCAGTCCGTTTGCAGAAAACGCCAGATTCCTCAGAATCGACTGCCTCTACAGGTCCACATACAGATATGAACTGGACCAGACACCTACCAAGGTGGCGATAGCTGCGATTGCAGAATATCAGAAGGACTACGGCTCTCAGTCCCACGCAACCGAGTGCGCGGCAATGCTTGACGACCTGAACGAGAGACTTGACAGGAAAGCCTACGAATCCGCCCGGCTCTATTTCAATATGGAAGACTACAAAGCCGCCAGAGTCGCGTTCAGGAATACGCTCAAGGACAATGCGGACAACATCTATCGTGAAGACATCCTGTACTACATTGCCAAATCTTCCTACAAATACGCTCAGTTGAGCGTACACTCCAAGCAGAAAGAGCGCTACCTCACCTTCATTGATGATTACCTGAATTTCGTGGGCGAGATACCTCAGTCCAAGTATTCAAGAGAATTGAAGACACTGTATGCAAGGGCACAGAAGGCACTTGGACGCAGCACCAGTGATGAAGAAATAGCCGGCACGGACAAGTCATTTGCCAAAGAGCGCAAGACTGCCGAGAAGGCGGACAAGCAGCAGAAGAAATAGAATCAGTTCCAAAACTTTTGAAACTTTCTTGAAATCGCTGAAGTATATACTTATAGAGGCACATGGAAGGCCTCAGAGTAAATGAAATTTAATTTAAAAGACGAAAATGGATAAGAAAATCGTACCGCAGAACACCATTACAAGAGATGTGAAAGACCTTGCAGCTCCTACAGGAAACCTTTATGAGTCAGTGGTGATTCTGTACAAGAGAGCAAATCAGATTGCACTCGCAGAGAAGAAAGAACTTAACAAGAAACTCGAGGACTTCAAGAATGACCGCGATTCGATGGACGAAGTGTTCGAAAACCGTGAGCAGATCGAGATATCAAAATATTACGAAAGACAGCCTAAACCTGTTCTCGTGGCGATTTCTGAATTTGAAAACGGAGAACTTTCATACAGAATGGCAAATCACGACAATGCAGAATCAGCAGAAACACCTGCTCCTGCACGTAAAGTGACTGAGGAATAGTATTTCCTTGCTATGCTGAGCTCTCTTCACATAAAGAACTACGTACTTATAGACTCGCTGGATATAGATTTTCCTGCGGGTCTCGTCATTATTACCGGTCAGACCGGTGCCGGCAAGTCCATCATACTCGGAGCATTGTCACTGGTACTGGGCGGTAAATCAGACACTTCCGCTATCGGAACAGCAGGTGACAACTGCGTGGTCGAGGCGGAGTTTGAGGTCAATGACGAAGACGGTTCCCTGAAGAACTTCCTCGACGAAAACGACATCGATTTCGACGGAAGAAATCTCGTGATAAGAAGGGTGCTCAACTCCTCCGGCCGGTCCCGTTCTTTTGTCAATGACTGCCCCGCTTCAGTAAAAGTCCTTTCCGCATTGTCCTCCCGCCTGATCGACATCCACTCCCAGCACGAGACCATGTTGCTCAGGGACAAGACTTTCCAGATGTCAATGCTGGACCACTTTGCGGATGATACAGCTCTTCTTTCCTCATGCCGAGAGGCCTGGACTGAACTGGCCGTCCTGAAATCCGAATACGCATCAGTTACGGAGACATTGACGAAGATGAATGCGGAGCAGGACTACAATCAGGCCCAATACTCCCAACTCGAAGCCGCCAAACTCAAGGAAGGCGAACTGGAAGACCTGGAAGTGGAGCAGAAGCAGCTTGCAAATGCCGAGGAGATAAAGTCAAGTCTCTATCAGATAGAGAATTACTTCAATCCGTCAGCCGATGACGGACAGGATGAGCGTCCGTCGCTTGACTTCATCCTGAAAGAATCGTCCAAGCTGTTGGACAAGATTTCCGACTATGTCCCGGCCGCGTCTGCATTGTCCTCACGCATCGAATCTTCTCGTCTGGAACTCGACGACATCCTTTCTGAAGTCTCTGACCTGGAGGCCAGGACGGATGTTTCCAATGAAAGACTTCAGGAAGTAGATGACAGGTTGTCAATGCTTTATGACCTTATGAAGAAGCATTCTTGCACGAGCGTTGAGGAACTTATAGCATTGAGAGACAAACTCTCTGAGGCATTGGCCGACACATCTGTGCTCGAGGCAAGGAAAGCGGAACTCAAGAAACTGATCGCAGATGCGGAAGCCAAATTGGATGAAGCATGTAAGCGTCTTCATGAAGCCAGGGCGAAAGCCGCTCCTCAGTTTGCCGATTCCATCTGCCGCTCGATCCGTTCTCTGGAACTGGACAGGGCAGTATTCGATGTCATTCTCGAACCGGCTCAGCAGGGACCTTCAGGCTCGGATTCCATACTTTTCCGATTCTCATCCGCAGGCAAGAACCCAGTAGATGTGGCAAAATGTGCATCCGGAGGTGAAATGTCCCGTATCATGCTCTGTCTCAAGGAAATGCTGGCCCGCTATACGAATATGCCGTCGATGATTTTCGATGAGATCGACACGGGCGTTTCCGGCAGCGTGGCAGACAAGATGGGCGAAATGATATGCAGTATGGGCGAGTATATGCAGGTATTCGCTATAACGCATCTTCCGCAGGTTGCGGCCAAAGGCGATGCACATTACATTGTCACCAAGACATCTGAATCTGATGACCGGGCCGTCACTTCCATCCGCAGAATCTCAGGCGAAGAGCGCCTCATGGAAGTTGCACGCATTCTCAGCGGCTCCAAAGTCACACCTGAGGCCATTGCAAATGCAAAGTCTCTACTCGGAAATTAATTAGTGCGCTTCCCGTAAAAAACTATCTTCTGACTATTTTTATAGAGTAATCCGGGCCGTAAACAATGCGGCGTACACCCTCATTGACATAACCTCCGTCCTCGCTCTGTCTGAAAAGCAGGTCGGTCTGCATCATAGGCGTATTGTCGAGTCTGCCTACGAATTTCATCCAATTCCTGCCGTAGGTGGCTTTCATCTTGATGAAGAAGTATGCAAGGTCGTAGCCTTGGAAAGAGAACTGAGTAGGCTCAGCATTGTACAGAGCCCTGTATTCGAGAATGAACTGGCGTACCTTCTCATTGTCATAATCGATATAGTAGGCAGTCGAGATTCTAGTCTTGAGATTATGGAGATTCTCCACATCGATGGTTTCGAAAGACTTTATCTTGGACGGGCTGTAGAGAACTACATTGAACTTTCTGTAAACCAGCATGTCCAGATTTCTCACGACATCATTCACGAAAGCTTCGCTCTCCGAATTGATAATCACTCTGTTGGTGCCGGTCTTGGTCATGAGCTCGCCCATGACATTGGCCGCATTCCTGCCTTCAAGGATGTTGTATGAATATCTGATGACATTCAGTCCGGCATTTTCCACAGCCTCGTTCATCTGCTGGACAGCACTGTTTGCTGAAGCATTCTTTTCGCTGATTACCAGTATCTTGTCTCCTGAACGGTTTTCGCTTTTCACCCAATTTGCCAAGTCATTGAACTGCATGGCAGTCGAAGCCGGAGCCTGGATGAGATTTCTGTGGGACGGTATCAGGCTGGCGGTCCTGTGGTCGAGCGGCGAAATGATATAGGTGTCCTCGCTGCTGATGGAAAGCACCCTTTCAAGCGTCTCAGTCTTGAGCGGTCCTATGCAGATGTCACTTTCGTTCATCCTCTGCGCAGTCACGGGAGCAGTGCTTCCAGGAGCATCATAGACGCTCAGATCCACGTCAATGCCCTCTTTTCCGAGTTCCCTCACGGCCATGAGCACACCGCTGTAAAAATCCATAGACGTCTCGCTCGGTGATGTGGTCGATGCCTTGAAAGGCATTATCAGCAAGGCATTTACCTTGGACTGTCTGGAAAGAGAGTAGTCCTGCTCGGGTTTCTGATGAACTGTACTTTCCGCTGGAGTCTCTTTTACGTCAGCGGCAGGAGTAACCGCCTTTGCCGTACTTTTCTTCTCAGCTTCGAGTTCCCTTACCTTGGCGGCTGTCGGAATCCTTAGTTTCTGTCTGTTCTTGAGTTTGGAAGTCTTGAGGCCATTGTAGGACATCAGCAGTTCCTTGGAAATCGAGTATTTGTAGGCAATGTCTTCGATGTCCTCATACCATTTCGTGACATGAATGGTATAATCGTCCTTTTTGTTGTCAGCTTTCTTGCTGTCATCCTTTCTGCGGGATTCAGAAGCTGATCTTTCCTGTTTTTCAGGCTCTGGAGCTGTCTGTTCCGCAGGTTTTGCCTGAGTTCCTGCAGTAGGGATGAGAATGATCGAATTCTTCTTCAGTCCGACAGTCTTGAGGTCGAGCTCCTGATTTGCATTGCAGATGTCATCCACGCTCACGCCATAAGCCTTGGCGATGGAGAACAGCGTCTGCTTCTCCAGTACGACATGAGAATAATAAACCTTTCCGTCACTGCCTCTGACCTTTTCTTTCGAGACGGTGACAGGAGCCTGAGTATATGTCTGGGCAGACGCCGTAGCCTGCATACAGGCCATCACGATCACTGCACTTATGCCTGCCTTAAGTAAATTCATTCTCATATTGACTGCTCTATAATGATTCTGCAAATGTTCTGAGAGTGTCGCAGAAAGCCGACCAGGACAGTCTTCTTTTCTCAGAACGGATTCTGTCAATGAAACCTTCCCTTTCTTCAGGATGCCTGAAGAACGACACGATTTCCTTCCGGATACATTCCGGTTCCGCCTCCTCAGCGACAATACCCGTGCCAGTATCGCCGATAGTGCTTTTCAGTCCGCCCACATCAGTCACGATCATCGGAACCTCAAAGTGGTACGATACCGAACTGATGCCGCTCTGTGTCGCGCTCCGGTAAGGCAGAACAGTTACATCGGCCGCCGAGAAATAATCCTTCACCTCCGAGTCCTTTATATATTTGGGATAGAGATGAATCCTGTCTTTGCCGGGAATACTGTCAATGATGTCCTGATATTCCTTGAACGAGCCGTAAGGCTCCCCGGCGATTATCAGCTGATAACTGTCATCGAGGCCTTCAAATGCCCTCAGCAGAATATCCAGACCCTTATAATGCCGTATCAGACCGAAGAACAATATGTTTTTCTTTCCGTGTTCCAGGCCCAGTTTGTCCTCGGCATCCTCCCTCTTGAGCTTTTCCCCGAAATGGGAGTACAGCGGATGCTGGCGCATAATGTATCTGGCATCAGGCTTCAGCCGCAGCAGATCCTCAGTCACGGCATCGCACATCGTGACGAAACCGTCACACCCTTTCAAGAAATACTTCGTGAAAGGAGTGTCGAAGAAACGCTGCTCGTGCGGAACCACATTGTCCAGAATACCGATTACCTTGCAGTGCTTTCCGGCATGTCTTGCCACGAAGCCGAGTGAAGGCGCGAAATAGGACATCCAGTACCTCATGATGAGGACGTCAGGCTCCCATTCCCTGATTTTCTTCGCCGCGCTTATCCAGGAAAACGGATTGGCCGTATCCAGTATTGCAGTGCTTTCCACTGGCGCCGCTTCATCATCCGGCGTGACATACTGAGTCTTGCCCGGAAACAGGAAGTCCGGGTACTGCCTGGTGAAATTGAACGCCTTGACGATATCAGTTTTGCCCAGTTCGGCGTATAAGGCTGCGTTGAACTGGGCAATTCCTCCTCTGAAAGGATAGAAGCAGGAAAGTACTGCGATTTTCACTATTTAGTTCTTCTTATCTTCTTTCTTGGTCTGAGCTCCGGTGCTCTTGGACTTGCTCTTCACATACTCGTCATTGAGCTTTGTGATTATGTCCTCAGTAACGTCGAGAGAACTGTCGGCAGCGGCAACAGGAGACGGGAGAATGTCACCGGATGTAGAGATGACCATAGCATAACCGTTCTCTACAGCGTATCTGTCGAGGAACTGCTTGATGGCATCGCCGATATTGTTCATCATAACCTGCTGCTCCTCAGCGATTTCCTGCTGCTTCTGATTTGCATAAGCATTGAAATCATTCCTCTGCTGGTCGAGTTTCTGAGCCTGAACTTCAGCTGCGGAACGGAGCATGAGGCCCTTGTTCATCTTCTCCTGGAAAGAATTCACATCATTCTGGAGTTTGTTGCCTCTTCTGTTCACCTCTTCCTGGATGCCCTGTACCTTGGATTCTACAACAGACCTGAGGTCGTTTGCCATATCATAGTCAGTAATCACCTTGTCGAGGTTGAAATATACGATGGCACCGTTGGCAACAACAGCGGATTCAGAATTTTCTGCACCCTGAGCGCCTGATTTCTTGCCTGAGAACAATGTTACTGCCGCGAGTGCTGCCACAGCAACAAGGGCTATGACGCTGAGAATTAATGGTGTGTTTTTCATTATTGTTTGATTTTAATAATTATCGTTTATAGTTTATCGTTTTTTACGCAGTCGCAAAATTACTAAAAGATTTTAATCTTGGAAAGTTTTAGATTTTAATCTTGGAAAGATATTCATGGATAGTTTTCTCCAGGCCCATATACAATGCATCGCAGATGATTGCATGACCTATCGAAACCTCGGCCGTCCACGGGATGGACCTTATGAAATATTCGAGATTCACGAGGCTCAGGTCGTGGCCCGCATTGACATCCAGACCGCATTCTCGCGCACGTTCAGCCGCCACCACATAAGGCCTCACCGCATTCTCGCGGCCGCCCTCGTAACCAGACGCGTAGGCCTCCGTATAAAGCTCCACCCTATCGGCACCGCAGGCCGCAGCCCCCTCCGCCATCTTAGGATCCGGGTCAATGAAAATCGACGTTCTGATGCCACGTGACTTGAATTCCTTGCAGACTTCAGTCAGGAAATCCCTGTTTTTCAATGTATCCCAGCCGGCATTGGACGTGATGACATTCTCCGCGTCCGGAACCAATGTGACCTGCGTCGGGACCACCTCATTGACAAGGTCGATGAATTTCGGAATCGGATTCCCTTCAATGTTCATTTCCACGTCAATAAGCTTTTTGATGGCTCTCGCATCTGCATATCTTATATGCCTCTCATCAGGCCTCGGATGTACTGTGATACCTTCTGCGCCGAATCTTACGCAATCCACCGCCGCCTTCTCCACGTCCGGCATATTGCCGCCACGCGCATTGCGGATAGTGGCAATCTTGTTGATGTTGACACTCAGTTTTGTCATAATCGTATAATTACATTCTTGACAAAAATAGACAATAATATGCAAAAATTGTAAAGAAAATGCTAATTTTGGCACTCTCACATTCATTGGACCGAAATTTACAACATCTGATTCTATGCTTTTGGGTATATATATAAAGAATAAGGAACTGGTCGGCAACCCCCGTCTCGCCGAAATGGAGAAGGCGCTCGTGGCCGACGGAAACGAGTTGTACAGCATCTGCAGCAGAGAAGATGTCAGGAAAGGAACCGACATGGTGCTCAGCGTAGGCGGAGACGGCACATTCCTGTCCGCATCCAAACGCGTGGCTGACAGCGGAATACCTATTCTCGGCGTGAACCTCGGCCGCCTCGGATTCCTGTCGGAAAACAGGCCCGAAGATATCCCCGCAGCATTGAAAAATGCAGATTATGAACTGGAGAACAGGACAATGCTGAAGGCCTCGCTGCCGCAGACCGCCGAAGTTCCGGACTCGCTCTCGTTCTGGCCTTATGCCCTGAATGAAATCACTGTCCACCGCAGCGGAGCCGCCATGCTGGGAATCAATGTTTCCGTCAATGGGGACAGCCTGCCGACTTATTGGGCGGACGGGCTCCTTGTCGCTACAAGTTCCGGTTCCACAGCCTACTCGCTCAGTGCGGGCGGTCCGATCTGTACCCCGGATGCCAAAGTGCTCATCATAGCCCCGATAGCGCCGCACAACCTCAATGTGCGCCCGCTTGTGGTGCCCGAAAACACCAGGATAAACATCTCCACAGTCTCCCGTGACGGCAACGTGATTCTCACGATGGACAACAGGACATTGACCGTGGATGATTCCACTTCGATCGATGTGTCTGTGGCACAGTTTTCGCTAAAACGTGTACGTCTTCCGAAATCCAGTTTCGTGAAAGCGCTTACAAGCAAGCTCTTCTGGGGAGAGGACATCAGAAATAACGCAGATTGACAACCATCAGTTTAATGGAAAACAACAGCAGAATACCTGTCCACGTGTCCATCATCATGGACGGAAACGGACGTTGGGCTCAGGAAAGGGGCCTTGAACGTGTTTGTGGTCACAAGAAAGGTGTGGAAACCGTCAGGAAAGTAACAGAAGCTGCGGCTGAAGCCGGAGTGAAATATCTGTCTCTCTATGCCTTCTCGGAAGAAAACTGGGGGAGGCCGAAGGAGGAAGTGGACTTCCTGATGCATCTGATGATGGATTCGATAGCCGCGGAGGTTGAGGCCCTGGTGAAAAACGGCGTGAGATTCCACGTTCTCGGAAATCTTGAAAGGCTCCCGGAAGGACTCAGGGAGGCGATTGCCATGCTTGAGAAGAAGACAGAGTCGAACAATGTGCTGGACCTGATACTGTTCGTGAGCTACAGCGGGAAATGGGACCTGTTCCAGGCTGCGAAAAAATTCGCGGAGGCGAACTCCGGCAAGGACATCTCCTCGATAGATGATATGAACGAACTGTCGAAATATCTTGTCACAGACGGTTTTCCGGATCCGGACCTGATCATCAGAACATCCGGAGAACAGCGGATAAGCAACTATCTTTTGTGGCAGGGAGCCTATTCAGAACTGCTTTTCGTGAAGAAAATGTGGCCTGATTTCGACAAACAGGATTTCTTTGATGCGATAGAAGAATTCTCTTCCAGAAATCGCAGATATGGAAAAGTGAAATAAATACCGTATATTTGTCAGATTATTATTGAGTAGGATGAATTCAGTGACCAAGATATTTTGTCTTTCCGTGCTCGCATTGTCGGCGGTTCCGGCATTTGGCCAGCACAAGGGAGGCGCAGTCGAGATTGACTACAATAATCCGCGGACATACATTGTCGGCGGAATCAAGGTGGAGGGAAACCGCGCTTTCGGAGACAAGCAGATCCTTCAGCAGTCGGGTTTGAGGACAGGAATGGAAGTTACCATCCCTGGTGATGACATTTCCTCTATCGTGAAGAGACTGTGGATGCAGAGGTATTTCCAGGACGTTGCAGTCTATGTGGATTCATTGAACGCATCGAAGGATACGGTATTTCTCAAATTGGCCATTCAGGAGCGTCCGAGAGTGTCCAGATGGACTTTCTCCGGAGTCAAGAGCGGTGAGAAGAAGGATTTGCAGGAGCGCCTGAACTTCAAGCGAGGCGGCGAATACTCCGACTACGTGGCCAGGACATCCGTGGACATCATCAAGAGATATTATCAGGGAAAAGGATTCCTCGATGTGAAGGTCGAGCCTCAGGTCCAGAAAGACACCATCATCAGGAACGCGATCCGCGTGAACTATGCGGTCGAGAGAGGACCGAGAATCCGTATCAAGACCATCAACTTCATCGGCAATGACCATGTCAGTGATTTCAAACTTGCCAAGTCGATGAAGAAAACCAAGTCTGCCAAGATATATAACTTCTTCAGCAGCAAGAAGTTCAATGAAAAAGAATATCTGAATGACAAGAAATCCCTCATCAGCGCCTTCAATGAAGCGGGCTACAGGGATGCGAGACTGCTGAAAGACAGTATATATATGGTGAAGCCGGGCAGGCTCGGAATCGATTTCACCATCGATGAAGGAAAGAAATACTATTTCAGAAATATAACCTGGACAGGAAACTCGGTATATGCCACAGACGCGTTGAACTCGATTCTCCAGATTCACAAAGGCGATCCGTATGACGTCGTGACCATGGAGAAGAGACTCCAGGGCGGCGGAAAACAGGGCGATATGGATGTATCCAAGCTCTATAGGGACAACGGTTATCTCTTCTTCAATGTCCAGCCGGTCGAACTGAACGTGGCCGGAGACTCCGTCGATGTGGAAATCCGTATGGCGGAAGGCAAGCAGGCGACATTGAACAATATCATCATCAACGGTAATGACCTTACCAATGAAAGGGTGGTGCGCCGTCAGGTGTTCACAAGGCCAGGATACCTTTTCAGCCAGAGCGACTTCGAGCGTTCCATCCGTGAGATTGCATCTCTGGGACAGTTTGACCCTGAGGCGATTACGGACCCTGCGAAAGGATATTCCATCATCCCTGACCAGATGAACAGCACGGTGGATATCGTGTACAACGTGACGGAAAAGCCGTCCAGCCAGCTGGAACTTTCAGGAGGTTGGGGCGGACGTACATTCGTCGCCACAGTCGGTGTCAGCTTCAACAACTTCTCCACAAGAAGAATGTTCGACAAGACGGCATGGAGACCGGTGCCTCTCGGAGATGCGCAGAACCTCTCTTTCCGATTCCAGACCAGCGGTACATACTATTCTTCATTGTCAGCAAGTTTCGTGGAGCCGTGGCTCTTCGGCAAGAAGCCTACATCACTCAGTCTCTCAGCTTATTACAGCCGCCAGACCAACTCCTATCTGATGTGGAACATCCTGAACAACGACAAGCAGTTCGAGGTATATGGATTCTCCGCGGGACTCGGAAACAGACTGAAATGGCCGGACAACTATTTCGTCCTTTACAACCAGCTCAGCTGGCAGACATACAAGCTTACCAATTGGTTCTCGAACTACTTCATCTTCGATGACGGTACTTCGCACAACTTCAGTTACACATTGGGATTGTCCAGAACATCTACCGACCAGCAGATCTATCCGCGTCAGGGTTCAGACCTTTCATTCACGGTGCAGTTGACGCCTCCATACTCATTGCTCCGTCACAAGGACAAGGCAAATCTCGACGCATCAGGAAAACCGGCTTATGTAAGCAATCCGCGCGACATCAATTACGACAAATGGACCGCGCCTGACAGATACAGGTGGATCGAATATCACAAATGGTCGTTCAAGGGCTCTCTCTACACGAAACTCGTGGGTGACCTCGTCCTGATGACCAGGGCTCAGTTCGGTTATCTCGGCTACTACAACAGAAAATGGGGATATTCTCCATTCGAGGGCTTCCTCGTCGGAGGTGACGGTATGTCAGGATATAACTCCTATGGATCTGAAGTCATTGCCTTGAGAGGTTATGAGAACTACTCGCTTACTCCTTACAGGGCTACGGCATACAGCTCGAACGGTTATTCATATGCGGGCAATGTCTATGACAAGTTCACAGTAGAGTTGCGCTATCCGATTGTGATGCAGCCTCAGTCCACGATTTTTGCATTGTTGTTCCTCGAGGGAGGTAACTGCTGGGCTGATATCCGCGATTTCAATCCGTTCCAGATCAAGCGTTCTGCCGGAGTCGGCGTCAGGGTATATCTCCCTGTCATCGGACTTCTCGGAATCGACTGGGGTTACGGATTTGATGACAAGACCAATGGAAAGAGCCAGTTCCACTTCCTTATCGGACAACAGTTCTAAAAGATATCACATTGTTTGAAACAAAAACAGTAACTAATATGAAAAAGGTAATTTTGATTGCAGCTGCAGCGCTTATGACATTGTCAGCGTCAGCTCAGAATTTAAAGTTTGCTCATGTGAATTTCAATGAGCTCGTAATGCTTCAGCCTGCGGCAGATTCTGCCAGGGCACAGCTTGCTGCTTCTCAGCAGGATGCTCAGGATACTTTCAAGAGCATGCAGGATGAATTACAGGCTAAATACAGCCAGTATCAGCAGAAGGCGAACACCTGGACTCCGGCTATCCGTGAGAGCAAGGAAAAAGAACTTCAGGATATCCAGAACAGAATCGAAGAGTTCAACCAGTCCATCCAGCAGGAACTTCAGCAGCAGCAAAGCCAGTTGATGGCACCTATACAGCAGAAAGCTGTCGAGGTGGTTCACAAACTTGCCAAGGAAGGCGGTTTCATCTACGTCTTCGAAGAGGGCTCATTGCTGTATGTGGATAAGGCTCAGAGCGTTGACCTTACTCCTGCAGCAAGAAAGGCTTTGAACATTCCGGAGGGCAGAACATTGGAGACTCTCCAGCAGGAACTTCAGGCAAAGCAGCAGTAGTTTTAGGCATATGATTTACAGGGCGGTATCTGAGGATGCCGCCTTTTGCATTTTATAGCAAAATTCTTACAATTTATTATTGTTTTAACGTTTTTTGTTATTAGATTTGCATAGAACTACGTATAATTCTTTAAAATTTTTAAAGGAATGCAACATAAAGTCATTGACGCCAACGACGTTGTGATAAGATTTGCCGGTGACTCCGGTGACGGAATGCAGCTTACAGGTACTTTGTTCGCCAACATGTCCGCCATCTATGGTAACGGCTTGTCCACTTTCCCTGACTATCCGGCTGAAATCCGCGCTCCGAAAGGAACAGTTGCCGGAGTCTCAGGTTTTCAGGTACATATAGGTAATCATAAAGTAAATACACCGGGCGATTTCTGCGACATGCTTGTCGCTATGAATCCTGCGGCTCTCAAGGCCAATGCCAAATGGCTGAAGCGCAATGCCCTCGTTCTCGTGAATGAAAACGCGTTCGATGACCTCGGCATGAAGAAGGCCGGATTTACAGGAAACCCGTTCGAGGAACTGCATATCGAGGACCGCACCATCATCTGCTCTCCGATCACCAAGCTTACGGAAGACAGTCTGAAAGACAGTGGCCTGGATGTCGTGTCAGTCCACAAGTGCAAGAATATGTTCACGCTCGGAATGGCCTGCTTCATTTATGAGCGTCCTTTGGAATTCATCTACGACTATATAGAGAAGAAGTTCAAGAAGAAGCATCCTGAGATGATTGCCCCGAACAAGAAGGTGGTCTTCGACGGATATAACTATGCATCCAATATCCAGGCGGTTGCCGACACATATCGCGTGGCGCCTGCTCCTCTTGAGAAAGGAACATACAGAAACATCACCGGTAATCAGGCTGCCGCATGGGGACTTATCGCAGCTGCCGAGAAAGCTCACCTTCCTCTGTTCTGCGGCTCATACCCTATTACTCCGGCTACCGCTATCCTCGAAGAACTTGCCATTCATAAGAATCTGAATGTCAAGACAATGCAGACCGAGGACGAAATCGCCGGAATCTGCTCTGCAATCGGTGCCGCGTTCGCGGGTAACCTGGCTGTCACCACGACATCAGGACCGGGTCTCTCACTGAAATCAGAAGCATTGGGCCTCGCGGTCATGACTGAACTTCCGCTTGTGGTCATTGACGTACAGCGAAGCGGTCCTTGTACAGGTATGCCTACCAAGACAGAACAGGCTGACCTGAACCAGTCTCTTTACGGCAGAAACGGAGAAAGCCCGATGGTGGTCATGGCTGCCCATTCGCCTGCGCATTGCTTCGAAATGGCGTTCATGGCGGCAAAAGTAGCATTGGAGCATATGGTTCCGGTTATGCTGCTGTCAGAGGGATATCTCGGAAACGGCTCAGAACCGTGGAGAGTTCCGTCAATGTCGCAGATGCCTGAGATTCATCCGCGTTATGCGCACGAAGGAGAAGGTAAGTTCAAACCTTTCCAGCGTGACCCTCAGACACTTGCCCGCGAATGGGCTGTGCCTGGTATGAAGGGCTGCGAGCACCGTGTCGGCGGATTGGAGAAAAACCATGACGGCGTCCTTTCCAATGCTCCTGAAAATCACGAACTTATGGTACGTGAAAGAGCTGAGAAAGTAGCGAGAGTCGCTGCCGACCTCCCGTTGCTCAAGGTCAACGGCCCGGAGAGCGGAAAGGTGCTTCTTGTCGGTTGGGGCGGAACATACGGCCATATCGAGTCAGCTGTAGAAGAACTCAGGGCAGAGGGCAGGGAAGTCAGCTTCGCTCATTTCGATTTCATTGATCCTCTGCCGTCAAATACTGCTCAGGTTTTCTCGAGATTTGAGAAAATCATCGTGTGTGAACTCAATACAGGTCAGTTTGCCTCATACCTGAGGACAATGGTACCGGGAAGAGTATATCTGCAGTGCAACAAGGTCCAGGGACAGACATTCCTTGTCCGTGACATTGTTGAAAGTGTAAATGAAAAAGCGTAATTACTATGGCAAAATATACTTTCAAGGATTTCAAAAGCGACCAGGAAGTAAGATGGTGTCCTGGATGCGGTGATTATTCCGTGTTGGCATCTTTGCAGAAGGTTCTTCCTATAGTGTGCGAAGAAAAAGGCATTGACAAGGAAAAAGTGGTGGTCATTTCCGGTATCGGATGCTCCTCACGACTTCCTTATTATATGAATACATATGGTTTCCACAGTATTCACGGCCGTGCTACAGCCATCGCTACCGGTATCAAGGTGGCGAATCCTGAGCTCAGCGTATGGCAGGCGAGCGGTGACGGTGACGCATTGGCCATAGGCGGAAACCACTTCATCCACGCCATCAGAAGAAATGTGGATATCAATATAATGCTCTTCAACAACCAGATCTACGGTATGACCAAAGGGCAGTATTCTCCTACATCCAAGCTTGGCGCGATAACCAAGACCTCGCCTTACGGTACTGTGGAACATCCGTTCAGCCCGGGAAGTCTTGTATTGGGAGCGAAAGGTACGTTCTTCGCCAGAAGCATGGATACGGAACTCTCATTGAATCAGGAAATTATGCTTGCGGCATCCAGACATGCCGGAACAGCAGTTATGGAATTCCTGACGAACTGCGTGATCTTCAACAACGGCTCGCACGCCGACCTTTCAGACAGGGAGCACAAGGCGGAGAGGACCATCCTTCTCAAGAAAGGCGAGAAAATGCTTTTCGGCAAGGACAAGGAGAAGGGCCTGATGCTGTGCGACATGAAGCTGAAAGTGGTCCGTGTCGGAGAAGACGGCGTGACACTCGACGATATCCTCGTTCATGACCCGACAGCTGACAATCTCGGACTTCAGACAATGCTTGCCGAGATGAAAGGACCTGATTTCCCTGTGGCATTGGGCGTCATCAGGGACGTGGACGACATCACTTACGATGAGGAAGTGAACAAGCAGATGGAGAGTGTAAAGGCCAATGCCAAGATCCATTCCGTGGATGAACTGCTTCACAGCGGCTCCACATGGGAAGTTTGATGAGAATTAACGAAACTGATTGTATAACCAATAATTAATAATGCGATGAGAACAGAAGAAATAATGGCCAGACTCCAGGCCAAGTATCCTACGGAGAAAGAGTACCTCCAGGCTGTACGTGAAGTGCTTGAATGTATCGAGGATGTGTATAACAAACATCCTGAATTCGAGAATGCAAGAATTATCGAGCGCCTCGTGGAGCCGGACAGAATGTTTACATTCCGTGTTACTTGGGTTGATGACAATGGTGATGTTCAGACAAATACCGGATATCGTGTACAGTTCAACAACGCTATCGGACCATATAAGGGCGGTCTCCGCTTCCATCCTTCAGTAAACCCTTCCATCCTGAAGTTCCTCGGATTCGAGCAGACATTCAAGAACGCGCTCACCACACTTCCTATGGGCGGCGGCAAAGGCGGTTCAGATTTCAACCCTAAGGGCAAGTCTGAGGGCGAGATCATGAGATTCTGCCAGGCATTCATGCTCGAACTGTGGAGAAACATCGGTCCTGACATGGACGTTCCTGCCGGTGATATCGGCGTCGGCGGCCGTGAAATCGGTTTCCTCGAGGGAATGTACAAGAAACTTACACGCGAGCATAACGGTGTGCTTACCGGCAAGGGCCTTTCTTTCGGCGGTTCGCTCATCCGTCCTGAGGCTACCGGCTTCGGTGCAGTCTATTTCCTGCAGCATATGCTCCATAACCACCAGGCCGACCTCGACATCAAGGGCAAGACCGTGGCTGTTTCCGGTTTCGGTAACGTATCATGGGGCGCTTGCGTGAAGGCTACTGAGCTCGGTGCCAAGGTTGTAGCCATCTCAGGACCTGACGGCGTCATCTATAACCCTAACGGAATGACCAAGGAGAAACTCGACTATATGCTCGAACTCCGTGCTACCTGCAACGACGTGGTTGCACCGTTCGCCGAGAAATTCCCGGATGCGACATTCATTCCGGGCAAGAAGTCATGGAGCATAAAGTGCGATATAGCAATGACTTGCGCATTCCAGAACGAAATGTCCAAAGAGGATGCCGAGGAACTTATTGCAAACGGTACTTGGTGCTGTGTCGAGGTTTCCAATATGGGCTGCCAGCCGGGCGCTATCGAGGCATTCCAGAAGGCCAAGATCCTCTTCGCTCCAGGAAAGGCTGTCAATGCAGGTGGCGTAGCTACTTCAGGTCTGGAAATGACACAGAACGCCATGCATCTCAGCTGGACTGCGAAAGAGGTGGACGAGAAACTCCATGGCATCATGGACGCCATCCATGCTTCATGCGTCAAGTACGGCACACAGGAGGACGGATACATCAACTATGTGAAGGGCGCCAACATCGCAGGTTTCATGAAAGTCGCCGAGGCGATGCTTGCCCAGGGCATAATCTAAGTCAATTCTACAGGGCGGTTCTTCGAGACCGCACCTTGGATATATATATGGCGGGTGCATTTTTATGTGCCCGTCATTATTGTTTATGAAATCGAAATTGCCTATATTCGCACTTTGTTGTTGAAAAACCAGACAATAATATTATTCAAAACATAAAATGTCAACTGAAACAGTTAAACCGACGTCGGCATTTCCGGTAAAGAAGCTCATCCTGCTTCTTCTTGCCGTAGCCGTATTTCTATTTTTCTGGTTCGTGCCGAGATCATTCTTCGGAATTGCAGCGGACGGAACCCCTATCCTGACAGTAATCCAGCAGAGAACAGTAGCTATTTTTGCACTGGCCGCATTGATGTGGATGTTTGAAGTCCTGCCTACTTGGGCGACTTCCGTGACCATCATTGTCCTGCTGCTTTTCACGATATCGGACAGTTGTCCGCTTTTCCTGCGCGGAAGCCAGGTCGAGCCTGCCGCATTGGGCACGTTCGTGAGCTACAAGGCGATACTCGCTGCATTTGCAGACCCGACCATCATGCTTTTCTTGGGCGGATTCATACTTGCAATAGCAGCCACTAAGGTTGGTCTTGACGTCCAGCTCGCTCGAGTGCTCCTCATTCCTTTCGGAAACAAACCAAAATACGTCCTCCTGGGCTTCCTCCTGGTGATCGGCCTGTTCTCAATGTTCATGAGCAACACAGCCACTGCGGCTATGATGCTCACGTTCCTGGCACCGGTCCTCAAGACCTTGCCTGCAGACGAGAGAGGAACTGCCGGACTTGCATTGGCGATTCCTATCGCTGCGAACCTCGGCGGTATCGGAACCCCTATCGGAACTCCTCCGAATGCCATTGCGCTCGGTTATTTGAATGAGACAATGCACCAGTCCATCGGTTTCGGCGAGTGGATGATAATAATGGTCCCTTACGTGATTGTGATGCTTCTGTTCGCATGGGTGCTCCTGCTCAAGCTCTTCCCGTTCAAGTCCGACAAGATCGAATTGAAGATAGAATCCACAAGAAAGGCTGATGCCAAGACATATATCGTATGGGTAACATTCGCTGTGACCATCCTGATGTGGGTGTTGGACAGGTTTACGGGTGTCAATGCCAATGTAGTGGCTATGATTCCGGTGGGCGTGTTCTGTGCCACAGGTGTCATCAAGGCCAGTGACTTGAAGGATATAGAGTGGAGTGTGTTGTGGATGGTAGCCGGCGGTTTCGCACTCGGCATTGCCCTGAACAAGACCGGTCTTGCCGAGAACCTTGTGAACTCGATTCCGTTCGCTTCATTCAAGCCGCTCGTGATCCTCCTGCTTTCAGGTCTCCTCGGATATGCGATGTCCAACTTCATCTCACACTCTGCCGCTGCGAGCCTTCTCGTTCCGATTTTGAGTGCAGTAGGTGTAGGTATGGGCGATATGCTTGATCCTATCGGCGGTGTGAAAGCCCTCCTCGTAGGTGTTGCTCTCTCTACTTCCGTGGCAATGCTCTTCCCGATCAGTACACCTCCAAACGCCATTGCCCATTCTACCGGACTTATCCAGGTTAAGGATATGACCAGGATCGGAGCCATCATCGGCGTTGTTGGCCTTGTACTCGGTTACGCATTATTGATTTTCATCGGATTCTAATGAAAAACAGATTTTTGGCACTGGCAGTCGTTGCTCTCATTGCTCCGGCTGCCAAGGCTTTTGCTTCCGAGCCTGCTGCAGAGTCAGCTAAAATAGAGAAGCCTTCACATTTCAAGTTGTACGGATTCATCCGCAACTATTTCGCATTTGACTCACGCGAAAGCAAGTCCGGCACCAAGGATTTGTTCTACTATATCCCTAAAGATGAGGCTCTTAACGCGAAAGGGGAGGACATGAATGCGAATCCGACATTCCGTTTCCTCGCCATCACCTCACGTGTCGGTCTGGATGTAAAGGACTATCAGTTCGGCAAGACCAAGGTAGGCGCTAAGATTGAGACCGACTTCTATTGCATGAACGGCAATGTAGCCGTACTTCGTCTGCGTCAGGCTTATGCCACATTGGGATGGGACGGCCTGGGAAAAGGACAGAAGCAGAGTGCCTCGCTCAAGGTGGGGCAGGCATGGCATCCTATCGCCGCTGACCAGCCTTATGTCATTGACCTTGAGACAGGTACACCGTTCAATCCGTTCAGCCGTACTCCTCAGGTCATGCTCGACTATAACTTCTCCAAGCATTTCACATTGACCGGAGGCTTCATCTGGCAGATGCAGTATCTTTCTTCCGGCCCTAACGGTGCTTCAGACAGCTATATCAAATATGGTTGCACCCCTGAGTTCTATGCCGGTGTCACGTTCAAAAGCAACAACGGTTTCCTCGGACGTGTCGGAATGGATGTGCTCAGCATCAAGCCGCGCTGGAGAGATGCCAACGGAAGCAAGGTGGATGACCGACTCACGACCGTGAACCCTTATGTGTATGCCCAGTATGCTGCCGGCGACTTCTCTGTCAATGCCAAAGTGGTGTATGCTTCTGCAGGCGAGCACTTCAACATGCTTTCAGGTTATGGTGTGACTGACATCAATTCTGACGGTTCATGGGAATATGCGCCGCTTCACAGCACGGCCTCATACGTTTCCGTAAAGTATGGCCGCAAGCTTCAGGTCCAGGGTATGATCGGATATATGAAGAATCTCGGAACAAGCAAGGACCTCTACAGTGATACTACTATACCGAGCGCATTGTTGGTGGGAGACCCTGACAATACCAAGTACACAAGCTCCAAGTATCTGTACCTGAGCGGAAACGGATTCTCCAATCTGAACAGCATTATCCGTGTGACTCCGACAGTGGTCTATAATCTCGGCAAGTTGTCTTTCGGTCTGGAATATGACATTACCGCGGCTCAATATGGAAAATATCCTGTAATGAAGGTCGGTGAGGTTGTCATGCCTGTAGTGAATTCCCATAACGGACTTGTTGACAGCGGTCTCCACTGGATAGTGAACCACAGGCTTTTGGGAATGGTGAAATTTACATTCTGATATGGACAAAGACCTTATTGTTTCCAGCATCCGTTCCATTCCGGACTTTCCGAAGGAAGGAATCCTGTTCAGGGATGTGACTACGCTTTTCGGCAATGCTGAGGCTTTCCGTGAGGTGGTGGATGCCATGTACGAACTTTACAAGGACAAGGGAATCACCAAAGTCTGCGGACTGGAGTCCCGCGGATTTATAGCTGGTGCGGCATTGGCCTACAGGCTCGGTGCCGGTTTCGTGACGATCCGCAAGCCGGGAAAACTGCCTTGCGAAACCTATTCTGAAGAATACATGAAAGAATACGGCAAGGATACGCTCGAAATACATACAGATGCATTGACATCAGACGATGTGGTGCTGCTTCACGATGACTTGCTCGCGACCGGCGGAACGGCCGTGGCTGCATTGAACCTTATACGCAAGTTTTCGCCGAAGGCGATTTACGCGAACTTTATAATAGAGTTGGCAGAGTGCGACGGAATGGCAGAAATGCCGTCTGACATCGAGACTACTGCCCTGCTGAAACTGTAGATGAATCACGGGACGACCGACCTCAGGCCGCCCCGTTTCATTTTACACATTCTGCGGATATTTTTATCAACTCATTTCATAAAAACAAATTTATGTCTAAAAAAACCTTTTTTGCTGCCGTTGTAGCATTGATGGCGTTCTCGCAGATGGCGAAAGCGCAGACTAACCTCCAGATCTTTTACGACTTTGGTCGTGATCGTAAGCAAGTGACCACCACCCTTGAGGGTTTCTATGGAGACAAATGGGGTAACACATTCTTCTTCATTGACTACGACTACAAGGCCAGAAAAGAGGATGGCAACAAAGCGCCAAGCGGTACCTATTTCGAGATCGCGCGTTGCCTGAATTTCTGGCAGAACAGCAAACTCGCTCCTCTCAGCCTCCATGTAGAGTACAATGGCGGTGTGTACAATGCGTACAACATCAATCATGCATTCCTCGGCGGTGTTGACTGGTTCTTCCACAGCAAGGATTTCAAGAACACATTGAACCTCAAGGTTCTCGGCAAATATATCGCGTATGACAAAAGGGCTGACGGCAGCAGACCTCACAGCAAGGTTCCTATGCAGTTCACCGCAGTTTGGGGAATGCAGGACCTCTTCAATGTCAAAGGTCTCAGATTCAGCGGCTTCGCAGATTTCTGGTGGCAGAACCACAGCGTGGCTAAAATCGACGGCGACGGTAACCTCAAGTTGGATACCTGGAAGACTTCCGATGTAGTGTTCATCGCAGAGCCTCAGCTCTGGTATGCCGTAGGCCAGCATTTCGGCGTGGATAACCTCAATGTAGGTACCGAGATTGAGCTTTCTTATGACTTCGGTTCAGGCAGCGGCTTCTGGTGCCGTCCTTGCCTCGGTGTAAAATGGGTGTTCTAACAGGTAATTCCATACGAAAATGAACACATTTCTTCAGAAGACATTCGGACTGAACCCTGCAAAGCACTCAGTCCGCACTGAAATCATTGCCGGAATCACCACATTCCTCACCATGGCATACATCCTTGCAGTCAATCCGAGCATCTTCTCGGCATTGGAATCACAGGGAATGCCTACCAACGCAGTATTTACAGCCACAGCCCTCGCGGCGATTGTCGGCTGTCTGGTAATGTCCATCTATGCGAAGAAACCTTTCGGACTCGCTCCGGGCATGGGACTCAACGCATTCTTCGTCTATACCGTGTGTCTGGCAATGGGACACCCTTGGCAGATGGCATTGACAGCCATTTTCCTGGAAGGTATCCTTTTCATCCTGCTTACAGTGACCAATGTCCGCAAACTCATCGTGGATGCCATTCCTGTGACGATGAAAAGAGCCATCGGCGCAGGTATCGGCCTCTATATCGCATTCATCGGTCTCAAATCCGCAGGCATCATTGTCAATAGCGAATCTACTTCCGTGGCACTCGGCTCATTCTCTGAACCTGCTGTCATCCTGTCGATTATCGGCTTCCTGATCACATCTGTCCTCGTGATTCTCAATGTCAAGGGCGGCATGCTGCTCGGCATCATCGCCACTACCCTTATAGGAATCCCTATGGGTGTCACCAATTTCAATGGCGTGATGTCCACACCTCCTTCCATTGCACCGATTTTCTGCCAGTTCGAGTGGAGCCAGATCCTGTCCTGGGATATGGTGGCCATCGTGTTCACCTTCCTCTTTATCGACATGTTCGACACCATCGGAACCGTAGTCGGCGTTTCCGTGAAGTCCGGTATGGTAGATAAGGACGGCAATGTGGACGGCATCAACAAGGTGCTCATGGCCGATGCAGTGGCTACTGTAGCAGGCGCCGTTTTCGGAACAAGTACCACGACTACATATATCGAGAGCGCTTCCGGCGTGTCTGAAGGTGGCCGCACAGGTCTTACCTCATTCACCATCGCAGTATGCTTCGCGATTGCGCTCATGTTCTCGCCTCTCTTCCTGGCCATCCCGGGAGCCGCTACAGGTCCGGTTCTCTTCATCGTAGGTGTGATGATGGCAAGCCCTGTCAGGGACATTGACTGGAGCGACTATTCAGAAGCCATCCCTGCTTTCGTGACAATGCTGCTCATGCCTCTCGCATACAGTATTTCCGACGGTATCATGCTCGGTATGATTACCTACACGTTATTGAACGCATTGGCAGGAAAACTCAAGAAGGTATCCGTGATGATGTGGATTCTCGCGGTGCTCTTCATCTTGAGATATGTGCTGATCTAAGAGATTCTTAAGAATAATTGAAGCGGAGACTGATTGCCGGAGAGATTCCGGGCGGTCAGCCTCCGTTTTTATATGCTGTTTTTCAAGACGGCCTCTCAGTCCTGTACGCCGGTTGCGGATTTTACTCGGCTGTAAGTGGCCATCATCTTGTCGTAATGCGGTGGAGACATCCATTTCTCGCGGGTTCCGATATGCTCCTTCACGACGATAGTAGCGTAATTGTCAATGAATTTTCCGGGCCTTGAGCACCATAGGTAAGTGACTGACGGAGAAAGCATTGACCTGTCCCCGTTCTCATCGCGCACGAACTTCAGACCTACCCCGAGCTCCAGCTGCGTATTGGCCGCGCTCATATTGGAGACAGCATTGCCCACTGAATAGAAGACAGGGACGCCGCCGATTACGGTCGAGTCCTGGACGACATGCGGGTGGGCGCCGACAATGGCATTGACCCCGTTCTTCACTAGCCAATGTGCCAATTTTTCCTGCGCCTCAGAGTGCTCCAGCGCATATTCCTTGCCCCAGTGCGGGAATGCCAGTATGAAGTCCGCCTTCCTTTCCTTTGCCCGTGTCAATGCCTTGTGAATATCCGTGGTGTCAATCCGGTTCACTTTCGGCCAGGTCTGTCCGCGCATCGGAGCATTGGTCCCGTAAGTGAAATTCAGAAAGGCAATCCGGATTCCTCTTACATTGATAATCAACGGATTCCTCGACAACTCATCCATCTCGTCAGTGCTTGTTCCCACGAAACGGATTCGTTTTGAATTTTCCATATTGCGATATACCTCGAGAGTGCGCTCCAGACCTGCCCGGCCCTTGTCCATGATATGGTTGTTGGCGGTAAGGAACACATTGACACCGCAGTCGGCAGCGTAGCTCGCGTACTCGTCAGGTGCGGAAAATTCAGGGTAGCCGGTGTAAGGCTCTCCGGCCAATGTGAACTCCATATTGGCCACGGTCACATCTGCGGACTGCATCAGTCCTTTTATGCCGGCAAGAAACTGGGTATAAGGATATTCCATCTGCTTGGAATGGAGCATCACGTCCCCGATGACGAACATTGACACCGTATCTGGCGGCCCATATAGAGGAACAGCCGGGGCGATCTGTTCATAGCGTTTGAACTCAGGCCCGGCTGACAGAACAGCAGACATTGCAAACGGTAGCGAAAATGCTGCTTTCAATGCTGCCGACAGTCTCATTTTCTGCTGATTACTACGGCTGTGGAATCTCCAAGCCTGATTTTAAGCCATCTCTCAAGTTTCTGCACGTCGTTCTCCGGCAGCTGTTTCTCGGAATTCGTGATAAGCACGAGACCTGGAGTGCCGGCGGTAATGCTGTCGCAGCACACTTCAGAACCGCGTCCGATGAACAGACGTCCTATTTCAGGATACTGGCTGTGGATTTCCTTTGCAATCTGCTCGTAAGGGATATTGTCGCGCTTGTATTTGGCGATTTCCTTCTCCAGCTCGTGGATACGTGCCTCCTTGCGTGCGATTTCAGAATCAGTCCTTTCGTAGATGCCCTTCATTATCTTCTCGGACGTGTTGTCCTTGGCCTCGAAGATTGCCCTTTCGGAGAATTTGAGCTGCTCTTCGCTGATTTTATGCCTTTCGGCAGATTCGACAAGACGTTTCTTCTCGGTGGCCGTAAGAGGCTCTCCGGCAATGAAAATCTCTATGCTGCCTCCCTTCCTGTGATTGATCCTGTAGTCGTAGATGTATCCGTTTTCCAAGTTCTTGTTCTCGGAGATGAATGCTTCCGCATTGGTGCTGAA
>HF995998.1:25351-27821 GCA_000432515.1 Bacteroides sp. CAG:545
GAACCGGTTGTCTTTCACCATCTTTACGGCGGACCAGATGCTCGGCACTATCATAAGAACGATCACGATAGACATGATGGTCTTGGTGCGGCTCTCCTTCCTGTTGTCCTGGAACTGTACTTCGGAGAAGTGCAAGTACTTGACCATCAGGTAAGTGGCGAGAATGATGAAGATGCAGTTTATGGAGAAGAGGTAAAGCGCGCCGATGAAGTATGACAATGATCCCGTGCTGATTCCGTAGCCTGCGGTACAGAGAGGAGGCATCAATGCCGTGGCGATGGCAACGCCGGAAATCACCGTGCCTTTCTCCTTGCGGCTCATCTCGAATATGCCGGCAAGACCGCCGAACAGAGCGATTACCACGTCGTAGATGGTCGGATTCGTCCTTGCGAGAAGCTCGGTCGGATTGGCCAGTTTCAGAGGTGTCAGAACGAAGTACATGGTGGCTGCCGCGAGACTGACCAGCACCATTACTATCAGGTTCTTGAATGCAGACTTGATCAGCATCGTGTCATCCGTTCCGAGTCCGAGACCGATTCCGAAAATTGGGCCCATAAGCGGCGACACAAGCATCGCACCGATGATCACGGCGGTGGAGTTCACGTTCAGGCCCACTGACGCCAAGACTATGGCGCATACGAGAATCCATACGTTAGGTCCTTTGAAATAAATGTTGCTGCGGATGTTTTCCGCCGCTTTTACCGTGTCAATGCTCGGCCTGATGTCGGTTACTTCTCTGAAGAAGTGTTTAAGGCTGTCAATTAACTGCATATCTGAAATTTCGTGTATTAAACATACATCCTGAATGCAAAAATAATTATATTTACTAAATTTGTATCAATTTTGATGAATTATGAAAAGGTCAGTCCTTATATGTCTTTTGTGTCTGTGCACGTTTACGGCTCTGTTTACGGGCTGTGATGCGTTCCGCAGACTTGCCGGAAGACCGGTCTCGGCGGAGATCGAGGCTAAACGTGCCGCTATAGAAGCTGTGGAAGAAGCTCAGCATCAGGCGCGTATGGATTCATTGAAAAAAGTCGAGAAGCAGATGGCAGATTCTCTTGCGGTTCTGGATTCATTGAAAAACCACAATGAGATCATGCGCAGTCCAAAATCCCTGGGCGGACTGTATTCCGAAGAGTTGGCGCACAGGTACTACATCATCGTGGGCGCATTCGTGGACAAGGGAAATGCGGCTGCTCTGAAACTCGATGCGCAGAAGGCCGGATATGAAGTGGCATTGATAAATTTCAGGAACGGATATACGGCAGTGGGGCTGTGTCCGTCCGATAGCATAGTTGTTGCTTATGACTGGCTCAGAAAAGTGAAAGAGGAGAAATTCGCTCCTGCTGACGCTTGGATTCTCGTAAATCAGAATTGAAAATGAAAAAAGTCAGTCGTTTTGTCCTTTGCGCATTGGTTCCGGTCCTTATTGCCGGAATGTTTTGTTCTCCATGTCATGCGCAATATATCGGCGGTTATTCGGAATTGAATGACAGCGATGTCACCAGATCATTGAAATCACACGTTTCCTATCTGGCATCAGATGCGTTGGAAGGACGTGGAGCGGGCACGCAGGGTGAAAAAGAAGCGGCCGACTATGTGCGTGACATCTTCAAGAAATATGACATTGACCTTCTCAGCGGCGAAAACGGAGACTTGTTCGGAATCAGTCAGAATGGCGACACCCTGACATCCCGGAACGTGCTCGGCTTCGTCCAGGGCTATGACAAGAAGATGTTCGACCGCTACATAGTCATCGGAGCGCGTCTGGACAATGTCGGTACCAATATGGTCGAGGTGGACGGCAAGCCGGTGGAGCAGGTTTACAACGGGGCGAACGGCAATGCTTCCGGTCTGGCCATGATGCTGGAACTCGCCAGGATGGTGAATACCAATGCCCTTATGTTCAGAAGGTCGGTGATTTTCATAGCGTTCGGCGCTTCATCTCAGTCGTTTGCCGGAGCATGGTATTTCCTGAACCGTTCATTTTCCGATGCCGGCAGAATCGACGCGATGATCGACCTGGATATGCTCGGGACCGGCAGCAACGGTTTTTACGCATACACTTCTTCCAATGCGGATATGAACATGCTCATCAGCCAGGTTTCTTCAGAACTGCAGCCTGTGGTGCCTGAGGTGACGTCCAAGGAACCTTATCCGTCAGACCATAGAGCGTTCTATTCCAAGGAGATACCTTCTGTCCTGTTCACTACCGGCCGCTATCCGGAACACGATACGGTAAAGGATGTGGAGAGCATCATCGAGTATGACCCGATGGAGAGGGAGATGGAATATATCTATAATTTCACCAGGCATCTGGCGAATCTGGACAATCCGCCTCTTTTCCGTCAGGACAAGGTGCTGGAGAAAAGCGACGACAGGATATACAACTATTCCGACTGCGACAGACGCCCTATTTTCATGGGCAGCGCAGAGCCGTCTGCCTTCCTGCTGTGATGGGTTTACC
>HF995998.1:27835-45507 GCA_000432515.1 Bacteroides sp. CAG:545
TGTCTTCCTGCTGAGATGGGTTTACCAGTATCTCAAATATCCTAAAGAAGCAGTTGCCAACGGCGTCCAGGGCAGGGTAGTGGTGGAATTCATTATCGGCAAGGACGGTGTGGTTTCAAATGTCGAGATCGCCCGCAGCAGCGGCAGCCAGGCATTGGATGATGAGGCGTTGAGGGTGGTGAAAGCCTCCCCTAAATGGAAACCGGCCCAAGTGAAGAAGGTCAATGTGGCCTCCAGAATGTCTGTGGCGGTGGACTTCAAATTGACAAAGAAAGGAAAATTCGGAATTAAGAAATAAAATTTAGTATTCAATATGGATTACGATTTCAGAAGTATCGAAAAGAAGTGGCAGTCGAGATGGGCGGCCGAAAAAACATTTCATGCGGTAGAGGACCCTTCAAAGCCGAAATATTATGTCCTGGATATGTTTCCGTATCCGTCCGGCGCAGGTCTTCACGTAGGTCATCCTCTCGGTTACATCGCCAGCGACATATATGCACGCTATAAGCGTCTCAAGGGATTCAATGTCCTTCACCCTATGGGCTACGACGCTTTCGGACTCCCTGCGGAACAGTATGCCATCCAGACCGGACAGCATCCTGAAGTGACGACGGAAAACAACATCCGCCGCTACCGTGAGCAGCTCGACAGAATCGGCTTTGCCTACGACTGGGACAGGGAAATCCGCACCTGTGATCCGACATTCTACAAATGGACACAGTGGGCGTTCATCAAGATGTTCAAGAGCTATTACGACACCAAGCTCGACAAGGCACGCCCCATCACAGAACTCGAAGCAGCCTTCGAGGAGGCAGGAACCCGCAATGTCAATGCAGCCTGCACCGTGGAAATGAGTTTCACTGCAGGCGAGTGGAAATCCTGGGACGAGAAGAAGAAGGCCGAAGTGCTGATGAACTACAGAATCGCCTATCAGGGAGAGACTTCCGTGAACTGGTGTCCGGGACTAGGAACGGTTCTGGCCAATGACGAAGTCAAGGAAGGTCTTTCAGTACGTGGCGGCTACCCTGTAGAGCAGAAAAAAATGAAACAATGGCAGCTCCGCGTGTCAGCTTACGCCGGCAGGCTGCTTTCAGGACTTGACAAACTCGACTGGACAGACTCATTGAAAGAAATGCAGAGAAACTGGATCGGCAAATCTTTCGGTACCGAGGTGGTTTTCAAGACCTTCAATGGGGACAAACGCAAGGACGTGACGATTTTCACTACCAGAGTGGATACCATATTCGGAGTGACATTCATGGTGCTTGCTCCTGAGAGCGAACTCGTGGAAGAGCTTACGTCAGCAGAGCAGAAACCTGCTGTAGATGAATACCTTGCATACGTGCGCAAGAAGACGGAGCGTGAAAGAATCGCTGAAACCAAGACAGTTACCGGAGTGTTCTCAGGCTCGTATGCCGAGAATCCGCTGACCGGAAAACGTGTTCCTGTATGGATTTCAGAGTACGTGCTCGCCGGTTATGGCACAGGCGCCATTATGGCAGGGCCTGCCCATGACAGCCGTGACTATGTGTTTGCCAAGAAATTCGACCATGACAGCCGTGACTATGCGTTTGCCAAGAAATTCGACCTTCCTATCGTGCCTATCATCGAGGGCTGCGACGTGAGCGAACACAGCTTCGACGCCAAGGAAGGCAAGATGTGCAACTCCGGCTTCCTCGACGGAATGGAAGTGAAGGATGCAGTGCCGGCAGCTATGGATTATGTTGAGGCTCACGGCATTGGCCACAGAAAAGTGAATTACAGGCTGCGCGACGCCATCTTCTCCCGTCAGAGATATTGGGGCGAACCTTTCCCGATTTATTACAAGGACGGCATCGCCACACCTCTCCCTTATGAGAAACTGCCTCTGCGTCTTCCTGAGATCGACCAGTTCAAGCCTGCCGACAACGGTGAACCGCCACTTGCACGCGCCAAGGACTGGACATACAAGGGTTTCCCTCTGGAAACCAGCACCATGCCTGGCTTTGCGGGTTCAAGCGCATATTACCTCAGATACATGGACCCTCACAATAATGATGACCTCGTAGGCAGCGAGGCGGACAGATACTGGAAGGACGTGGACCTGTATATCGGTGGTACTGAGCACGCTACGGGCCATCTGATCTATTCGAGATTCTGGGACAAGTTCCTCTATGACATGGGTTACGTCTGCGAGGACGAACCGTTCAGAAAGCTTGTGAACCAGGGTATGATTCAGGGCCGTTCAAATTTCGTATATCGAATCGTCGGAACCAATAAGTTCGTGTCCGTCGGTCTGAAAGACAATTACGAGACCACTGAAATCCATGTTGACATCAACATTGTCAGAAACGACAAGCTCGATATGGAAGCGTTCAGAAAGTGGCGTCCGGAGTTTGCGGATGCCGAGTTTGTGCTGGAAAACGGCGAATATATCTGCGGCTGGGCAGTGGAGAAAATGAGCAAGTCGATGTACAATGTCGTGAATCCGGACGATATCTGTAATACCTATGGTGCTGATACTCTGAGACTTTACGAAATGTTCCTCGGCCCTATCGAACAGTCCAAGCCTTGGGATACGAAGGGAATCGACGGCGTGAACCGCTTCCTCAGGAAGTTCTGGAAACTCTTCTACGACGGCGAGAATTTCATTGTCAATGAAGAGGCTCCGCTTAAGGAGGACCTCAAGACGCTCCATAAACTTATCGGCAAGGTTCAGACGGATATCGAGAACTTCTCGTACAACACCAGCATAAGTGCATTTATGATTGCCGTCAATGACCTTTCCGACAGAAAGTGCTCAAGAAAAGCCATTCTGGAACCTCTCGTAGTGCTGCTTTCACCATTTGCTCCTCATATCTGCGAGGAACTTTGGGAAGCAATGGGACACAAGGAAAGCGTCTCCAAAGCTACATTCCCTGAGTACGTCGAGAAATATACGGTGGAGGACAACTGCACCTATGCCGTTTCATTCAACGGAAAGACACGTTTCACCGTGGATCTGCCAAAGGCTATGGGCAAAGAGGAAGTGGAGAAGACGGTCCGTGAAAATCCTTCCACAGACAAGTACCTCGGCGGAAAGGACATCGTGAAAGTGATCGTGGTTCCGGGCAAGATCGTAAACATTGTGGTAAAATAAATATATGTTGACTGCAAAAAAGATTTTCTCCACCCTTTGGGACTATGTGGTGGTGTCTTTTGGAACATTGTTGTTCTGTCTTGCCTGGGATACCTTCCTGATTCCGAACGGTATCGCGGCAGGAGGTCTGACAGGAGCTTGCACGGTGATCCAGTTCGCTACTCAGGGCTACATTCCTGTCGCCTATTCATATTTCATAGCCAATACCATCCTGCTCATCATCGGAGTTATTGCCTTGGGCAATGCTTTCGGAGTCAAGACGGTATATGCTGTGCTCCTGTCTTCGTTGCTGTTCAGGATCCTTCCGGATTTTGAGTGGATCAAGGCAGTTCCCGGCAATTTCTTCTACATTGAGAACCGCGCTCTGGTCCCGATGATAGGCGGACTTCTCGAGGCAGTGGGTGTGGGCCTTATTTTCCAGAAGGGCGGAAGTACCGGAGGAACTGATGTGGCAGCATTGGTAATCAACAAGTTCTGGCCTGTGACTCCGGGTAAGGTATATCTGTATTCGGACCTGTTCATCATCGCTTCAGTGCTGCTGATTCCGGGAAAGACATTCGAGGATATGATTTACGGTTATATCGCGATGGTGACCTTCTCGTTCATGCTCGATTTCGTGTTGCTTGGCTCCAAGTCCACTGTCCAGCTGCTTGTCTTTACCAACAAGCCTGATGAGATGGCAGACTACATGATGAACACGATGCACAGGGGTGTGACGGCGTTGAAATCTGTGGGCTGGTACACCAAGAAGGAGAAGAACGTGCTCCTCATCGTGGCACGCAAGTCTCAGATGCCTGAACTTTCCAAAGCCATAAAATACATAGACGATAAGGCTTTCGTGAGCGTATCGCCTGCAAGCAGTGTCTATGGAGAAGGCTTCGACGAGCTTAAGACGGGTATTGCTAAAAAGAAGAAAGATGATGTTAAATGACAAGTCTGTCTGGTCTCTGCTTAAAGAGTACTCGATATTGACCTTAGGCATAATGATCTATGTGTTGGGATGGGTGATATTCCTGACTCCCAACAATCTCATCGGCAACGGTGTTACCGGCATAAGTTCGATTATCCAGTACGCCGTGGGCATCAAGATGGGATATTCATATTTCGTCATAAATGCCATATTGCTGATAACGGCATTCTTCGTGCTCGGAAAGGGTTTGGGTGCGAAGTCGATATATGCCATCGTGCTCGCATCCATAGGGCTCAATGTGCTCCAGGGATGGATCCCGGTCACCATTATCGATACGCTTGCGATCCAGAACGGTAAGCTGATGTCCACGATTATGGGCGGCATCATGATAGGCCTCGGTATCGGAATGGCCATTTCCCAAGGCGGAAGCACCGGAGGAACCGACATCATCGCACTGATCGTGAGCAAGTACCGCAATGTCTCTCCGGGCAGGATGATTCTGTCAATGGACGTGGTCATCATCCTCTCGTCTCTCGCTGTCCCGTCATATACGGCATCAGGAGAACTTGTTCCGTTCGCAGAGAAGATAACAACGGTTGTTTACGGTCTCATACTCGTGACCATCAACGGTTATGTCATCGATTTGTATCTGGCGGGTTCGAAGCAGTCGGTCCAGCTGTTCATAATGTCCAGCCAGTATGAAAAAATCGCGGATGCCATTACGAATTATCTGCACAGGGGAGTGACCGTGCTTCCTGCAGTGGGCTGGTACACCAAGAAAGAAAGCCACGTGCTGATGGTCGTGACCAGAAAAGCCGATTTAAATTTTTTGCTGAAGTATGTCAAGTCCATCGATAAAGACGCGTTCTTGTCAGTGTCTTCAGTAACAGGCGTTTACGGCAAAGGCTTCGATACCATCAAAAACAGTGCGATTAAAGAAGGTAGCAAGGAAAAGTCCGGAAAATAGAAAATTATCAGATTTAAAAATCGTAAAAATTTATATGTGAACCGCTTTCAGAGGGCTCTGAAGGCGGCTTTTTTTAGTACTTTTGTGCTGCACATAATAGTATATGATAACCTCATGAAAAACATCTTCAACTATACTGCTGTCCCACCACGAAGGCTTATAAGACTGATATCAGTGATGAATATTGTGCCTGCAGCTGTATTGTTACCGATTATGTCCCCGAAATTGCTCTTGCCCGCGTTCTGCTGCAATATAGGTGTCTCCATATCCATCCTTCTGATGATTCCTGACACCTTCAGGGATTATGTTTCATCTTTCTGGTTTGCTCTGGTAACAGCGCTGTTGTCTGCGGCTGCTTCTGCCGTGGTCGGTCTGTGTGAAGACAGGAGGATTCTTGTGACCGTCTATTCATTTGTGAGTCTTGTGCCTCTGGCAGTCTGCTATGGTGTGCGTATCGTCAAGATGATGGGTGACGTGGACTATCTTACGACAAAAGTTTCCGGATGGGAGATAATGCTCTGCCTTGTAAAGCATTGCATGCTGTCAGTGTTTATGATCATAATGGCATGTTCGTGCCTGACGGCCGCCTTCTATCCGACAATGACGATAATGGCGTTGCCGGTATCGGTGTTGTTCTATGTCCTGGTTTATGCCAGAATTACATCCGCCGGCCCGATCGTCACTTTTACCGCCGGTTCTGGTGAGAACGATGAAAGTGATGAAGTGAAATCTCAGGGTGTCTTTATGGCAAGTTCGATACGGGTCAATTACAAGACGATGTATAACCGTCTCTGTTTTCTTCTGGACCAGAAAAAGCCCTTTCTCGATCCGGAGTATTCGATGGATTCGCTCGTGAAGTCGCTCTGCTCCAACAAGGCTTACATCTCCAAGATAATAAATGAATGTACCGGGATGAATTTCAATCAGTTGATGAACAGATACCGGGTGAACTATGCCAAGGAGCTGTATGCGAAGGACATGAACCTGAAGGTGAAGGACCTGTCGGACATGTCAGGTTTTCACACTCAGGTGTCGTTCATCACTGCCTTCAAGCTTTTCAATGATGAAACTCCAGGCGCGTGGTGCAAGACCTTCAAGGACAGCAGGACTAAGGACAAGAGATGCCTTTCCAGTCAGCCGGAACTGGCGCGGTGATGTCGATTTCCTGTTTGCTGACAGGATGAATGAAATTTATGTGTCTGGCCAGCAGTGAGATGCCGCCGTCTTTGTTGGAGCGTGGCGCGCCGTATTTCAGGTCTCCCTTTATCTGGCAGCCGATGCCGGACAACTGGCAGCGGATCTGGTGATGCCTGCCTGTGTAGAGCAGGACTTCCAGAAGAAAGTACCTGTCAGTCTGTCCTATAAGTTTATAATGAAGTTTGGCAAGTTTTGCCTCCTTGCCGGCATTCTTTCCTTTTACAATGAAAGATTTGTTCATTTTTTCATTTCGGGTCATCCAGTTTTCCAAGTCGGCTTCTTCCGGCTCAGGCTTGCTGCATACAAGCGCCCAATAGGTCTTGTGGACTTCTCCGTCGTGGAACATGGCATTGAGCCGCTCCAGGGATTTGGATGTCTTGGCGAATATGGTGATTCCGCAGACAGGCCTGTCGATTCTGTGGGGAATGCCGAGATAGACCTGGCCGGGTTTGGAGTTCCTCTCGGCTATGAAAGCCTTGTACTTGTCGCATAGTGTCTCGTCTCCTGTCTTGTCTCCCTGCACTATCTCGCCCGCTTTCTTGTAAACTGCGAGGATATGGTTGTCTTCGTATAATATTCTGGAGGCCAAGTCATTGAACTCTCCTTCTGTCAGTTGTCTGTAGAACATTGTATTGTGCCGGATTTGTTTTTCCGACGGCAAAGATAACCAAAATATGACAATTTGTCAGAATTTTATCGTCTTGCGGGCATTGGCACGGCATTGGATAATTTCAAGTCGCTGTCAGACGAGAGCCTGGCAGACGGAGCGGCAAAGAGCCGCACGACATAATAACGAAAAAATATAGGAGATAAATATTATGGGAAAAATTATCGGTATTGACTTGGGTACGACCAACAGCTGCGTTGCAGTTATGGAAGGTAACCAGCCTACAGTCATAATCAACAATGAAGGTCAGAGAACTACCCCTTCAGTAGTCGCATTCACGGAAGGTGGCGAAAGGAAAGTCGGCAGCCCGGCCAAACGTCAGGCTATCACCAATCCTAAGAACACCGTGTTCTCTATCAAGAGATTCATGGGTGAGACCTACGATCAGGTTACGAAGGAAATCGAAAGAGTTCCTTATACAGTGGTAAGAGGCGAGAACAACACTCCGCGTGTTGATGTCGAAGGCCGCCAGTATTCACCGCAGGAGATTTCAGCAATGATTCTCCAGAAGATGAAGAAAACTGCAGAGGATTATCTGAGACAGCCTGTTACGGAAGCAGTCATCACTGTCCCTGCATACTTCTCAGACTCACAGCGTCAGGCTACCAAGGAGGCAGGTAAGATCGCCGGACTCGATGTAAAGCGTATTATCAATGAGCCTACTGCAGCAGCCCTCGCATATGGTCTGGACAAGAAGAACCAGAACATGAAGGTCGCAGTGTTCGACCTCGGTGGCGGTACATTCGATATTTCCATCATGGAACTTGGTGACGGTGTGTTCGAGGTAAAATCCACGAACGGTGATACCCACCTCGGTGGTGATGACTTCGACCAGAAGATCATCGACTGGCTTGCTCAGGAGTTCGCTGCCGAGAACGGCGGAGCTGACCTGAAGAAAGACCCTATGGCACTTCAGAGATTGAAGGACGCTGCTGAGAAGGCTAAAATAGAGCTTTCAAACCAGACTTCTACAGAAATCAATCTGCCTTACATCATGCCAGTTGACGGTGTTCCGAAACACCTTGTAAAGACATTGACAAGAGCCAAATTCGAGCAGCTCTGCGATGATTTGTTCCAGAGGACGATTGTCCCTTGCCGTAAGGCTCTGGAAGATGCTCATTTGAGCGCTTCTCAGATTGATGAGGTCCTGCTTGTAGGTGGTTCAAGCCGTATTCCTAAGGTACAGGAACTCGTAAAAGAGTTCTTCGGCAAAGAGCCTAACAAGAGCGTGAACCCGGATGAGGTAGTCGCTATCGGCGCTTCAATTCAGGGTGGTGTGCTTGCCGGTGACGTAAAGGATGTGCTTCTGCTCGATGTCACTCCGCTGTCACTTGGTATCGAGACACTCGGTGGTGTTATGACAAAGCTTATCGCTTCCAACACCACAATTCCTACACGCAAGTCAGAAGTGTTCTCTACCGCTGTGGACAATCAGCCTTCAGTAGAAATCAAGGTTCTCCAGGGTGAGCGTCCAATGGCCAAGGACAACAAGCAGATCGGTGTATTCCATCTGGACGGCATTGCTCCGGCTCCGAGAGGAATTCCTCAGATCGAGGTTACATTCGATATCGATGCCAACGGTATCCTGAACGTATCCGCAAAAGACAAGGCTACAGGCAAGGAGCAGAACATCCGTATCGAGGCTTCATCAGGACTTAGCGAAGATGAAATCCAGAGGATGCGTGACGAGGCCAAGGCCAATGAGGCTGCCGACAAGGCTGAGAAGGAGAGAGTTGACAAAATCAATAATGCTGACGCGCTCTGCTTCCAGTCTGAGAAGAACCTCAAGGACTATGGCGACAAGATTCCTGCAGACAAGAGAGATGCCATCAATTCTGCTCTTACAAGCCTTAAAGAGGCTGTCAAGAACCAGAACATCGCTGACATCGAGACATACACCAAGAGCTTGGAAGAGGCTTGGCACAGTGCTTCCGAGAGTATGAATGCCGGTGCACAGGGCGGCCCTCAGGCTGGTCCTCAGGGACCACAGGGTGGTAACTACGGTCCTCAGAACGGTCCTGACAATCAGGGTCCTGACGAGCAGTAGTCTGCAGAAGATATTGTAATTCAGCAGAAAAATTGTAATTTTAGGGGATGACCGAGAAGTGACTTGACTTTAAGGCCGTCCCCTTATTGGTTTAAAAAGAGAAAATTATGACTTACTGGTTAAGTTTCGGCTTGCTCATGCTTGCAAGCTTTTTGGTTCAGAATATGCTTCAGCGCAGATTCGAAAAATACTCAAAAGTTCCTCTGACAAATGGAATGACAGGCGCGGAAGTGGCACGTAAAATGATGAATGACAACGGTATATATGACGTGAAAGTGGAGTGCATTCCGGGTATGCTTACCGACCACTACAACCCTGCTACCAAGACCGTGAATCTGAGTGAGGCAGTGTATTCCGGCCGTTCAGTGGCTGCTGCAGCAGTTGCGGCACACGAGTGCGGCCATGTCGTACAGCACGCTGTGGGTTATGCCCCGCTCAAGATGCGTACAGCCCTTGTTCCGATCGTGACCTTCTCCAACAATATCGTCATGTGGCTTCTCCTCTTCGGAGTCATGATGGTGAATGTCTTTCCTGCCCTTCTCTGGTTGGGCATCATACTGTTCGCGGCTACGACACTTTTCAGTTTCGTGACCTTGCCGGTGGAAATCAATGCAAGTTCACGTGCAGTAAACTGGCTGGAATCAGCAGGAATCACCAATTATGAAACAAAGCCGATGGCCATCGATGCGCTCAAATGGGCAGCATACACTTATGTCATCGCAGCGCTCAGCTCATTGGCAACATTGTTCTACTATATTTCAGTAGCGAGAAACAGGAATTAGCGGTATGGCGGAGCTGGATGAGAAATTCATGCGGGAGGCGTTGAGGGAGGCGAAAGCTGCTGAGGCGGAGGATGAAATCCCTATCGGTGCGGTAATTGTCTTCGCAGGCCGGGTGATAGCCAAAGGTCACAATATGACTGAACGGCTCCATGACCCTACCGCTCATGCGGAAATGATAGCGATTACGGCCGCGACCGAAGCGATGGGCGGCAAATACCTGAATGACTGTACGTTGTATGTCACAGTGGAGCCCTGCCCGATGTGTGCGGCGGCTTCTGCCTGGGCACAGGTGGGCAGGATAGTCTATGGCGCCTCTGACCCCAAGCGGGGATATTCCCTCTTCACGCCTTCTCTGCTTCATCCCAAGACGGAAGTCGTATCCGGCGTCCTCGCGGAAGAATGCGGAGAAATGGTTACGGAATTTTTCAGAAACAAAAGGTAATATATTATGGAAGAACAGATTGCTCTCGGAGACGATTACAAGATAATCAATGACAAGACCGATGCGGCCGGAGTGCGTCATATTACTGCGGTGCCCAGCGCATTGGTCTGCTCCAAACAGATAGATTTCGATATAGTGGACGGCAAGATCCACAATCTCAAGTACTTGCGCGGCTGTGACGGCAACCTTCAGGCTATCGGGCGGCTTCTCGAGGGAATGCCTGCTGCGAAGGCCAAGGACATCCTGCTCGGCGTGAACTGCCACGGCAGAGGCACATCCTGCACGGACCAGCTGGCGAGGATACTCGAAAAGCAAGTCCTCTGACTTTCAGGCCGGATGATGCCGCAAGACAGAGTCGCGAGTATATAAAAAAGAGTACAAATAAAAAGAGACCGGCTTTTCAGTCGATCTCTTTTTATTTTTCAGTGCAGTAGAGGGATTAGAATCTCTCCTCTGAAGAAACAGTCAGCTTCTTGCGTCCGTGGCGACGGCGGGAAGCCAGTACGCGACGACCGTTAGGTGTGGACATGCGCTCACGGAATCCGTGTTTGTTTACGCGTTTGCGTACAGATGGTTGAAATGTTCTTTTCATTATCTTACTTTTTTATATTTTCTACAAATAGGATTGCAAAGGTAGCCTTTTTCATCTTAAATGCAAAATTTTTCCAAAGTTTTTATCCCTCTTTTTCGAAAAAAGCCCAAGATTCATTATCTTTGAATGATTCGGGAAAGATTCGGACAAGCTCCGGATGTGGCCTGACAGCTTAACGGGAAGATTTCGATGAAAGAAAAATTATACCTGATTGACGGACACGCATTGATATTCAAGATGTACTACGCATTTCTGCGCCGTCCCATGATCAACTCGAAGGGGGAGGACATGTCCATCCTCTTCGGCTTCACCAAATATATCCTTGAACTCATTTCAAGAGAAAAACCCGAGTATCTCGCAGTGGCTTTTGACCCGCCGGGAGGCACATTCCGGAACCAGATGTATCCCGAGTACAAGGCCAACCGTACTGCCACACCTCAGCTCGTAATCGATGCCCTTGAACCTCTGATGAAGATATGTAAGGCTCTGGGTATCACAACGTTGATGATGCCGGGCTTCGAGGCGGATGATGTGATCGGGTCAATGGCGAAGAAACAGGCTGCCGCAGGCCTTCAGGTCTATATGGTAACGCCGGACAAGGATTACGGCCAGCTCATCGACGATGACATTTTCCAGATCAAGCCGGGAAAGGCAGGCGGTGAAGATGAGGTCGTGGACGTGAAGACGATATGCGAAAAATACGGCATCAGCAGCCCGTCTCAGGTTATCGAGATGCTTACCATCTGCGGAGACACCGCGGACAATGTCCCGGGAGTAAAGGGTGTCGGCGAAGTGGGCGCAGGCAAGCTGATAGCCAAATACGGAACAGTGAAGAACATCTATGAGCATATATCGGAACTGTCTGCACGTCAGCAGGTCATGTTCCGTGAAGCGGAGCAGCATATCGGACTGAGCCACGATCTCGTGACCATCAAGACCGACATTGACCTGCCGGAAGAGGATATGCATGTGGCCCTGGCATTCACTCCTGAGGTCGCGGAACTTTTCAGCCATTATGAGTTCAATTCGCTCAGGAAACTCATTCCGGATGCCTCAGGGGCTGGTCTCCAGACAAAGAATGTACAGTCGGCGGAACTGAAGATTGAAGAAGTTTCTGCAGCGGAGATTTCAGAACTGGCAGGCAGCAAAGGTGCAGTCGGCATTGTCACAGATTCTTATGAACCCGGTATTTTCGGGGAAGCAGCAGGGATTGCGGTGGCAGTGGAGGACGGGGAACTGTCCGCGAAGGTGGCATTCGGCGCCCCGTCTGAATTCAAGTCTCTCCTGGAAAACGAAGACATAAAAAAATACGGTTATGACCTCAAACTCCAGATGCTGCTTCTGGAGAACGAAAGCATTGACCTGAAAGGTAACCTTTTGGATAACAGTCTGATGCATTATCTTCTGAATCCGGAAACAAGCCATAGGCAGGAAATGCTCGCCAAGACATTCCTGGGCATTGACCTTGAAAAGGAAGAAGAGGCAGAGGCCCCGGCGAGTCTTTTCGACACTCCGGCTGATGAGGACGGAAAGGTGGCGAGACGCTATGCGTCGGCAGCGGTATTGACCGGCATTGCGATACGAAAGGAACTGGAGAAAGCTGGCCTGGACAAGTTGTACTCCGAGATGGAGGAGCCGCTTATGAGAGTGCTGGCGAAGATGGAGCGCGACGGCGTGAAGGTGGATCTTGCTCAGATTGAGGACTTTGCGGACTCTCTCAGACGTGAGACCGCAGCGCTTGAGGCGGAAATCCGTGAACTTGCGGACGAGCCGTCACTGAACATATCTTCTCCGAAACAAGTGGGTGATGTGCTTTTCGACAAGCTGAAGCTCGATCCGAAGGCAAAGAAGTCAGGCAGAGGAAGTTACACGACGGATGAAGCCACGCTTACGGCCATCATTGACAAGCATCCCGTGGTCGGCAAAATCCTCGAATACCGTGCAGTGAAGAAACTCCTTTCCACATATATAGAGCCGTTCCCGTCATACGTCTCCAACATTGACGGACGTGTGCATACTACATTCAATCAGGCACTTACGGCGACGGGAAGACTCAGCTCATCAGCCCCGAACCTCCAGAATATCCCGGTGCGCACAGAACGCGGCAGGGAAATCAGGAAGGCATTTGTCCCGGGTACGTCAGACGGCGTGATCGTGTCGGCGGACTACTCCCAGATCGAGCTGCGCATCATGGCCCATCTGAGCCAGGACAAACATCTCGTGGAGGCATTCAGAAACGGCATTGACATTCATTCTGCTACTGCGGAGAAGATTTTCGGCGTGGCTCACGAAGAGGTGACGCCGGACCAGAGGAGGGTGGCCAAGACCGCGAACTTCGGCATAATGTACGGCATCTCGTCTTTCGGCCTGGCACAGCGCCTGGGCATATCCAGGACAGAAGCCAAGAAACTGATAGACGATTACTTCGCCGCATTCCCGGCAATCCGCGCATTCATTGACGATACAGTGGCGGCGGCAAGGGAGAACGGCTATGTGGAGACATTGTTCGGCAGGAGACGGTACCTGCCCGACATCAATTCCAAGAACGCGACAGTCCGTGCCCTTGCGGAGCGCAATGCGGTCAATGCCCCGATCCAGGGCACTGCGGCCGACATAATCAAGATGGCGATGATCAATGTGGACCGGAAATTGACAGAAGCGTCCCTGAAGAGCAAGATGGTCCTGCAGATACACGACGAACTGCTTTTCGATGTGCCCGAGGGGGAAACCCGGACATTGATGAAAGTGGTGAAGGATTGTATGGAAAATGTAATGGAACTGTCAGTTCCGCTAACGGTAGAATGTAATTATGGCAAAAACTGGCTCGAAGCTCATTAGTATCAATGATGAGGAACTCGTCAAGATGGCTCTTGACGGGAATCAGAAAGCGTTTACCGCCCTGCATGCCAAGTATCAGCTGGCTGTATTCCTGCACGTCGGGAAAATCATACAGGACCCTGAGGAGGCGGCCGACGTCTGCATAGAAAGTTTTGCCAATGCCTTCCAGAAACTGGACACATTCGACAGGACCAAGAAATTTTCCACATGGCTCTTCGCCATCGCCAAGAACAAGGCCTTGGACCACAGCATCAAGCAGTCCGGAAAAAGCAAGGGCATGGTGGATGTCCTGCCCATCGACTCGCCCGACCTGGGACAGACCGAAATCGCGGATGAGGAACAGCCTGGCCCTGAGGAAGTTATCATTATGAGCCAGGACCACGAGAAATTCCTCTCATGCATAGAAGGCCTGCCGGAACTCTACCGTGACATTGCCAAAATGTGCTACGTGGACTATCTCGGCTACAAGGAAATATCCGAAAAGACGGAACTGCCGATCAATACAGTCAAGACCAGAATCAGCCGCGCCAAAGCTCTGATTGTGGAGAAAATGCTTGAAGAAGAATAAGTTATGAGTTTCAATGATTTCATACAGACCGTAAGGACTTCGTTTCCCGACATCACGCCGGCCCAGGAAGAAGCATTCAGGTCAATGGAAAAACTATATGGCGAGTGGAACGCGAAAATCAATGTCATATCGCGCAAAGACATTGACAGTCTCTACATCAGGCACGTGCTCCATTCCCTGGCTATTGCCCGCTATCTGAAAGAAGTGAGGCCCGAAATATATTCGCAGTGGACATCAGGACAGAAGAAGGTCAATGTCTTGGACCTCGGCACGGGAGGCGGTTTCCCCGGCATTCCGCTGGCGGTACTGTTCCCGAAAGTTGATTTCGTGCTGTGCGACTCGGTCGGCAAGAAGACCATCGTCGCCGAGGCCGTGTCCAAGTCGCTCGGACTTGCCAATGTGACAGTCGTCAATGCCCGTGCAGAATCGCTGGGCAGGGTTTTCGACTATGTCGTGTCCAGAGCAGTGACGGCGCTTGACAATTTCTGGCCATGGGTGGCCGGCTGCTACACCGGCGACATATTCTACCTGAAGGGTGGAGATTTTGCGGAAGAACTCTGCCGGATGATGAGCATGGCCGGACTCCGTCCGGGTTCCGTAAGGACCTGGAAGATACAGGATTGGATCAATGACCCTGTTTTCGAGGAGAAATACGTGATAGATATTCCGGTGGGTTCCAGGAAAAGATAGACATGGGAGAGAACTGGACTTTCGATGCTGAAAATCTGACAGCCGGCTATGACGGGAAGACTGTCATTGCCGATGTTAACTTCTCGGTCGGGGCAGGGGAGCGGATACTCCTCTGCGGAGCCAACGGCTTGGGCAAGAGCACATTGCTGCGCACTCTCGCCCTTCTGCAGCCGCCCGTTTCAGGGAAATGTTCATTTTCCGCCAGCAGTGAAAAACGCCGCACAGTCCTCATACCTGCAAGAATACCTAAAGTGCAAGGCTTCAGCGTGGATCAGTTCGTGGCAGCAAGCTGTTATCTCGAAACCGACTGGCTGGGCCGTATTCCCGCACGTCTGAAGAACCAGATAAAGACCGCGGTAGAGAACGTAGGAATCCCCGAACTCCTGCACCGGGACATCTCCACACTCAGCGACGGCGAATTCCAGAAAGCGGCCATTGCCACTGCATTGGTCCAGAAAGCCGATGTGGTCCTGCTCGATGAGCCGACAGCCTTCCTCGACGTGGACAGCCGCGCGGCAGTACTTTCCACCATCGACTCCATGTCTCCGGAAATCTCGGTCATTTTCTCCTCACACGACATCTACGAGGCCTCACGGCATTGTAACCGCATCTTCGGAATCATACGGGACGCCGGAACGCCCAAATTCATTGACTCGGGCGCGAATGCATCTGTGGCAGTGCGCAGAGCAGTCCTTTCGGAGTGCTTCAGGAGCGCTGCTTCCGTGCTGTAAAGAGCACCACGCTACTTTCGGGTTATGAAATAGAGAATCAGAGGAATTCCGATCAATGCGATAGTGCTTCCGGCCGGCACGGGAGTCGGAAATATCTGCGTAAGCAGGTCGCCGGCAAGACTGATGGCGGCACCGGTAAACAGCGAAAGCGGCAGAACAGTCCGCATGGATGACTGCCCGGAAATCTTCTTGGCGATATGCGGCGCGATGATGCCGACAAAGCCCACAGGCCCGCAGAACGCAGTTACCGCACCGGTTGTGATACAGCATCCGAACATGGTCACGATACGGGTGAGGCGGACATTGGCCCCGGACGCGCAGGCGTACTCGTCCCCGAAAAGCAGCAGATTCAGACTCTTGCTCTGCCACAGCGCCACGACAAACCCTATCACCAGCGCCGCAGCCATAATCTCTACCGAGCTCCATGTGCTGTTCCCGAAACTTCCGGCCGCCCAGCTCCAGTATGTCTTGAGCCTGCTGTCGTCTGTCTGATAGGCGATTACGGAAGTCAATGCACTTGTGATGAAGCCTGCCAGAACGCCGATTATCAGCATCTCCGAGGACCTGCGGATTTTCAGAGAAAGAAGCAGGACGATGAGCGAGACCGCCATCGCACCGACAGCCGCAGCAGAACTGATTGCCAGGCCCGAATCAAGCAGTGAAGAATGTGAAGCGGAAAGCATCACGGCCGTGGCCACACCTGCGCCAGCTCCTGCGCTGACTCCCAGAATGTGCGGGTCCGCCAACGGGTTCCTGAACACCGCCTGCATCTGCGCACCGGAAAGCGAAAGCGCCGCACCCGCAAGAATCGCAGTAACGATACGCGGAAGTCGCAATTCTTTTATTATCAATGCATTGTCAGATTCGTTGCCGCAGAATAAAGTTCCGAAAATCTCGCCCACACCGATGCTCGTGCGCCCTGACATCAGGTCAATGACGCAAAGCACAAGAACCAGGACCAATGTCGCGGCCCATACTGCTGTAAGCCTCTTATTCATCGGTAGAGCTGTGCTTGTCGGATATTGATTTTACAGGAATGACCGCCATTATCAGCCCGATAAGGCAGACACAGACGGAAGTGAGCAGAATGTCAGACCACTTCAGGATGACAGGGTAAGCAGGCGTGGCGAATCCCCCCGGCATCTTTATGAAGCCGAAATGCTGCTGCAGCAGGGCGAAACCGATGCCCACCACCAGTCCCACCACCAGTCCGGCCAACGATATGAACCATCCTTCCGTGATGAAAATCCTGTTTATCAGCCCGTCCTGAGCACCGAGGCTGCGCAGAGTGGCGATATCGTTCTTCTTCTCGATAATCAGCATTGACAGGCACCCGAAGATGCTGAAAGCGATAATGACAATTATGAAAATCAATATGAGGAATATAGCGGCCTTCTCGTACTGCATCATTTTGTACAATGCCGGATTCTGCTGGAACCTGTCACGCACGAGGTAGCCGTCACCGAGCCTCTCTTTCAGTCCGTCAATGATTTTCCTCACGCCCTTCTCGCCATACTCCGGCGCTATCCTGATTTCGATGTCCGACACCTCGTCCTTGTAGTCCAGCAGTTCACGCATGGTCTCGATAGGGACGATCATCAGATTGGCGTCAACCTCTGCATTGACCGAAAACACTCCTGCAAGATAGACCTTCACCATTTCGATGGAAGCGGCAGGGTTTGCAAGCGAGATCCTGCGGTCCCTTGCGGGGTAGTAGATCTCAATCGGGGCTATGAAACGAGGATTCATATCCATGCCGTAGGCCGTCTTGGCGCCGATTACCGCCATTTCCACATCTCCCCGGTGCAGCCTGAAAGTGCCGTCCTTTATCTTGTCCCTCAGCGGAGTCTCCTCTTCATAAACGCTGTCCACGCCTCTGGCCTTCACGATGCCGCTGTGCCCGTCGTAATTCAGGAAAACGTTCTCCTCCAGGATGCTGCACATGTTCAGCACCTCTTTCTGGTCGTAGGCCCAGTCGAAAGCGGGACTGTCAGGCACGAACACCTTGCCCCGCGCAGGAGAAACGACAATGTCCGGTTCAATGTTCCCGAGCGAGTCCTTGACCAGACTGTCGAATCCATTGTAAACGGACATTATCATAATGAGTGCGGCGGTGCCGACAG
>HF995998.1:45522-51686 GCA_000432515.1 Bacteroides sp. CAG:545
GGGGAGAGCCGCCCCCCCAGCCATACCCGTCGCACTGATCGCGGAAATGATGTTTATCACATTATGTGATTTCTTCGCGAACAGGTAACGGACGGCAAATCGGGTAGCCAGTCTCATGATCAGTTATTTCTTGAGCAGTTCGTCGATGTGCTCGGCATAGTCGAGAGACGAATCCAGGTAGAACACCAGCTCCGGCACTATCCTGAACTGCTTGGCCACGATATGCCCGAGCTCTCCGCGGATGGCGCGTGAGTTCTCATTGATGGTCTGCATGGCAGCTTCCGCCTTGGCTGACGGGAAGATGCTCACGTAAACCTTGGCGACAGACAGGTCCGGACTTATCCTGACCTCGGTCACGGACACCATGGCGCCGCCGAACGCCGCCATGCCCTTGCTGCGGATTATCTCAGCCAGGTCCTTCTGCAGCTCTTTCGCCACCTTGAGCTGCCTTGTGCTGTTTTCCATAATCAGATAACTCTTAAAAGGTAATAGTTCTTCTTGCCTTTCTGCACGAGGATATATTTTCCGTCAATGATATCCTTCTCGCTGACCTCATAGTCGATGGAGGCAACCTTGTCCTTGTTGATGCTGACACCTCCGCCCTGAATCATCTTGCGGCACTCGCCCTTGGACGGGAACACCTGAGTCTTGACTGCAAGAAGGTCGATGACAGGGCAAGGCAGTTCCTCTTTCTTTATGTCGAATGTCGGCACGCCTGAGAACACGGCGAGGAAGGTTCTCTCGTCCAGTTTCCTCAGCTCCTCGGAAGTGGAATTGCCGAACAGCATCTTGGACGCGGAAACGGCATTCTCATACTCCTGCGCTCCGTGGACCATAGTGGTGACTTCCTTTGCAAGAAGCTTCTGGAGCTTTCTCTGTCCAGGATCCAGCTGATGTTCTGCTATGGCAGCCTCGACTTCATCCCTGCTGAGCATGGTGAAGATCTTGATGTATCTCACGGCATCTTCGTCAGAAACATTGAGCCAGAACTGGTAGAACTCGTAAGGAGACGTCCTTTCAGGGTCGAGCCAGATGTTGCCGTTCTCGGTCTTGCCGAACTTCTTGCCGTCAGCCTTTCTGATAAGAGGGCAGGTCAATGCATAGGCGTCAGTCTTGCCCAATGTCCTGCGGATAAGCTCCGCGCCTGTGGTGATGTTGCCCCACTGGTCGCTTCCGCCCATCTCCAGATGACAGTTCTTGTTCTGGTAGAGCCAGAGGAAATCATAGCCCTGGAGAAGCTGGTAGCTGAATTCGGTGAATGAAAGACCGTCGCGGGATTCATTGGACAGTCTTATCTTCACGGAATCCTTGGCCATCATATAGTTTACTGTGATGTGCTTGCCGATGTCGCGGATGAAGTTCAGGAAACTGTAACCCTTCATCCAGTCGTAGTTGTTCACAAGCTCAGCCTTGTTAGGCGCGTCAGAATCGAAATCCAGGAACTTGGAAAGCTGTTTGCGGATGCCCGCGATGTTGTGGTTCAATGTCTCCTCATCCAGCAGGTTCCTTTCCTGTGACTTTCCTGACGGGTCGCCTATCATTCCGGTAGCGCCTCCGATCAATGCTATCGGCTTGTGGCCGCAAGCCTGGAAGTGCTTGAGAATCATTATGCTGACCATGTGGCCGATATGAAGCGAATCCGCCGTAGGGTCGATTCCCACATAGGCTGCCGTAGGGCCTTCCATCAGTTTTTCTTCAGTCCCGGGCATAATGTCCTGGATCATTCCCCTCCATTTGAGTTCTTCTACGAAGTTTTTCATATTTTGTTCTTTTTTGTTTTTCTGTTTTTCTGTTTTTCTGGCAATCCGCGAATCTTTCGCGTAGTTTGCAAAATTACTAAATATTATCAATTTTCTATTGGATTTTAAAATCAGAAATTGTAAATTGCACACTGCGAATTAAACGAACAAGTAGATAAGTGTTCTTATTAACCTTATATTAACGTTGTACAGCTTATGCGATTGAAAAGTCTCCTGTGGGGAGTGTTCTCCATATTGGTCATAACTTCTTGTTCTGAGAAGAAAGAAAGCCCGGCAGAAGAGATAAAGACTTCTGTCGAGTTCCTTGAAGAGAAATACACTATAGTGGCAGGTGCGGAAGCGACAGTGCCTCTGAAGATAGAGCCTCTTGTGAAAGCGATGAGTGCTGAACTCTCCGTTGCTGACGAGTCCATCGTAACCATAACAGATAAGGAACTGGAGGACGACGGCTTGTCCATCAGACTGAAATCGGAGGCTCTCGGCACTACCACTATTGTGGCAGTGGTCGATGGTGAGTCTGCGGCGTGCAGCGTGGAAGTGCTTCCTGTCGAGGCTGTCAGCCTGACATTGGGTGATTCGTCACTGGAGATGTTCGTAGGTGAGACTTACAGTCTGAAGGCCGTGGTAAAGCCTGATGATACCACCAATCCTCTCGTGGAATGGTCCTCATCCGATGAAAAGGTCTTGAGCGCATATAACGGCTACCTCATGGCGCTTGCTCCGGGTACGGCACGTGTAACCGCCAAACTCGGAACATTGGAGGCCTTCTGTGACGTGACGGTGAAGATCGTGGAAGTTTCATCCATTGAACTCGATATAGTATCCAAAGAGATTTCGGAAGAAGAGACGTTCATGGTTACAGCCACTGTCCTTCCTGAAAACGCGACGATGAAGACCGTGAAATGGGAAGTGTCTCCGGCGGAAATCATTGGCTATGAAATTATTGACGCTGTAATAGATGACAATATCGTGGCAGCGAAGGTTACCGGTCTCAAGGCTGGCAAGGCCGTGCTAAAGGCTACTTCCGGCAGTCAGTCGGCCGAGTGCGAAGTGACCGTGAAAGAGAAGGAAATCCCTGTGCTTCCACCTAAGATCGGAGACTATTACTATTCTGACGGAACCTGGAGCGACGGAGGTCTTGTCTCCATCAATGCGGACGGAACATCTCCTGTATGGAAAGAGGAAAAACCTGCTCCTGTAGAAGGCAAGACGGTGATAGGTATCGTCTTCCAGACAGATCCGGAAAGATTTTCAGACATTGACAAGGCTGCAGGACATAATCATGGTCTAGTTCTGTGCACAAAAGCTGCACACGCTCCTGGCGCGACGACTACGATGTGGGCAGTCCAGTTTGATTCCGAGACAAATAATAAGATTCCTGTAAAGAAAGTCGGAACTTCCTGGTATGCAGATGTGAATGGAAGAGGCTGGACAGATGCGATATTGCAGACGTATCCTGGCGAGAAGCTTCAGAAATATCCGGCATTCGACTGGACTACGACTGATTTCTCTCCTGCCGCTCCGGCGACTTCTTCCGGCTGGTACGTGCCTTCTATCGGACAGATCTGGGATATGCTTGCAAATCTCGGTGGAAGTGAGATGGCTGCCCATCTGTTGAAACTCAGGACGTATTCTTACGATATCACATACTTCTATAGAGAGGATCCGATGAATCTGACATATAACCCTATAGAGAAGATAAATTCGGTAATGAGACTGGTCCCTGAAGGACAGAAAGAGAATCTGGTCAGCTGTCGGTCGAGGGGGAAAAGCAATATCTGCGAACTGATGTCCTCTACCCTCTATGACAACAATGAGGACCCTTCATGTTGCATATTCTGGCTGTATGATACCGGTCTTTTAGAGCCTACGGCAGCATATACAGACGATAAGATCATCTGCCGACCGGTTCTGGCTTTTTAGAAACTATTAAATTCATAACATTTATAAGTATGAGAAAATTATTTTTGTCAATGCTGGCTGTGGCATCAGTATGCTGCGCCTGCGGTGACCTGAAGGACAGAGTGGAGACTCTCGAGCAGAAAGTGTCCGTTCTCGAATCCAAGGTCAATGAAAATGCTTCTTCGATCAGTGCTCTTGTGGAGGCTGCAAAGAAAGCTGTGACCATTTCCAAAGTCGAGACGTTGGCTGACGGCTACAAGATTTACTTCAGCGACGGTACTGTTTCTTCTATCTCAAACGGATTGAATGGAAAAGACGGTAATAACGGAAAGGACGGCGTGGACGGTAAGGACGCAGTCGCTCCGGTAGTTGGAGTCAAGGAAGATGGCGGAGTGCTTTATTGGACCATTGACGGAGAGTTCCTTCTCAATGCCGGCAACAAGGTTCCTGTGACAGGAAAAGACGGCGTGGACGGAAAAACCCCTAAATTCAAGATTCAGGACGGCAAATGGTATGTTTCCTTCGACGGAAACGCTTGGGAGGAAGTGCCTGTAACCGGTACAGTAAAACCTGAGCTCGTGATGTCAGAGACCGATGACGAATTCGTCTTTACACTCGGTGAGACCGTCATCAGCATCCCTAAGGAGCATGCGTTTATGATAAAAGTTGCCAAGGATGTGAAGAATGTATTCCCTGGCGAGACAGTCAAATTTACATACAAACTTTACGGAGCTGACGAGACAACTCATGTCCTGATGGAATGCAAGGGTGTGGAAGCTGTTCTGGATGAAGCCAACTGCACAGTCACCGTAACTGTCCCTGATGCTTTGGAAAATGCTTACATCATGCTGAAAGCTGTACGCAACAGTGACGGCAAATATTCAGCTCAGTATATAAATGTCAAATTGGGTGACGTTTATGGTACTTTCGGTGGCATTATCATCAGTGATGAAAACGAATATCTTAACTGGTAATTGACGTTTGATTATGAAGAAATTATTATATATGACAGCATTGCTCGCAGTTGCGGCAGGCTGTGCAAAGACAGAAAGTGCACCGGAAATGTCCGATGTCGTAAATCTTTCAGTGAGAGTAAACGTGTCGAATGGCGCTGATACCAAAGCTAAGTTTGACGGCGATTCACATATCAAATTTGAAAAAGGAGATGCCTTTTACGCAGCGATTGCTAAAGAAAGTACGCCGACTACCGGAGTGAAGGTCGGAACTAAATCTACTGACTATGCTCGTCAATATTACTCTATTTTTAAGACAATAAAAGATTTTCAGCCAGATTCTCCCGTTTTCGAAGGAAGCTTTTTTAGCATCAGTAAAGCAGCTATAGCTGATGCATATAAGTTCTATGGCGTATTTCCAAAAGACGCAGTTGCTTCTACCGGTGAGGACTTGACCAAGTGGCGCGTGAATCTGTCAGGAACCCAATCTGCCACTCAGTCCGAATGGGATTCCAAGTCAGACGTGATGGTTGTCAAGCCTACGGTAATCAGTACAGACTCAAAAACCGAAACTACTTATCACGAATATGACTTTTCAAGTAGTAACGGTGTTGAGTTTGCCCATATATTTGGTTTTGGTAAACTCTCCTTCTCTGATGTGCCTGAAAAGTATGCGTCCTTGAAAGTCAAAAGTGTGACTATCGAGGCGGTAGGTGAAAAGAAGGACATTTGCGGTCAGTTCGTCCTTGATATTACTGGTGATGCCTCCAAGATGGAGCTTAATGCTTTGAATTCGGGATCGTCTATCGTTGTTACATCTACGGATGAGGTTACAGTTAAAGACAACGTGGTGTGGTTCGTTGCGAACCCTGGTACTTATGATGTGAAAATCACAGTTGCTACTCCTAAATATGACCTTGTTTTCGAGCGTCAGGGACTGGTGGTTTCACGTAGTAAGATTACCTCGCCGACAGTGCATTTCAAAGAAGCGGATACTGCTGTTTCTCATGATGTGATTCTTGCAGAAGGAGAAAGCTGGGTAAATACGCTGTCATATAGCAACTGCTTAAGTTCTAATAAGAGATCTCAGAAATGGGGTAATGACCCAAGCAAACAGATGGCATTCTCTCTTGCATATCCTGGCTCAGGTAATGACAACTACGGCTCTTCAGCATATGCTGATGCGGGATATGCTCAATTGCTTGCATATCAGGCAATTCAGGGGAAAAAGGTTATCCTGTCTTCTGAAGCTGCTTTCGGCGGAATCAAGCTTGTTAAAGCGAACTTGGGTATATATACGAACGATGCTACCGGAACATTCACAGTGAGTCTTGAAGACGGAGACAAGTCATATAAACTCGGAACTGTTAAAATCACCGGAAACAACGATAACTGTAATGGTGTAAACTATTACTTTGCCAATACTACCGGTGTGGAGTATGGCCGCTTTGTCCTGACGGTTGACAGCCTTTCTACTGAGAATTGCCGTCCATACATTGGTGAACTTTCATTCAACTCAGCTCCTGAAGTAGTTTTTGCTGAGAGCGTC
>HF995998.1:51714-62402 GCA_000432515.1 Bacteroides sp. CAG:545
TCGTCGTGAAGGTGGATAAGATTGCAGGCTCTTTCGAGGTTGCATGCGATGTGAAGGGTGCGAATGCTGATCCAGAAGTGACTGTTTCAGAAGATGCGAAAGAATGGCTGACAGCAAGTTATGCTGACGGCAAACTTACATACTCTGTAAAAGCAAATGAGGGCGCCAAGAGGGCCGGAACAGTTACTGTCAAGGCCAAAGGTATCGGTGGCGAAGCTTCAGCTGAATTGAAAGTCATTCAGGCTAGTGTGAATTCAGCTGAATATAAGCTCTCTGTCAGCGCATCAGAGGTCTATACTTACATTCAGGCGAAGATTAAGGAACTCGAAGATGGTGGTCAAACAGTCGGAACTAATGTTTCTGCTGAACTGACAATTCCATTCACGGCTAAAGGTACAACAGACCCTTCAAAGACAACGACGGTAAATCTCAAGTTCGCTAAAGTCTTGCTTAAGGAGTCAACTGCGGAATTTGTACGCATTACATCGACAATAGCTCCGACCGAGTCTGTAGGAGTCGTATCTGAAGTTACAGTCGTTTCAAGTTTTGCTGTTCAGAGTGGTATGTGGGGCCAAATGGCAGTGAAGTTCTCTGACAACGGACTGAACTGGACCAGTGCGCCTAAATCTGCCATTACTTCTAGTGAGGTTGCTGACGGGTATCAAAAGAGCGTTGTTGTGAATGATAATTCAGACTATCTGTGGTTCAGCATAGCTCCTGATGGATATTCTGTCAATAAAGTCAAGAGTTTTGATGTGATTTTCGTCGAAGAATAATAGTTTATGAACAAGACTTCATTTTTCAGAATCATTTTCGCGGTCGTCTTTTCTGCTCTTGCCGTTTCGTGCGGCGGGAGCGGGGATGACCCTGTTATCCCTTCGGTGGTGAAGGTGGATAGCCATTTGTTCAAGGCTGACGTAGCCGGAGGTACGGTTTCGGTTCTTTACAGCATTGAAGGATATGCTGCGGCCAGTCTGGTGGAAGTATCCAGCGAGGCGGCCTGGATCAGCGTGTCTGAAGTCACTTTGGACAAGGTGACTCTGAAAGTGGAGCCTAATTCAGACAAATCTGACAGAACCGGCCGTGTCCTGCTGTCGGCGGAAAATGCGTCACCTGTGGTCCTGCACATCCTGCAGAGCAAGGAATCTGACGCCAAGCCGATTTTCAACAGGTTCAAGATTCAGGTAAGTGACATAAAGACTTCTTCCGTGAAGGTGGAAGTTACACCGGTGGACCCTTCGGAACTGTATTATTGTACCATAGTAAGGCAGAGCGACGTGAAGCAGTACGGAAGCTACGAGAATATAACGGCCCTGCTGGTGAACAATCTTGTTTCCATGGCAACCATGATGCCTGAAGGTGCTGACCCTAACAATCTGTTGTACTTGGGCTATTTCAATTCTGCTGAGGATGAGAATACGTCGATGGACCTGGACGACAACTCCGAATATGCCGTAGTTGCTTTCAATGTGCATTTCGACGAGACCGGTGCAGTGATTTATGACGGAGGCACAGAGTACTGCAAGTTCAGGACCCGCCAGGCCACCCAGGTGGACATGATTTTCTCATTGTCCATGTCAGGCACGACATTGACGGTGACACCGTCGGCAGATTACACCTATATCTGCGGTGTGACATCGAAGGCTGCCTGGGATGAGTGTGAGGATCACGCGGACATTGCCCGTCAGTATGTGTCTATTGCCAAGAAATACAGTATGCTGGACAAATTGGTGCTTACAGGCAGGCAGTCATCTGATTTCTCGGACATTATCGAGAGCTCGGGAACATATGTCGCCTACGCTTTCGGCTACAGGAAATCGTCGTCTGATTCAGGTGTCACTACGGAAGTGGCCCATATTGAATTCAATTACACGAAGTAGTCGGAACGGCAACAGCCTGAGTGACAAACTCCGGTTTGATATTTGACATAAAACTATTAAATTTGCAGACTGTTCGGGGATAGTGTTCTCCGGACAGTTTTTGCATTATTTTTAAAGTAAGATATTATTATGAGAAAAAACATTGTAGCCGGTAACTGGAAAATGAACACTACAGTTCCGGAGGGCGTAGAGCTCGCAAAAGCTGTAGTTGAAAAATCTGCTCAGGTTCCTGAGTCTGTAGGTCTCATCATTGCTACTCCTTTTACACATCTTGTTCCTGTAGCAGATGTAGTAAAGGGCTCTAAGGTAGAACTTTCTGCAGAAAACTGCGCTGACAAGGAGAAAGGCGCCTACACAGGTGAAGTTTCAGCTGCAATGCTCGCTTCAGCTGGTTGCAAATATACTATCCTCGGCCACTCTGAGAGAAGACAGTACTACGGTGAGACAGACGCTACTCTCGTAGAGAAGGTCAAACTCGCTCTTGCAAACGGTCTCGGCGTTATCTTCTGCGTAGGTGAGAACCTCGAGCAGAGAGAGGCTGGAAAGCATTTCGAGGTTGTTACATCTCAGATTGAGAATGTTCTCTTCGGTCTTTCTGCTGAGGAAATGGCTAAGATCATTGTCGCTTACGAGCCGGTTTGGGCTATCGGAACAGGCAAGACCGCAACAGCAGAGCAGGCTCAGGAAATCCACGCTTGCATCCGTAAGGTGCTTGCTGACAAGTTCGGTGCTCAGGTAGCAGAGGATACCACCATCCTTTATGGCGGAAGCTGCAAGCCTTCAAATGCGAAGGAACTTTTCGCTTGTCCTGATATCGATGGCGGTCTTATCGGTGGCGCAGCCCTCAAGGCTGATGACTTCATCCAGATCGCATTGTCATTCTAATTTTGATGAAAAAGACAATCATTACTGCTTTGTGCCTGACAGCCTTGGTTTCTTGCGGAAACAAAGGGCCGAAGTCCGACATTCAGAAGAAGATAGATTCATATGCGGTGTTCCAGATAGGTTCACCGTATATGGATGGTATCTCTGACAACGGAAAGGAGGTCCTGAATCTGTTCCGCCAGGCGGCTGATGAGGTCGATGGCATATTCTGGCAGCAGACATTCGGCGACAAGAACCAGATCCTTTCGATGAAGGATTGCCCTGAGAAGGATTTCGCTCTTATCAACTATGGCCCGTGGGACCGTCTTGACAACAATGCTCCGTTCATTGATGGTTATGGACAGAAGCCTGCAGGCGCTTGTTTCTATCCTGCTGATATGACTCAGGAGGAGTTCGATGCTCTTGAAGATCCTGCCAAGCTCAGTCCTTATACATTGATCAGACGCGGTGAGGACGGAAAACTGAAAGTGGTATGGTATCACGATGCCTACAAGGATAAGGTGGAGAAAATCTGCGGTTATCTGGAGAGCGCGGCTACCATGACCATCAAGGAGAGCGTGAGGAATTATCTTCTGAAAAGGGCGGAGGCGCTCCGTACTGATTCGTATCTTGAGTCTGACTATGCCTGGATGGATATGAAGGACAGCAAGATGGACCTCGTGATCGGTCCTATCGAGAACTATGAGGACGGTGTCTATGGCATCAAGACGTCTTATGAGTGCTTCATTCTGCTCAAGGACCTCAAGAAGACCGAGGAGCTGACCAAGTATATCGCGATGCTTCCTGACCTGCAGAAGTCGCTTCCGTGTCCGGATGCCTACAAGACTTTTGTTCCGGGAACTCAGTCGGATATGTTCGTGTATGACGCCATCTATTATGCCGGTGATGCCAACGCGGGCGGAAAGACCATTGCCATAAACTTGCCTAACGACCACCAGGTCCAGGCGGAAAAGGGTACACGTCGTCTTCAGTTGCGCAATGTCATCAAGGCCAAGTTCGACAAGATGGTCTATCCTATCGGCAAGATTCTGTTCGAGGAGCCTCAGCAGAGGTATCTCAGCGCTGACGCTTTCTTCTGGAATGTGACTTTCCATGAAGTCGCACACGGTCTCGGCGTAAAGGAGACGGTGAACGGTCTCGGTTCAGTAAAGGATGCTCTCGGCAATCAGGCTTCCACATGGGAGGAGGCGAAGGCTGACATCCTGGGACTCTATATGGTATGCAACCTCATTGACAAGGGTGAGATTCCTCTCATCTCCAAGGAGGCGGCCATCACTACATATATCGCGAGCCTGATCCGTTCAGTGCGTTTCGGCGCTGCTGACGCGCACGGCCGTGCGAATATGATGTGCTACAACTTTCTGAAAGATCATGGCGCATTCGAGCGCAACAAGGACGGTCTCTATCATGTGAATTTCGAGAAGGTTCCTGAGGTGGTGGCTGAATGGTCAAATCTGATTCTTGAAACTCAGGCTACCGGCAACTATATGTTCGCCAGGGAATATGAGTCCAATCATGCAGTCATTCCTGAGGCATTGTCCGCAGATATCGCCAATGTGAACAGAGGCGGTGTTCCGGTGGATATCCGTTTTGAATTCGTGTGGTAGTCTGAAGACTTCCGATATAGTGCTAACGCAGTATCTTGGCAGTGATGCCGGTACTGCGTTTTTTGCACCATAGCCATACCCTGCCTTCATCGTCGATTTTCTGTACTTCGAACTGCATTCCTGTCTTATATACCGCGATTCCTCCGTCGGTGTATTTCAGTGAGCACTTGATGTTCTGACCCGGCCTGGCCGGGATGTCCGAGCAGGTCAGGATGAAGAATTCCGACATGGAGTCGTTGTTGGCGCGGAACTGCTTGTTGTCCTCGTTGTAGCTCAGCTGCCAGGTGTCCGGGCAGAACCTGATTTTCTCGCGGCCTCCAACGGTCAGCGTAATGTTTTCATTCTCAAGGAACTGCTTGTCCGGTCCGTGCCCGCGATTACAGGAAGTCATTGACATTACTGTCAGCAGGATTATTATGATATGCGGTTTTCTCATTTTACTCTCATGCTTTTTTCGATTATCTCCTTGGAGCCGTCGATGTACAGTATCACAGCCTTGATCTTGCAGGAACGTGTCAGCTTGAAGTAGCCGTTTTTGTCGGCGATTATGCTGCGGTCGTCCATATACCATTCCACGGCTTTGAACTTGTTGGCATTGAGCAGGACAAGCGGCAGCATCGAGCCGGCCGGGAAACTCCCGTCCTCGTTTCGCTTCACGGTGTTCAGGAATATGAACGGATAACCCTCCCGGTAGATTTTCTTGGTCGAGAACTGCACGTTGACGACCTCGCCTTTCACTCCGCTTGCTTCATAATGAATCTTCATCGTGTAGGTCGTCGCGGGTTTCAGCCCCTCCAGGCGGATGGCGTACTTTCCGGGTTCGAAAGCATTGACAGTCATTTCACCCGTCTCGCTCTTTCCTTTCTCGCCAATGAGTATGAAGGCTGGCGATGTGCTGCCGGGAACGTCTGTCTTCCACTGGATTATGGCGGTGTCCTGATAGATGTCCCTGCGGATGTCAATGGCTTTTTCCGGGTTGGCGGATTCGCTTTTCACGACATTGAAGGAGACATTGTCGCCTATCTGGAGGATGTCCGTTATCGACAACGGGGAACTGCTGCCGTCCCAGAGCGTGAATGACGGGGATGACTGTGGCGTGAACGAGTTGTTCTTGCCGTAAGGCCACATGATCTGGCTTATGTCATTGGCATTGTCCAGGGACTCGATCATATCTGCGCACTGGTGCTGCGGCCGGCAGTTGACCTCGTTGCTCGTCCATCTCTCCGCTGCGCTCGCATCTCTCTCATACACAGGAGAATAGCCTGTGAGATTCGCGGATTTGTCAATGTGGTATATCGCCAGGCCCTTGCATCTTGTGTAGATGTCCCAGCCGGTGTTTGTCCGGCACTCTATCAGATAGTATTCCCCTTCATTGGCAGTGTCCATCCTGAGGAACCGTCCGTTGAGGTTTATCGGTTCCAGCACGTAATGCCCTTCTTTCAGTTCCTCGCACTGGCCGATGCCGAGCATGTCCCTGTCGATGGCGTTGTAGTAAGGCGGTGTTCTTCCGTCGTTGTTGAAGTTGCCCTTGTCCATCAATGCGGTGCTTTTCCACAGTCCGTCTGCTTCTCCGCCGCTTCCTCCATAGTCGGTATCGTACATGTCCGCGAGGCCGAGCGAGTGGCTGTATTCGTGGCAGATGGTGCCGATGGTCTTGAACTGATATTTTCCGCTGCTTCTCAATGACAGTTCGGAAGTGGCTGCGTATGAATCGATTACCTTTCCGTTAAGGGTCAGGTTGATGTTTGCAGCACTAAGTTTCCAGGCGTGGGACCAGATGCAGTCGTCTCCGCCTCCCTCGGACTCGTCTTTTCCGGCGTAGAAAAGGAGAATGTCATCCACTTTGCCGTCATTGTCCGTGTCATAAATGGAGAAGTCGGTCCCGTTTGCGGCTGCCAGCCGGCATGCTTCAGCTACTGCCTCGGCGGCCCGTGAGTCCTTTCCGTTTGAATTCTTGCCGTAGTACTGGTGCGTCTGGCTGAGTGTCACGATCGGCGCCACATCGAATGTGAATTCATACCTGCCTAGAAACTGGTCGTTCAGATAGTTCTTTACGCTGGATTCCCCTGTGTTCATTAGATTCTCGAACCGCTCCTGGGTAAATGACATCTTCACGTCCTTGAACTCCGCAAGCAGCACCAGGCACCGTTTCCGGATAACCTCAGGGTTGTCGCTCCCGGTCCCGCCGGAGCCTGCCTCGGTATCGCTCTTGGCTTCCGCTTCCGAACCGCTTGCAGCCCCTTCTCCAACGCAGTTCCGAGTCCAGCCGGCGCCTGTGCCCGAACTGCTTCCAGCCTTCTTCCAGGCTCCCGCCACTTGGCCGCCCTTCGTCGCGACCAGGGGATTCCGGACCAATGCCCTCTTGTTCTGTGCGCTCCATTTTCTCAGCACTTCGCCGATGTCGCCGCCCGCCGCAGATGCCGGACTAAGCTTGTCCCCAGCGACCGTTCCTGTGCTGTGAATCGAGCCGTCGCCGCTGAATGCCGCGTAGCACCACCAGCCTTCGCTGTTCTGAATCAATGCATTGCCCTGCAGATCCACCATCAGGTGCGCGAACTCGTCGCCGACCACTCTCGCCTGCAGCACGCTGCCGTCCGGCTGTGTAAGGGTCAATGTTCCACGCCACGCCGGTCCCGCATTAGCCCGTAGGCCCAGCACCAGGATAGCCAGGGTCAATGCCGATATATGTTTCAGTAATTTTCCCAAAATCAAGTTTTCTATTTAGTTGCCCGGTGTTCGGGTCAATGTCGGTGTTTTTCTTCCGCAAAGCGTCTCTTTCCTGCGTCTCTTACGCATGGGAATTCATAAATATACTTGTTTTTGGGAAAATAATGTGGAAATTGCAGAAAAAAGTAAAGGAGCGGGAAGCATCGCTGCTTTCCAACCCCTTTTAACGTGTACTAAAACCTAAACCTACAGCATAGATGCAAGTTGTTTTCAAAATGTTGCATCCGAAATGAAAATTTTTGGAGACATCTGCATTTTATTCGTAACTTCGCCCGTCGATTACCGAAATTTACAAATACATATACTGAATTTTTATGGCAGACGAGAAGATTATCTTTTCTATGAACAGGGTAGGAAAGATCCTCCCATCAAGCAATCGTGTTATATTGAAGGACATTTGTCTTTCATTCTTTTATGGAGCGAAAATAGGCATCATCGGTCTGAACGGCTCGGGTAAATCCACATTGATGAAAATCATTGCCGGCATTGAACAGAGTTATCAGGGAGAGGTGGTCTGGGCTCCGGGGTACAGTGTGGGCTATCTGGAGCAGGAACCGCAGATGGATCCTGAGAAAACGGTCCTGGAAGTGGTTCAGGAGGGTGTTCAGGAGATTATGGACGTGCTCAAGGAGTATGAGGCCGTGAACCTGAAGTTCTGCGAGCCGATGAGCGATGACGAGATGAACAAGCTCATCGAAAGGCAGGGTGAATTGACCGAAAAAATCGAACATTGCGGAGGCTGGGAAATCGACTCGAAGCTGGAAAGGGCTATGGATGCGCTCCAGTGTCCGCCGTCGGATGCGAAAATCGCTACATTGAGCGGTGGCGAAAGGCGTCGCGTGGCATTGTGCCGTCTTCTTCTCCAGCAGCCTGATGTGCTTCTGCTCGACGAGCCGACCAACCACCTCGATACCGAGAGTATCCAGTGGCTTGAGGCTCATCTGCAGCAGTATAAGGGTACGGTGATTGCCGTGACCCACGACCGTTACTTCCTCGATGACGTGGCCGGTTGGATTCTGGAGCTCGACAGGGGAGAGGGCATTCCTTGGAAAGGCAACTATTCTTCATGGCTGGAGCAGAAGACCAAGCGCCTGGAGATGGAGGAGAAGCAGGAAAGCAAACGTAAAAAGACATTGGAACGGGAACTGGAATGGGTCAGAATGGCTCCGAAGGCGCGTCATGCGAAGTCCAAGGCGAGACTCGGTGCGTATGAGAAGCTCGCCAGCCAGGACGGCAAGGAGAAGGAGGCTAATCTCGAAATCTACATCCCGGACGGACCGAAGCTCGGCAACAAGGTCATCCAGTTCAATGATGTTTCCAAGGCTTATGGCGACAAACTGCTGTTCGAGCATCTTTCATTCGTGCTTCCGCCGGCCGGTATCGTCGGCGTGATCGGTCCTAACGGCGCCGGCAAGACGACATTGTTCCGGCTCATTATGGGCCTGGAGCAGCCTGACAGCGGTGATATCACTATCGGCGAGACCGTGAAACTGGCATACGTGGACCAGCAGCACAAGAGCATTGATCCGGAAAAGACTGTGTTCCAGACGATAGCGGACGGTTCAGACTGGATCAGGCTGGGCAAGAGGGATGTCAATGCGCGTGCCTACGTGTCGCGTTTCAATTTCACGGGTTCCGACCAGGAGAAGCGTTGCGGCATACTTTCCGGTGGTGAAAGGAACAGGCTTCACCTCGCGCTCACGCTGAAGGATGAGGGTAACGTGCTCCTCCTCGACGAGCCGACCAATGATGTGGATGTCAATACTATACGTGCGCTGGAGGAGGGTCTTGAGAATTTTGCCGGCTGTGCAGTGGTAATCTCCCACGACCGCTGGTTCCTCGACCGTATCGCCACCCACATCCTTGCATTTGAAGGTGACTCCCAGGTCTATTTCTTCGAGGGTACCTACTCGGAATACGAAGAAAACAAGAAACGCCGTCTGGGCGACGAGGAACCGAAGCGCTTCAAGTACAAGAAGCTGATGGAGTAACGGAGTTTGAGCGGCTTTGCTGATTGCGGAGCCGGTCGGCAGCCCTGCGTATCCCGGTCGTAGGCAATATAAAACACATTCGTCCGTAAAATGGTGGGGTTTTACGGACGAATTGTATTTTCGGCCAACTTATCCGGAAATAAGCCGGTTTTTCCGGATGAAAGACGAAAAAGGAGTTTTTAGCAGGGCTTCAAGAACAGAAGAAATAGAGAAATATGGCAAGCGGATTTTCTGCAAAACGCGTCAAGGAGTCATATCCGGTAATCCTGGTCTTCGAGAAATGGATGAAAGATACATATCCGACGGTCCTTCCGAAGAGCAGGATCTGCCAGGCAATCGAATACACCTTCACTCTTCTCCAGAGACTCTCCCGTTATGTCAATGACGGAAGGATATCAATCGACAACAATCCTGTTGAGCGAGCCATTCGCCCGTTGGCCCTGGAAGAAAAAACCGGCTCTTCTGCGGCAATGATGCCTCCGCATATCGCGCAGCAATAGTGTACTCTCTGATAGGTACCTGCAAGAATGCCTGCATTGAACAGCGTTTGTGGATGGAGGATGTCCTCAAACAAATTCCATACTACCAGCGTGACGGTCGCGACCTCGCGGAACTCCTTCCCAGAGCTTGGTCGTCTCGGAACCAACTTTGACAAAGTTGCTGCGATTAGTAACAAAATCGAGACTAATCGCAACTAATCAGAACAAAATTGCAACACGTGCCTCACCGAAGGCTTACAACCAAACGCAGAACGTTGTGATTTGCTTTCAGAATTTTTAACTTTACACCAGCAACAACAACGTACTTGCTGTAAGTGATTGAGGTGTAATGAATTAAATGCCATTTGGCGATTAAAAAAATCCGGCAGATTTCTGTCCGGATTTTTTGTGCCTGATTGATTTTTTGAATCCTGCCCAGTATCTGATTCCGTCATATTGTCCTGAGAATAGAAACGAATCGCAGTTATGGTTTTTCGCACTTTGTCGCCTCGACGAACAAAACAACCTGTATCCTCGAGAAGTCAGGCAAAGAAAAATTGCTATCTTCGCAGAAATCGGAAATGAAACGGAGAAAAAATCATTGAATTTATGGAAGAACCGATATTGAATGCCCATAACAAGGCAGAATACGAGCCGGCGCACACTGCTGAGCATATCCTTAACCGCACGATGGTCAACATGTTCGGCTGCCCACGTTCACGCAATGCCCATGTCGAGCGGAAGAAAAGCAAATGCGACTACATCCTCACTGCCTGCCCCACAGAAGAACAAGTGGAAGCAATAGAGGCGAAGGTCAATGAAATTATTACTGCTGCATTGCCCGTGACGATACATTTCGTTTCGAAAGAAGATGCCGCCGCGATTGTGGATCTGAGCAAGTTGCCGGATGACGCATCTGATACTTTACGCATAGTCAGCATTGGAGACTACGACGATTGTGCGTGCATAGGTGCTCATGTATCGAATACCTCCGAGGTCGGTGAATTCAAGATAATCAGCCATGACTTCAACAACGGAATCTGGCGTGTCCGCTGGAAAGTCATCTCCTGAATCAGAATAGTTCCAGCTGGATATAGATGTCTTCGCTTTCCTTAGGCT
>HF995999.1 GCA_000432515.1 Bacteroides sp. CAG:545
ATTTGGAAAAACCGAACAACCTGAAATTCACACAGCCGGCAAAAGTGTTGATTTATAGCTGGTTAGCTAATAAAGCAAAAGTCAGGTTACCCATTTTTTTCATGCAACCTGGCTTTAGCTTTTCGAGCTAAAGCATTAAGCGTCAGTGCTTTCTGCCGTTTGTTCAGTTTCAGGTTGTTCCACTTCTGACTTTCCGGTCTATATTCCTTTTCTCATTAGTCGAGTGCGTCCAGCACACTCCTTCTTCTAAAAGGAATCTATTCTCGAAAATCCTTCACAAAACTTTTTATTCTTTAACGCTTACTAAGGACTCCACGGAATATAAAATGACAATGACAGTGAGACGCCAGACAGGCGGCCTGCCNNNCAATCACAGTGAGGCGCCGGACGGGCGGCGTGCCGCGGCGGACGTGGCCACCCCACGGCCTCGGGAAGTGGGAGGTGCCTGCCGGATACAAGTTCTCGCGGCAGCGAGGACGCAGGAGACGGTAGAAGGGCCGAACGGAGCGAAGCGGAGAGAGTTCCGCCGCGGCTGCCCGCCTGTCCGCGTGACACAAGACAAGTGTGACGCATCGAAGCACGCAAGAGTATCAAGTCTTACGCGTCAAATTCGTCAAGTCTGACGCATCGAACAGGCAATGGTATCAAGTGTGACACGTCGTAAGCCGATAATGCCCTCAAGTTTCAAACCACGTGTGCAGATTCAGCCTTTTTGCCCCCGTCGTTCATCATATTGTTCTTCACGGGTGCAAATCGTGAGTTTTTGCCCCCGTGTTTGAGCTCCCGTGTACGAAACTAAAAAACTTACCAACTTATTTATCGAAGCAGGCTTTTTAAATAGTCGTTGTCAATATCCGGGAGCGATACTTTTTCTCCTGCTTTGCGTAGGCTTTCAATTTGTTCGTTCATGTCATCGAGATTGTTCTTCAATGTCTCGAATACGGTTTGTGATACATTTATTTCCGCTGCCGATTTCAGAGAGCAGACGTAGCAACTGTCTATAAATTGTACGTGGCTGTAGAATCGGTATAGCGCAGCAAATGCTTTGTCCTTGTCGTTTTTCAGGGCAGATAATACTTTAGTGTCCACTATAGATAGTTCATCAGAGAACTTTTTAATATTTATATCTATGAACTCTCCTGATTCTGCAATCTTCTGTACATTTGATGTCTCATCTGCTGGTGAGGCCGTTTTTTGTATATTGTTGCATGATACAGTCAGTAAACATGCAGCCATTATCATTGCTAATTGTTTCATTTTAGATAAAAATAGTTAGTCAGATTAGTATTCATAAGGATCCCACTCTGCATATCCATAAATTAGAGCCGCATCTGCGTTTGTTTCGATTGATAACATCCATTGCATCGGTACTTGGCCAAAATTGCTGTTGATAGTGTGTCTTAATCCCTACTCGCGTTGATTTCAGTAGTGACAATCAACAAAGTAAAAAGTAATAAGTGGTTAGTAGTCTTTTCATGATGTTATTATAGTCAAAACGTTTTTACAAAGCTATGAAAAATATATTAAATACAATTGTCCTTTTAGAAATAATATCAATAATGTGTGTTAGGCGCACTGCTTCTTTTAAAAATAACTATCGTGGAATACCCATCACAAAACTTTTCAATACTCCACAGAAAAATGACAATGACAGTGAGGCGCCGGACAGGCGGCGTGCCGCGGCGGACGTGGCCACCCCACGGCCTCGGGAAGTGGGAGGTGCCTGCCGGATACAA
>HF996000.1 GCA_000432515.1 Bacteroides sp. CAG:545
TTTTTCCGACACTCGACCGAATCCCTTCAGGACGCGCCCGAAACGTGGGTAAGACGTTTCATGTCATTGACTGTCAGGCTCCAACAATATAAAAAATTCCTCCACAACCGACGCCCGAAAACGGCAGGTTGCGGAGGAACAACATCAAGTAGCTTTGACTATCAACAACTTACAGCCAAAACTTATATCCAACCATTATTTATTATATCTGATGGCGAAGTATTCAAGCACACTTACGTGAGAATCTGTCTCTTTATCTTTAAGGCGGGCATTGGCATAGTCAGCACCGTCGCTACAGATATCATTTGCCGGACAGATCCTGATATATACATTGTCCTTCCCGAGAATTTCAAGAGGAAGAGCAAAGTTCATCTGCTTGAAGCCGACTGAAGAGGAGATCAATGTATTTGACCATGTAGATACGTCAGGAACAGTGAACTCTCCGATGAGGTGCCACTTGCTGTCTGCTTCAGCTGACATGTCATCTACATAAGACCACTCGGCCTTCCAGTAACGAGGCGCGTAGTAGCTCTGGTCCTGGTTCATCATTGACACCTGCATTGACAAGACTCCTGTGGAGATGCCGGCAGTAGAGAAATTGAACAGCCATGCATAAGGGCGGTCAAGTTCATAATCCCACCAGTTGATATTGCCGTATGCGGTAAACGCATCGCCCTGAACCCAGGATTTTCCGGAGTTGTTGCCTGTACCATTGACATTGACGGCTGCCGTAGCCTTGGAATTAGGGCCGACCCACTCTACGGAACCGTCAGGATTGTAGGAAATGAGGTCCTTGAGGGACTGCTGGGTCGGAACCTGGTCGCGGTCCTCTGCGATATCCATCATGATGCCGCAACCGTTCTTGTTGGTCTTCTTCTTGTCGATTGCCGGAAAGAATTTGCTCGAGCCGTTTCCGACAGGGCCGAGGTAGCAGAATGACTGACGGCCGTCCATATGCTGTGAATGGGCTTTGACCATATCCTTGGCTTCCGTATGAGTGTAACGCTTGCAATAGGTGTGGTTCATCCAGCCGTTCTTTCCGTAAGAAGGACGCATGGTGGAATCCGCCTCATTAGGAACCCAATAACGGTATTCGGTAAGGAGTTTGGAGAAACCGTCCTCGAAATTGTCCTTCATCTGTCCCCACACGTCATCCTTGGTCTGATGACGCAGCTGATAACGTCCGATATTGCCGAGCGTAGGATCATCGTTTACCTCTACTATATCAGTACCGTCACGCCAATCCATTCTCGGGAAAGCGTCATGGACTACAACGCCCGAGATATTGCCGGAGCCATAAGGCAGACGGGTTCCGTCACTTCTGTAGCGGCAGATGGCATTGGTAGTGAGATAGATGTCATTGCCGTTAATGTCACGGAGAAGACGCGGATACTGGGTGAAGCGGTTCGCATTGGTAGCCACGGTATAACCGTCATTGACAGGAACAAGCGAGCCTTTTCTTACAGGGAACTCCACATCCTTAAGTGTCACGTATGTATATACGTCATTGTCGGTCAAGTCTCTGATATACATCGCCTTTTCAGGAACTGAAGACTTGTTGCCAGGCAGTCTGGAGGTCACCATGGTCTTGGTAACGCCGGTAATGTCGCAACGCAGAGGTTCTTCCTTGAGATTGGCCACAGTACCATGCATGAGAATCTGTATCTTGTCATACTGGTCGAAAACGTTGTCGTCCGCTGTTGCCGTCAATATGGATACTCCCCTGTGTCCGTCTTCAGCTTCGAGGTACACTGTTCTCTCGGAAATGGAGTAATCCACTGTTGAAGTGGTCTTCTGCTCATCGGCACCGGCATTTCTTCCGGCCTTGTTGCTGACCACGATACCTTCGAGGATTACATAATCATTGACAGGCTTGCCTGTAGCATATTTGTCAATGAACTCGTCGAATGAAAGGACCTTTCCGAGGGTGTTGTTGGCACTCTTCTGAAGAACGTTTACAAGAAGTGAAACCTTGTCACCCCATCCATCGACAAATGAGAAGTTCACGCTGGCTGCACGAGGTGCCTCAGCATCTGGATTCGCGCCCATGCTGATTTCCATCTCGGCACTCTCCTCCACGGCATCGGTAATATTGATCTTGTCAATCCAGGTGGCTCCCTCTGCCGCATATTCCGTATTCACGGTCATGTAACTGAACGGGATATTGGTACGTACCGGAACTTTTACGGTTCCAGATCCGCCATCCGCCACAATGGAGGTGTTCTCCATAGTGAGTTTCGCAACCTTCCAGCCGCGCTGCTTGACCACGACGGAATCCTTGCGGGAATCCACATCACTTATAAGGTAGATGATGCCTTTTCTCTTGAACTCATTATTCGGTTCGCAATACAATGTCAAGTTAGAGTCAGTCTCTGTCGGCTCACCGGTAATGTGCAGCCAGGACTCCGATCCTTCCATCAGCTCATAGTGATACTTGGCATTGGAAAGAATCGGGACATTGAATGTGGTATCTGAAGCATTGACGACGATCTCTTTCCCCGGAGCGCCAAGTTCCACCTTAGCGATGTCCGCAGCATCATCGTAGTCGCAGGACTGCACGAAAGCAAAAGCGGAAAGAGCCAATATCAAGCTTGAATATTTGATATTCTTATTCATACTTTCAATTTATTTTTAGTTGTATCTGACTGTCAATGAACCAAAACGGATAGGGTTCTTGGAAGTTGTAAACGTACCTTGTTCAGTAGATAATGCTGTTGCCCAGTTAGTAGAATTGGACTTAGGATCGATATCGCATACATTATCTGCAACTTGGAATCTTACAATCACCTTCTCTTTTCCGAAGCATTCCTGAGGAAGCTGGAACATGTGATCCGTATAACCAGGAGTCACATCGACCGGAGTGTTGGTCCACCATACTATAGGACGATTCTTCACCATCGGCACGAACTCCTTGAAGGTGTCACCGTCATCTACAGAATAAAGCAGTTTCCAATGTGAAGGGACTTCAATGTTAGTATTTGCGCCCTTTCCTTTTCCCCATACAAAACCGATCTGAAGATTTGTCCCGGAAATTCCCTTGGTCGAGAAATCAACATCGAATGAAGCACCGACCTTCCATTCAGTCAGGCTATATAGATCACCGCACTGGTTATTGACAACACCCTTTCCGCCAACTTTATTTGCTGCCGGTTTTGTTTGACTTGCAGGATCATTTGCATAAATCAGAGCATTGTAGTCCGAACCGAGTTTGACGCTTACTCCAGAAATGTTACCCTCACCGATTTCAGGAATCAAGTCTTGCTTCGCATCATTCCAGTTCCATTCCACAATTGTCTTGGAGAACGGCGCTTCGGTCAATGCAATATCGTTCTTGACCATAGGTCTGATCTGATATCTTCCACGGTCGCCATAGCGGATCAATGTCTCCGCAACGATGATTCCCTTGAAATCACCTGAACCCTGGGCCACACCTTCTCCATCTCTTCTCCATGGAACCATTGAATTCGTGAGCATTGATATCGTCTGACCATATTTGTCTGTCAAAAGCAACGGAGCGACATCCCATCTCGGAGATTTGCCTCCTGCCGTATTGAAGTCTGAAAGTATAGAATAACCATCTGTGCAGTTTGTATAACTTCCGTCCTTGAACACGACTTCCATATCCTTGAGTGATACGAGTGTATAAATGTCAGCATCTGTAAGTTCTGAGACACTCTTCCTCTTCATAGGAACTGCATCAGGATTAGGCTCCTCTACAGAAGCGACATGGTCTTCGGTCATACCGGTAATGGTATAGAACTCAGGAGCATTGTTCTTGCTCAATTTCAGGCCCTTCAATGAGATGCGCACCTTCGAGTAACGAGGCAATGTGTTCTGGGCGAGTTTCTTGTACTTGATGGCAAATCCGTATTTTCCATCGAGAGACTCGAACATCATCGTACGCTTGCTTTCGTTCAGGTCGAACTTGAACTGCTTCGTCTGAGGGTTCAGGCAGACATTGGCACTGGTATTATCGCTTACGACATAGCCGTCAATGAATTCGCGCGCGGTAAGTTCTTCATCCAACGGATAAGTCCTGAGTTTCGCGAAATCCACAATCACCGGATACACATCCTGATTGAAGGTCTTTTCAGCAATAAGTTCATCATTGAAGAACACCTTTACCACCGCGCTGCGGTCATCGCCCGACATATTGTCGTCAATGTCGAATGTCAATGCAGTCGGGGTCAATGCCAGATTGGTGATCCAGCCTTCTTCCGGAGCCACTTCAGGTGTATAATCCACAGTGAACTTGAGATTGTCGGAATAAGCCCAAACGGAGTTCACTGGAGTTTCGACAGCAGCCTGGGCTTTCATTCCTGCAAGTGTCTCGACTTCAGCGATTTCAAGTTCAGGCTCATCTGAGCTCTGTGAAACTGTCACATTGAAAGTCTCGGTCTTGTCCTCAGTAGAGCTGTTGCCCGGGACAGCCACTTTCACACTGATGTTCGCTCTACGGCGCTCCGCAGAAGAATTCTCAGTGAAAGCGAACTTCATCAGTCTTCCGTCAAAAGTCACATCTGAAAGCCAGTCTTTCGCTTCACCTTTATACTCGACAGCAGTTTCTATATTCTGGAGCGAGTAGTAGAGGTTGGTTTTCATTTTCAATGTGGCATTTCCGGCATTCTTGCAGAGTCCTACACTGTCGCACGGCCAGACCAATGACGGCTCGGAAAGCATTCCGGCCTGGTTTACGAAGATAGTGTCTTTAAGTTCACTCTTGGCCAGAGCGATGGCAAGTCTTCTGGACAAGCCGTAGTTTGCAGAAAATGACAGGACAACTTCCGAGTTTCCGTTTCCGTTAAGACGGTCAAGGGAGGCCCACTCTGTAGTTTCCGTGAATTTTGCAGTCCAGTCACCATCCGCAAATATCATGATGTGCGTGGTACCGGCATCCTTGGTGAGATCGATGACCCTGCTGCTCACAGCGAGAGGCAGATCCATCTCGAAGGTCTTGTTGCATCCGACAACGGTGAGCACCGCAGTCAGAATCATTGTCAATATAGATATTTTTCTCATAATCGGTCAGATATTTTAGAGTCCATACCTCTTATATTCTTCGTTGTCCAGAGCATAGCCTGAATATACGACTTCCTTGTCCGGAATAGGATAGTATTCACGGCAGGCAACCGCATTGTCCTTCAATGCCTGGTAATCGCTGTAGTCCTGGATAGACTGATACCAGATGCCCCAACGTACCAGATCGAACTTGCGCTGGAATTCTCCGAAGAGTTCCCTTCCCCTCTCGTTTCTGATTTCGTCCTGGAGACGTGCGCTAGTCCTGTAAGTGTAGTCAGGAAGACCTGCACGGTTACGTGTCTTGTTCAGATACTCCACCGATTTGGCGTCTTCACCAAGCTCATTGTAGCATTCGGCCATCATAAGGATGGCATCAGCATATCTGAAGATCTTGTAGTTGTTTCCGTCATGGCTGCTCTGCATGTTAGGACACCAGAATTTAGGGCCCATCCATGGACGCGTGTTCACGCTGTTGAACTCTTTTCCGTCATATTCCCAAGCCATGTTCAGAGATTTTCTCTTGTCCTTGCCGAGCTTCGTCTGAAGACCCTGGCAGAAGAACACGTTAGGTCTTGCTGATGCCCAGATTGTTCCCTGGTCACCGAGTTCCGGAATTTCAACACCGTCGAACAATACCACGCCGCCTACTTTCTTGCGGCTTGGAGTGCAGATACATGCCAGGTTGGATGTATATTGAAGTCCACCCTGGACATAGATGTGCTGGAGCTCCATGATGGATTCCGGCGTATTCTTGTTGCGGAACATCACATTCTCCTCAAGGTCATACTGAGAAAAATCGCCATAGATGTTCTCGAGTTCCTTCAATGCGTCGAGCGCCACTGTCCACTCCTTGTTCCACATTGCGCATTTTGCGATAACCATATATGCGCAGGCAGCACCGAGACGGGCACCCTTGTTGTCGCTTGTCCTGGTCTGGGCGGCAAGCGGAGCGATTTTCTTCAGGTCATTGATGACTGAATCGCGGGTAGCGCTGGCATCCATTCTAGGAAGTCTTGCAATGCGCTTGAGGACAGCATTGTCAGTAACATCGTCGAAATAGAACGGGCAATCTCCGAAGAAGTTTGTCAATGTAAGGTAGAAGAAGCCCCTGAGGGTCTTTGCCTCACAAAGCATATCGACTTTCTCCTCATCTGCCAAGTACTTGCTCGACTGGATTCCCGCAATGGCGAAATTACATCTCTGCACACCGAGATAACCCTGGGTCCATACGGTCTGCCCGTGACGCGGGATGGCCGGAGAAATCTGGACTGAAGCATCCAATGTTCCTGATGGACAATACATTAAGTCGGTGCAACACTCGGTTGCCAGAAAATATGTATAGTTGTATATGGTTTTCAACGGAATATAGCAGGAGTTCACAGCAGACTGACATTCCGCCTTGCTCGCAAAATAGTTTTCCGGCGTGTAGAGTGAAGACGTATCCTCCTTCAGGGAGCAGGACATTGTCATCACTGCGGAAACTGCGACAAATAGAATTTGTTTGATTCTGTTTTTCATAATATCTCCTTAATATCTTACTTGAATACTGAAAATGACTGTGCGGGCCTTAGGATATGCACCGATATCCAGTCGCCTTAGAGTAGATGATGTACCTGATGTAGATACGTCAGGGTCGAATCCGTTGTACTTCTTCCAAAGATACAGGTTGTCACCGCTCACTGTGAATGTGACGTCCCTCACCGGCATTCTGGTCTTGTGGAGATCCAAGGTGTAACTCAGGCTCACGTTCTGCAGTCGGAGGTAAGAAGCGTCATGGATCATGAAGTCACTTGCCAATGCAGCATCAACCTTGGAACCGGCTCTCGGAATCTCTGAATTCGGATTTCTTATCGGATGCCAAGCGTTGGACATATAGCGGTACTGGTTTGAGAATGTGGAACCGGCCATGAAGAACTCACTGTAGTTGTAGATCTTTCCGCCGAGTGAATATGTGAAGTAAACACCGAGTTTCAAGCCTTTCCAGTAGAAGTTGTTCTGGAGACCTCCATAGATATATGGGTCCGCATTGCCCTGATAAACAAGGTCCTGCTGGTCGAGGACTCCATTGTGGTCGATATCGTAGTATCTTGCACCGCCGACTACATATCCGGAGTTCACGTAAGTCTTGGTGAGCTTGTTTCTTTCGATCTCTTCAGCATTCTTCCAGGTTCCGCCATATTTGAATCCCCAAAGAGAGTTGAGCGGATAGCCTTTCACGTAACCGTACATCATGTAAGGGTTGTTGCCAGGTGAAGAATACGCTGTCACGAAATCCTCAGAACCGATATCTTCGACCTTCTGGGCATTGTGCGAGATGGTGAAGTTTGTGGACCACTGGAAATTCTTCTTTGCGATGTTCATTGACTCGATAGACAACTCGATACCCTTATTGGATGTGCGTCCGATATTGGTAAGACGGGATGAGTAACCGGTCTGGGTCGGTTCCTGAACATACAGGAGCAGGTCCGAAGTCTTGGACGAGTAGATTTCGGCAGTCAAATTCAGACGGCCCTTGAACATTGACACGTCGAGCGCAAGGTTGGCCAATGCCGTCTTTTCCCAAGTAAGGTCAGGAGAAGCAAGACGGCTCCTGTATGCTGCAACCGGCTGCGAACCGTCGAAGATATATCCGCCGGTCGTGGTGGAGAGGGCTGCAAGAGAACGGTATGCTGAGATGGCATCGTTACCGGTAACACCGTAACTGGTTCTCAATGCGAGGTCGTCAATCCAAGTCACGCTTTTCATGAACGGCTCGTTGGCGATGTTCCAACGCAATGCGGCAGACGGGAAGAATGCCCATTTGTTGTTGGCGGCAAAGTTTGACGCGCCGTCATATCGGCCGGTCGCCGTGATATAGTAACGTGATTTGTAGTTGTAGTCAATTCTGGCGAATGTGGACATCTTGGTCTTCTTGGAGTAGCTTGTACCCGCGTTGTAAGTCTGCTTGTCCTGCACTGCGTTCATGTTGTTCCATAGCACCGCATCATCCATGTATCCTGAACCGGAGAGGGTGAAGTCGTGCGAAGCGTAGCGGTATGCGGAGAAACCGAGCATCGGAGTAAGCGTATGTCCGCTCTTGGTCTTGAGGACATAGTTCAATGTCGTCTCATTGGAGATTGAGTTCTCGTCCCATTCTGCCCTGTAAGCATCTCCTCCCTGCTCTTCAGCCTTTGCCGGGAGCCTTCCGCTATAATATCTATAGGTATGTCTCTGATACAGGTAGTATGAAAGGATGCTTCTCAATGTAAGGTTCTTCACAGGAGTAACATCTGCTGAGAACGCATGGTTCATGGAATGACGCTCAAGATAATGGGTGTTCAGCTTGAGAACTGCCAGAGGGCTGTTGTACTTCTGTCCGCCATAGTAGAGGTTGTTCTCCACATCCTGAGGTTTGAGCATTGGGCTCAAGTACTGGGCAGCACCCCACCAGGAGCTTCCTCCGATAGAGGTCTTGGTCTCGTCATTGTGTCTCCAGGTGTATGAGCCGTTATATCCGATTTTCAACCATTTGAACAGCTGTCTGTCGAGTTTGATTCGGCCTGTGAAACGCTTCTGGCCGCTCTCGTCAATGATACCCTGAGAATCATTGTAAGAGAATGAGGAGTAGTAGCTTCCTGCATCAGTTTTTCCTGTAAGGGAAAGTGAATAGTTCTGGTACAGGGCTGTTCTTGTGATCTGGTCGATCCAGTTTGTTCCTGTCATTGACAGCGGATCCGGATAGACATTGTCCTTCAATGGAGTATTGATGTTGATGCCAGGATGATACTGGTCAGCCCCGAAAGAGGCAAGGTCGTTTCTGTACATCGCAAACTCGCTTGCGTTCATGATATCCAGCCGTGAAGGTAGCTTGGAGAATCCGAGGTCAGCCTTGAAACTGATGTTCGGTTTTCCTTTCGAACCGCTTCCTGTCTTGGTGGTGATGATGATGACACCATTGGAGCCTCGAGATCCGTAAATGGCTGTAGATGAAGCGTCTTTCAACACGGAAAGCGACGCAATATCCTCAGCATTGATATCATTGAGGTCATGGATTGCATCAATGATGCCGTCAACTACGATAAGCGGCTCGTTGGATGCTGTAATGGAACGGGAGCCTCTGATTCGGATTGTGGTCGTGGCACCAGGTTCTCCTGAGGTGGACATGATGTCGGCACCTGCGATTCTTCCCTGAAGCGCGTTGTCCACTGACCGTGCGGGAGCAGCCTTCAAGTCATTCATCTGCACGTTTGTAACCGAACCGGTCAGATCCTGTTTCTTTACGGAGCCGTAACCGATCACGACTACGTCATCAAGCACGGTCGAATCGGAGTTGAGCCATATCGAGAGTTTAGTCTTGCCGTTCACTTTCACAGTCTCGGTGACATAGCCCATCGATGATACTTCCAGAACAGCGTCCGGACTTACCGAAATGGTGAATTTACCGTCAACATCAGTAAACGAGCCGGTCTTGGTCCCTTTTATCAGGACGCCTACGCCGGGCAATGGTTCGCCGGAAGAGTCCATAACAACTCCCGACACCTTTATCTTATTTGTATTTTGAGCGGTCGTTTCCTGCGAGAACAGACACATCAGCGCTGTCAGCATCGTAATGACCACTGTCATAAATCTGAATTTTCGCATAGCCGTCTATTATTTCACTGTTATCCTATCCTTTCCGCTGCCGCCATTCGCAGCAAACACGTCTTCGTCCTGGACATCTTTGTTTATAACATATTTGCGGACATATATGTTGTCCATGGCAACCCTGTTCGGTTTTCCTTCTCCGTCAAGAGTAGTGAAACGCAGCCTTGTGTTTCCGGTAAACGGACTCTTTTCGGTCGCAATCAGGAAAATATTGTAGGCGCAGACTTCATTGTCCCACATCGTAGTGGAAATGGTCGTAGGATCCTCAACGCTGAAATTCTGCAGATCAATGTCCATACTGGTCCTGCCTTCTTCGACAAAGTCCTGGATCACGCCTCCGCCAAGCACTTCGAATCTGAGTTTTGCCGCATCCTTGACTCCTGCCTCAGATGTATAGGCAACAGCCTTGAAAGAGACCATGAGCAACGAGTCAGCCTGGATACCGTTCATGAAAGGAGTCATGATATCTGTCTTGTGACCACTCTCGTCGCCAATATAGAACCAGCCATACTTTCCGAAGCAGGCAGGCTGGACGCCTTCTTCATAAACTGTGGACTCCCATTTCTGAGATGTTCCTGTCCATTTGCTGATATGCACTTCTCCCACCTGGGAAAGAGGATTGGCAGAGCCATATTTCATCCAACTGAAGTTCGCGGACAATCTTGCGCTCAGTCCCTGGTTTACAGTGATAAAGCTGCCGAAGTCCATTTCCGGAACCTTTAGCATAAGCGTGCCGGTACGTCTTGTGTAATAACATTTTTCAGAAATCGGCTGAATATTGAGATTGATCACGCTCCAATCGCCATCTTTCTCAACATTGGCCACTTTTACCCATGGAGAGGCTATCTCATCCTGCCAATCCGGTTTGAAGTCAACGTCTGTTTTCACATACAGTTTGAATTCGCCTCCTGCGCAAGGCACTGATAGAGACGTAACCGGTTCTTCGGCATCTTTGGACAAGTACACCTCGATGTACTCTTTTCTCGGCCCGTTGGAGTCCGACTTCTCACATGACCATGCGGACATGGTCACGACAGAAAGAAGGACGGACAGCCGCATTAAGTTTCTGTTCAACATAATTCAATTGATTGGTTATAGTTCAAAGTCAACAAGTATAGGACGGTGGTCTGACGGGAAGTAGAAGCCTGAATTGTACTTGGCGTCTTTCACCGGCACTGTGTAGGTGTCGATTATCGTAATGGCATTCTTAACCTTCGAATACATGGAAGCGGAAGCATACATATAATCGATACGTGCTTTTCCACCGGTAGTCGATACGAAACATCCAGGATAGAAGTTTCCTATAATATCCACAAGTGAGGTATTGTCCTTGATCACATTCTGGCAAAGATAATAGGTAGGTTTGGTGTCGCCATACTTGTAATACCACTCGTCCACCATTGACCTGGAGTTGAAGTCGCCCATCATCAGCCAATCTGTGTGAGAAGCATATTCAGGCGCATTTACAGTATGGTCAACGATATATTTCATCTCGAATTCGCGATACTTGTCTCCTTCATTATTGGCTTTGCTGGCATCCTGCCCGGCCTTTGGAACGCCAAAGGCATATGCCTGAGGCCACATATGCAGAGTCACGATATTTATCTTCCTGCCCTTCACGTCCAGCTGCTGAATGGCTGCTCCGTGAGATACAGGTTTGCCTGCCTGGTCAGTATCTGTAATCTTCAAAAGAGTGGTAATCGGATACTTGGAAGTAATCTCCTGCGGGAAGTTGTCACGATGGCCGCCGAGAGCGGAGTATTCGTGTCCATATTTCTTGGCGATTTCAGGCCATCCGTTCGGAAGATATCTCTCTGCTTCAGGAGCTGAGACTGTCGAGTAATCCTTATATATGGACGCCGCCTCGCACCAAACGCAAACATCCGGGTCATATGTCTTCACCCACTCTATGAAGTTTTTGTACTGATTAGGCTGGTCTGCCCACATGCCGTCCTGGATATTCCAATAGAGCACTCTCAATCCGGATTTCTTGAAAGACTCTCCAAGGTCGGTCACTTCTATTGAATCCACGAAGAAGCAGTGGTTTCCGGTAGTCGCAGATTCACCGGCGAACCAAAGATATGTAGAGTTGGTTGCATTCTTGACGTTCAACTCCAATGTATGCCATTCCTGCGGTGTCGCCATTGATGCAGGAATCGACAGCCTGTCGTTGAGCAAACGGGTATTGGCACTGTTTGCCACGTACTCTATAAGATCCTCCGGAAGAGCTTTTCCGTCAAGAGAGGCTGAAGTAATCATTCCGCCATCGATGACAGAGAAAAGAAGCAAGTCGTCGAAACCCGCATTCGGGCAGAATCTTACGACAATCTTCACATTGCGGAACCCATTTATGGCTGTAAATCGAGGTGTCGCGATAATACCTCTCGCGGTAGTTCCGTAGGATACGCCCATGACTCCCTGGAATTCCTGAGATCTGAAAAGGTATGTGTATCCGGTAAGATTTCTGCTGATGACATAACTGCCCGACATGTCGTGAGCATCGCCCACTGTCTTTCCTGAGGCATTGTTCCAGTTGTTCTGGATAAAGCCGCATCCAGGGACATTGTATGCGACAGCAGACAGCGCATAGTCAGTTCCGAGCCTGTCCGCACCACTTGCAGCACCTGTTGAAGTCACCGCAGCAGATGAAGGTGACATTCCTGCCGCCTGTGAGCCGCCCATGATGTTTCCACCCCAAGTACAGAGGTCGAAGCCGTCATACCAGAGCACGTTGTCATCAGCTTTGAAGTCAATGTTCTTGGCCTCGAAGCCATTGGCTTTTAGTTCTTATGCTGCGTAGATAATTATGT
>HF996001.1 GCA_000432515.1 Bacteroides sp. CAG:545
CTTACCGGGAGGTAAGTGAATGTTCAACATAAAGCATATCAATCATGCTACTGACACTGCAATTTCATGGTGAGGTCTTACTGTGCCATTCCACGTTAAAATCTGATGTGATGGACGAATTCCTTCTTTGACGGAACGAGCGGCTCGGACTTCAGGCCTATCTTCTTGAAGTCGATCTCTTTAAGGTCAATGCATCTGATGCCTCCATCATACATAGAGCGATAATAGAACTTCAAACCTGACATGTCGGTGACACAGGTGCATTGGGTTGCTGACGGTATGTCAGCCGGCGTTTCGTCAACCGGGAACTGCGCCCCGATCGGAATCTCCATTGAGCCGAGAATGTGAAAGGCAGTGAACACGGAGCCCTCTGCGTCAGGTTTCTGCGGCGCGGTGTTCTGGAAGAAGGCCGCGCGTACAAACCTTGAAGGCGGGGTGAAATCCCCCGGCAGACCAATCATCGCGCTTCCTCCTCCGAATGATGACAGGGACATATTTCCAATCGTATGTGGCTCGGTACGGCCAGGCAGAAGGTTTACATAGTTGTTGAGATTGGTGAGCTGCCAGTCGAAGGATGGAGAGTTGGTCAGTACGCCCAGATTGTTTTCATAGAAAACGCACTTCCCGTCGATGATCTCCAGCACGATCTGGCGGCCTGACGGCTCGGCGAACCTCCAATGCACGGTCGAGGAGCGCGGATCGAATCCATGGATATGCACCCTTGCGATCTCGGCCTTGACCTCATCGACGGTGGCGCAGCGCCCGAGAATGTAGGAGACCAGTTGGAAATCAGATATGTTGGTCTCATAGTTCGCTTCTGAATACTCCTCGTACTTTCCGTAGTCAGGAAAATAGAAGAGGCCGGCGGAGAGGCCTTTCTCATTTATGCCCTCCATCATCAGCTCGTCCTGGACCACCGAGACGCCCACGTAGCCATATACATTGGTAAAACTTCTGTCAGTCCCTCCCCCGGGGATGAAGGATTTCCAACTGTGGCCGCGAGGTACGACAACCCAACGACAGTCATTGTCAGAGGCGGCCCACTCGATTGTGCGCGCCACTACGGTGCTTCCGTCCTTGGCTTTGAGGGTGATGCCTGTGCAGGCATAGCAGTTCTGGAATGATGCCATCAAGGCCGCTGCGGCCAGAATGATGGCGGTAAGAATCGATAAATGTTTCATAAATCATGTGGTTAAAATATGTATATACCAGAGCGCTAAACTGATATATACCAGTAGGTTCATGAGAAGAACGACCCGCAAATTGCGAGCCATTCTTCCCATATTCATTGAAAAAAGTCTTTCTGACAAACAAGTTATTCAATTGCGACTGTCGCCTTCGTATAGACCCTTCCGCTGCGGTGTATTTTCCTGATTTTAGTCGACTCTATTATAGCCGAAAATGACAAAACGTCCGGTGGATTGGCGTTTGGCCGGACAAATGAGCCGGAAAATACACTTCTTCTGTCAATGACTTATGACTTTCAAGCGTCGGAG
>HF996002.1 GCA_000432515.1 Bacteroides sp. CAG:545
AAGAACGTAAGGCGATAGCAATCAACTTAATTCAGTTGGGAACGCCATGCGAAATCGTGGCGAAGGCGACCGGCTTGTCCGTGGAGGAGGTTCTGAAGTTGCAGAAAGAGTCATAGAGCAACCTTCCCACTTGAAAGGCCACATCAAAAGTCCATAATGGTCCAAATTGAAAATGCTGGAGGGCATTTCTTGCAAAAAGGAGCTCTTTTCCGGCGGAGATGGGGTTTTGTATGAGAATATTACGATTCGGCGCAGACAAGGCAAATACACTTACGATTTTTAAGCAGCAATAAACCTATCAGCACTAGTTTATAAGCGTTTTGTAAATTTCACAACGTATTTCTTCCTATGGTTCAATCACTTACAAAACCAAAAAAGTGAAAAATATCTTCTGAAAAATTGTTATTTAGAAATTGATTTCATATCTTTCGCATAGAAAAAAACGAAAACATTAGGACTAAAGTTTTGTATTTGTGAAAGGTCTCTTCTTTTAAGTAACATGAGAATAGTAAGTTACCTCAGATTAAGAGAAGACTTTCGAGGATAGATCTGTTTTTCGAAGAAGGAGGGTGCCGGTGGCACATGACTGATGAGAAAAAAGATATAGAC
>HF996003.1:0-547 GCA_000432515.1 Bacteroides sp. CAG:545
CCCCCAGACTGTCCGAAAAGTCCTCGCGAGACTGAAATACTCCGTACCCCTAACAAGGCCAGAAGCGGATTTTCGATTCTCACTGAGGAATATTTGACTTTTCAGACAGTCTCCCCCTCTACTCCATCAATGCCGCTCTGCCCCAACCATACAGACCAAAGAAAAAATATTTCCACAAGTTCGGCAGAAGCGGCTGCATTTAGACAATAAAATCCTATCTTTGAAGATTGCCACACGCTCTGCAAATGCAATGAAAGGTCATCTCCCATACGCGATTTCACTTCTTTTCACTATATTTGCAGAATGAAATAAAATGAAAACAAATAAACTCATTTATTATGACAAATGTTGAGGAATTGAAAAGAATCGCATCTCAGGTAAGACGAGACATCGTAAGAATGGTCGCAGGTGCACAGTCCGGACATCCGGGAGGCTCATTGAGCAGCGCCGACATTCTTACGTACCTCTATTTCAATGAGATGAAGATTAACCCGTCAGACTGGAAAAGAGACGGAAAGAATGAGGACATCTTCATCCTTTCAGCAGG
>HF996003.1:575-11454 GCA_000432515.1 Bacteroides sp. CAG:545
CCTTTCAGCAGGACACATCACCCCTGTTTATTATTCCATTCTTGCGCGCCGCGGATACTTCCCGGTAGCAGAACTCGCTACATTCAGACAGTTCGGCAGCAGACTTCAAGGCCATCCTTCAGTAGAAAAAGAACTTCCTGGCATTACCCAGGCTTCAGGTTCTTTGGGACAGGGACTTTCTGCAGCCGCCGGTGCAGCTCTCGGAAAGAAACTTGACGGTGAGAACAATTTCGTCTATGTCCTGTGCGGCGATGGTGAGAGCGAGGAAGGACAGATCTGGGAGGCAGGAATGTTCGCTGTCCACCACAAACTGGACAACCTTATCGCCATGACCGACTGGAACGGACAGCAGATAGACGGCACTGTAGCCTCTGTGGCAGGAGAAGGCGACCTTGAAGAGAAATGGAAAGCTTTCGGATGGAACACCATCGTAGCTGACGGACACGATTTCGAGGCTATCGCAGATGCATTCGCAAAAGCGAAGGCAAACAAGGGATGCCCTACTATGATTCTGTTCAAAACCGATATGGGCCACGGCATTGACTTTATGGCAGGCACTTGCAAATGGCACGGAAAGGCTCCTTCACAGGAACAGTGCGAAGCAGCACTTTCTCAGCTCAAAGAGACTCTTGGAGACTATTAATATTAACTGATTTCTATTATGACAAAATATACAGATACAGGAAAGAAAGACACCAGAAGCGGTTTTGGTGCAGGTCTTTATGAGGCTGGAAAAGCAGACTCCAGAGTTGTAGCTCTTACAGCCGACCTCAAGGGCTCCCTCAAGATGGACGCTTTTGCCAATGATTTCCCAGAGAGATTCATCCAGTGCGGTATCGCCGAAGCCAATATGATCGGTGCTGCTGCCGGACTTGCAATCACCGGCAAGATTCCTTTCGCAGGCTCTTTCGCAGAGTTCGTTACAGGCCGAGTTTACGACCAGATCCGTCAGGAAGTCGCTTATGGTGAGACCAATGTGAAGATTGCAGCATCCCATGCAGGCATCACCCTTGGAGAGGATGGCGCGACACACCAGACAATGGAAGACATTGCCCTTATGCGCGCGCTCCCGGGCATGGTGGTCCTGAACCCTTGCGACTACAACCAGACAAAGGCTGCCACCATCGCCGCAGCCAAATACAACGGCCCTGTTTACCTTCGTTTCGGACGCCCGTCAGTTCCTAACTTCACACCGGCCGACGCTCCGTTCGAAATCGGCAAGGCATACGTTATGAATGAAGGCAAAGACGTGACTATCATCGCTACAGGCCATCTGGTATGGGAATCGCTTCAGGCTGCTGAACTCCTTGAGAGCGAAGGCATCTGCGCAGAAGTCATTGACATCGCCACCATCAAACCTCTCGATGAGGCTGCTGTGGTAGCTTCTGTCCTCAAGACAAAGGCTGTGGTAGTGGCTGAGGAGCACAATATGGCTGGCGGACTTGGCGAATTGATCGCTGGTGTTCTCGCAGCAAAGGCACCGGCTCCGATGGAGTTCATAAATGGCGGAGACCGTTTCGGAGAGTCCGGAACACCAGCCAAGCTTATGGCTTCATACGGACTTGATGCCGAGCATATTGCCGAAGCAGCAAAGAGGGCTATCTTCCGCAAATAACCCTCCTGACCGGGAGACATCGGGCATTGATGCAGGATGACGAAATAATCCGGCTGTACCGCAGCGGTGACAGGGAAAGGGCATTTTCAGAGATAGTCAAATCCTACAGTGAAAGACTTTTCTGGTATGTCCGCCGCTTCGTGTGCTGCCACGAAGATGCCGATGATCTGATTCAGGAGATATTCATAAAAGTGTGGGCCGCACTTCCTTCTTTCAGGGAGGAGGCGCGGCTTTATACGTGGATATACAGGATTGCCACCAATGAGACGCTGAACTTCCTGCGGAAACAGAAAGTCAGGGCAGCATTGACCTTCAAGAGCATTGACTCGGAAATGGAGCGGAAAATCGACGAAGACCCTTATTTCAACGGCGACGCTGCACAGAGGGCTCTTATGAAAGCCGTGCAGAAACTGCCCGAAAAACAGCGTGTCGTATTTTCACTCAGGTATTTCGAGGACATGAAATATGAGGATATCGCCAAACTTACCGGCACCACGGTCGGTGCACTGAAGGCATCTTACCACATCGCATACGAAAAAATCAAGGAGCAACTTGACTTTTCGTTATGAGACGTGTCTAATAAGTAACATGAAAATAATAAGTTGCCTCAGATTAAGAGAAGATTTCCGAGGATAGATCTGTTTTCGAAGAAGGAGTGTGCCGGTGGCACATGACTGATGAGAAAACAGATATAGACCGAAAAGATTCCTTAAGATGATGCAGGTTATTTTTTGAAGGTTACTAAATATGGACCGAAAAATAATAGTGTCTATGAAACAGAAAACAAATCCATACAGTACTCCGGAAGGATACTTTGAGCACTTGGAGACCAAGCTTTCAGCTATCCCCGAGCAGATGTCCGGTGTCTCAACGATGGACAGGATCAGACCATATCTGGCTCTTGCTGCAGCGTTTCTTTTCATTGTCACTTGCGGAACAGCCCTCCTCAGAAAGACAGTCGGCACCCTGGACGACCAGGACATTTCCACATTGGACAAGATACAGCTCGCTGACATGGTGCCGGTAACAGAGCCGGACCTTATCTACCAGACAACTGAAACAGAAGAACTTACAACAGCAGACATAACTGCCTACCTGATATATTCCGGAACAACCTTAGAACACATCGAATATTATGAGCAGAATGAATAGTTTTATGACAATCCTGGTAGCGGCGCTGTTTACATTGACAGGAACCGCTTCCTTCGCGGACAACTCGAACAAATGCGATTGGCAGGAAAAGATGAAAACCGAGAAAATCGCGTTTCTGACGTCAGCGATGGACCTCACCCCTGCTGAAGCCGAGAAGTTCTGGCCTGTTTACAACGACATGGAGAACGAGCGCAGGGCCTCATTCAAGAAAAACATGGTGGCGTTCATGGCATTGGACGAAGGCCTGAAAGCCGGACTGCCGGAAAAGGAAATATCGGTATTGGTCAATAATTATGTCAATGCCATTAAACTTTCCAGAGCAGTGGAGGCCAAGTACACGCCTTCTTTCCTGAAAATCCTGTCAGCCGAGAAAGTAGGGAAAATGTTCGTGGCAGAAGAAGAATTCAGAAGACAACAGATTGGTCGGTGGAATGACGGCCGAAAGCCAGTTCAGCCGAAAAGATAAAAATCTTTCACAAGGGAAATGTACTCATCGGTATATTTCCCTTTTTCCATTATTGTAAGCATCTGAGTCCTGCACTCACAAGGCGCAGTGACAAACGTGGCGATAAAGCGCTTGGGCTGCTTCCTCTCCACAGTCCGCACCCGCAGAAGATGACTCAAATGCAGTCCGCACATTCTCGCATACCGGAGCGCAGCAAACTCCTGGTCTGACGGCAATACCACAGAAAGCCGCCCCGTCGCTGACAGATGGCGCGCAGCGAACTCCATCACCTCCCGATACGAAAGCGAACCCTGCGGCAGATCCGTATGCCTCGCCACAGCCTTTTTTCCGTCAGGATTTGTCAATGAAGAATCATAATATGGAGGATTCGAGACAATGATGTCGAATGCTTCAGAAGCAGTCCCCTCAAGCCTGACTTCCAGGCTCTCCAAGCTGATCTCCTCCGCTGTCAATGCCTCCGCCCATTCAGAAGACGCAAAATTGTCAGCAGATTCCGCCGCCGCATCAGGGTCAATGTCAATGCCCAGAATCCTCAACGGCCGCATCCGGGACGCCTGTTCCGTATCTGCCGTCAGGCGCTGAGCCAGCATCAATGCTATCACGCCTGTGCCCGTACCGATATCCAGCACCCTGCAATCAGTATCGCAGACCGGCACTACCGCTCCGAGCAGCACCCCGTCCGTATTGACTTTCATTGCAGAGCGTTCGTTTCTTACCGAGAACCGCTTGAATCTGAAACTATTTTCCATCTACGAAAAGGCCGTCTTTCATGTACAATGTCCTGTCACACATTTTCGCCAAATCCGGGTCATGTGTGACGATCACTATCGTCTGACCAAACTCATCCCTGAGCTTGAAGAACAGAGCGTGCAAATCCGCCTTCGTCACACTGTCGAGATTGCCGGAAGGCTCATCGGCAAACAGCACTGAAGGCTTGTTCACCAGTGCTCTTGCGATTGCAACTCTCTGCTGCTCACCACCTGACAACTCTGACGGCTTATGGGAATACCGCTGCGAAAGGCCCAATGTATCGAGCAGGCTCATCGCCTCAGACTTCGCCGCCTTCTCAGATTTGCCGGCAATAAGAGCCGGAATCATCACATTTTCCACAGCCGTAAACTCAGGAAGAAGATGATGGAACTGAAACACGAAACCGATTTTCCGGTTTCTGAACGCGCTTATCGCCTTGCGGTCCAGCCCGAGCACGTCAATGCCGTCTATCACAAGGCTTCCGCCGTCCGGCGAGGACAATGTCCCGAGTATCTGGAGCAATGTGGACTTGCCCGCCCCCGATGCGCCCATTATGGACACCACTTCAGATTTTTCCGCCTGGAAATCAATGCCCTTCAGCACTTTCAGGCTGCCGAACGATTTCTGGATATTTTTAGCTTCTATCATCATACTCCATACTGAGGTTCCACAAATAGAACCTTCAAATGTTGAAGTTAATGCTTTTCTCCCTAAAACCGCCAAGATTTCCTTTCAAATGGACGGAAAATTGCCCGAAATCTCGATTTTTCGTGAAAAATTTTGGAAAGTCGAAAATTAGGCGTATATTTGCAGTCCCATTCAGAAGAACGATTCTGTAATCGGGACCTTAGGAGAAAATCCGAGGGTTTGTTTATCGGGGTGTGGCGCAGTTGGCTAGCGCATCTGGTTTGGGACCAGAGGGTCCTGTGTTCGAGTCACAGTACCCCGACAGTAGAGCGGATGATTCATCGCGAGTCGTCCGCTTTTTTTAGCCCCATGCCACCGTGAGGGTAGGCGTAATCCGCTTACTGACAAAGAAAAGAAGAGGCTGCCCCATCATGGAGCAGCCTCTTTTTTATAACTATTTGGCTTCCAAGAGGAAGACCGCGCTCTGGTAAACCTGCTTCACAGGAGGATTCAGCCCCTTGCTTATAAGCATTGACCCCGGCAACGTCTTTCCTGAGAACCAGCTTGAGGATTTTTCTACATTGAGTTCTTCGATATGGTAATCCAACTCCGCTGAAAGACCCCTCAACCGGAACTGAGGACAGGTAGTACGGCTCTGATACTTAGTGCAATATGCGAAGAATACCGCGCGCTTCTTGTCCTGAGAGACATACAGCACTCCGTGCGTGCCGGAGCCGTCCACAGGAGAGCCGATCCTGTACAGGTCCCCGGTGGCTACAATATCCCTGTATCCCTTGTAATTCGCAATGGCCTTCCGTGCAAATGCCTTCTCTTCCTCCGTCATATTCTTAGGCTGCAGTTCCATGCCCAATCGTCCTGCACAGGCTACATCGAAACGGAATTTTATAGGAGTCACATTTCCGGTCTGGTGATTAGGCACCGCTGACACGTGGGAACCTATGACATTGGCAGGATAAAACAGGCTTGTACCATACTGGATGACGGTTCTGGTCAATGCTTCCGTATTGTCGCTGGTCCAGAATTCATTGAAATACTTGAGGGCGCCATATTCTACCCTTCCGCCTCCGGAAGCGCATGCCTGAATCATCACGTCCGGATATTTGGCACGTATTCTGTCCATGATGCTATAGAGCCCCTGAGCATATTTCACCCAGAACTCACTCTGCTCATTGTCAGGCAGATAACCCGAACCCACATTCTCCACGTGGCGGTTCGCGTCCCATTTTATATAGTCGATCTTGTCGGACAGGCTCATAGTCTGGTCAAACACGCCGAAAACGAAATCCTGCACCTTCGGGTTCGTCAAATCCAGGAGATACTGGCTTCTCATCTGCGTCGGCTGATGCATCTTGTCCTTCACTATCCAGTCCGGATGCTTCTCATACAGTTCACTCTTCGGATTCACCATCTCCGGTTCTATCCATATGCCGAACTTCAGGCCCTTGTCGTGAGCGTGGGACGCGATAAAGTCAATGCCTTCCGGAAGTTTCGTGACATTGACCTGCCAGTCTCCCAGCCCTGCCTTGTCGTTGTTGCGGGGATATTTGTTGGCAAACCAGCCGTCGTCCAGAACGAACATCTCAAGTCCCATCGATGCGGCGTCATCTATCATATCGGTCAATGTCTTGGCATTGAAATCGAAATACGCGCCTTCCCAGCTGTTCAGAAGTGTCGGGACAATGTCCTGGCCGCTTACCATCCAGTACGAACGGGCCCAGCTGTGCAGGTTGCGGCTTGCCTGGCCTGCGCCTTCTCCGCTCCATGTCCAGATCATCTCAGGTGTCGTGAACGACTCACCTTTCGCAAGCGTGTATTCGGACATATACGGATTGATTCCGGCAAGAATGTTCAGCACATTGAACTCGGTAAGTTCGAAGTTCAGCTTGTAGTTTCCGCTCCAGGCCAATGCTCCAGCTATCACTTCGCCATAGTTCTCATTGAACGAATCCGTGTCCAGGCTGAGCATAAATGCAGGGTTTTCCGTATGCGTGGTCCTGACGCCCTTGCGGCTCTCGATGCTCTTGGTCCCGTGGGTGAGCAGTGTGTTTTCCATCTGGGACTCTGCCGCCCAAGCACCGTGAAGATGGGTAAGGAGATATTTGTCCGCTTTTACGGGCAATGCGGAGGAGTAGTAATTATGAAGCGTCACCGCTCCCTTTTCGCCGTTTCTGATTACCGAGTGGGCGGTTATCACATTCTGTTTTTTGTACGCAGTATAGACGAGATCCACGTCCAGGCCTTCTTTCGCATCGGAAAGATGAATGACGGTCTGTTCTATATTATTGTCTTTCAGAGCCTTGGCTTCATGTGAAACATATCTGAGTTCTGTGTTAAGGTCTCCGTTCTTATGTGTCACGGACAATGCAGGTTCGTCGAATGCACGCCAGCCGAGTGTCGGATATGCCTCGTAAGGCGAACCGTGATTGGAATTGATTCCGTTCTTGAAGCCAGACAATGCCGAGGCATCTTCTATGACGCCGCCGAAGTGCAGTGTCGTGAGACGGCCGTCAGTTTCAGTCTTGAGTATCAATGACACGGCATCAGTTTTCACATTGATGACGACGGGAGTTTCTTTAGCATTGACGGAAAATGCCGACAAGGCAGACAGGGCGATTAACAGTAATTTTTTCATCTTGAGATAATTATGTAGTATAATACAAAAAAAGCCACCTGAAGATTCAGATGGCTTCCGAGAGCGGAAAACGAGACTTGAACTCGCGACCCCAACCTTGGCAAGGTTGTGCTCTACCAACTGAGCTATTTCCGCATTTTGTAATCCCTATTGGTGTTTCGGGATTGCAAAGATAGATATAAATTCCGACTCTGCAAATTTTTTCGGCATTTTTTGTAGAAAAATTAGCAGAATCTCATTCAAAGCTTGTTTCTACACCTCTACACAGGTACGGAACTCACGCAGGAAACGCATATCGTTCTCGAAATAATGACGGAGGTCATTGACCTGCCACTTCAGCATCGCAATACGCTCGATACCCATTCCGAATGCAAATCCTGAGTATTTCTTGCTGTCGATGCCGGAAGCCTCGAGGACGTTCGGATCCACCATGCCGCAGCCGAGAATTTCCAGCCAGCCTGTTCCTTTACATATGTTGCAGCCTTTTCCGTGGCAGATGTTGCAGCTTACGTCCACCTCTGCTGACGGCTCGGTGAACGGGAAGTATGACGGTCTCATACGAATCTGGGTGGCCGGACCGAACATTTCACGTGCGAAGAGGAGAATAGCCTGCTTCAAATCGGCAAATGTCACGTTCTCATCGATGTAGAGACCTTCCACCTGATGGAATATGCAGTGTGCTCTGGCCGAGATGGCCTCGTTTCGGAACACTCTTCCCGGGCAGATGACACGTATCGGCAACTGCATCTTTTCCATTGCCCTGACCTGTACGCTGGAGGTATGGGTACGAAGCAGAAGCGGATCCTTATGCCCTACAGACACGAAGAAGGTGTCCTGCATATCTCTTGCGGGATGGTTAGGAGGGAAGTTCAATGCCTCGAAAACGTGGTAGTCATCCTCGATTTCCGGACCTTCTGCCACGTCGTAGCCGAACTTGCGGAAGATGTTCACGATCTGCTGTCTTGCAATGGAGACCGGATGTCTTGTCCCGAGAGGAATAGGGTCGCCAGGCACAGTAGCGTCGAAATCATCCGCAGAAGCAGCACCTGATGCCGCAACATTGGCCTTCAACTCTTCTATGCGCGCCAAAGCCTCTTTTTTCAGAACGTTCAGTTTCTGGCCGAACTCTCTCTTCATTTCCGGAGCGACTGTCCTGAATTCATCGAAAAGTCTGGTGATTTCACCTTTCTTTCCCAGAAGACGGACTCTCGCTTCCTCTATATCTTTCTCTGACTTGCATTTGAGATCTTTGATCTCCGCAAGCAACTGTTCTATTTCCTCTTTCATATCCTATTTGTTAACAAACCGGTTCCCAAAACCATCTGCAAATTTAGTCAATTTCTACCGAAATGTAATACTGCCGGACCTACTTCTTTTGAGAAGACGTCTTGGCCGTGGCCTGTCCGCTCATCTTCGCCTTACGCTTTTCCCGGGCTTTCTGCTGCTTGGCCGCTCCGCTTTTCAGATATGCGGCCCACTGCTGCGGAGTAAAGAATTTCTTGTAGGTCTTGTCTATCTGCTCCATCCACTTGTCGCTGGTGATGGTGTACAGGTCATAGTTGTCCACCCTGGCAGCCTGAAGTTTCTTGACTTCTTCCTGCCATGCCGCATAATCGTGCTGAAGTGTGGAGTCCACGTAGAACACTTGCCAATACTCGAGTTTCAGAAGATCTGCGAGCCTGTCCGCTTCCTTGGCAGCCATTTCTTCCGGCGTCGGCTGTTTCTGTTCACCCTGCTCCTGGGCATAAGCATTGACACTCACGAAAAACAGCATTGACAATAGCGCAAACAATATCTTTTTCATATTCGGTCTTATATTTCGTTTCAGATGTCTCCAGTTTCGTTATATTTGTAAATTGTGACGGGAGATGTTCCCATCACGACAAATGTAGTGAAATAATAATATTGTACAAAACCTGATATGAAACTTAGAAATATTCTTCTTTCGAGTTTTGCGGTGCTGATGTGCAGCATTACCGCAAACAGGGCAGATGCCTGTACCAATGTAATTGTGACCAAAGGGGCAAGCGCTGACGGGTCCTGCATGGTATCTTACGCGGCCGATTCGCATTGGCTCTACGGAGAGCTTTACGTCAAGCCTCAGGCTGACTGGAAAGTTACCGACAAGTTGCGCGTATATGACTGGGATTCAGGTCAATATCTCGGGCTTATCGACCAGGTGGAGCACACTTACAAGACCGTGGGCAACATGAACGAGCACCAGCTCATAATAGCCGAGACCACTTTCGGCGGAAGGCACGGACTCAATGACCCCAACGGCATAATGGACTACGGTTCATTGATTTACATTACATTGCAGAGAGCCAGAACTGCGCGCGAAGCCATCAAGGTCATGGCAGAACTCACGAACAAATACGGCTATTTCTCCGAGGGAGAGTCGTTCTCCATCGTTGACAAGAACGAGGCCTGGATAATGGAAATGGTCGGCAAGGGAACCGAAAAGAAAGGCTCCGTCTGGGTGGCTCTGCGTGTTCCTGACGGCTACATCAGCGGTCATGCAAACCAGTCGCGTATCGCCACGTTCCCGCTCAATGATCCGGAAAACTGTCTGTACGCGGAGGATGTCATTGACTTTGCACGTTCAAAGGGCTGGTTCAGCGGCGAGGACAGCGAGTTCAGTTTCCGCGACGCATATTGTCCTGCTGACTTCGGCGCTCTGCGCGGATGCGAGGCCAGAGTCTGGAGCGCGTTCAATATCCTGAGCCACGGCTGGTTCACTTTCGAGGAGACCAAGGGCAATCTGGTGACCAAGGACGCCTATTCCTATGTTGACTACGCGATGGGCCACAATCCTGACAACAGGATGCCGCTCTGGATCAAGCCTGCCAAGAAGGTGACCGTAAAGAATGTTGCGGATGTGATGCGTGACCATTATGAGGGTACGCCTATGGACATGACTACCGATATCGGTGCGGGCGGAAATGCATTGCCATACCGCTGGAGGCCGATGGACTTCGAATATGAGGGCAAGAAATACACCAATGAACGCGCTATCGCCACTCAGCAGACGGGTTTCTGGTTTGTGGGACAGGCACGCGGAAACTATCCTGACGTGATAGGAGGTATCTTGTGGTTCGGCACCGATGATGCTGCAACTTCTTATGTTACACCGATTTACTCCAATACGGAGAAGGTTCCCGAGTGCTTCAGGCAGGGCAACGGCAACTTGCTCTCCTACTCTGCCACGTCTTCTTTCTGGATCAACAACAGGATTTCCAATGCCTGCTACAGGATGTACAATATCATGGCTCCTTATGTGCGCGAGAGGATCGACAAGTTCGAGAACGAGCAGATGGAAAAGGTCCGCCAGAATGATGTCAAGGCCCTGGAACTTTTCAAGAAGTCAATGGACAGCGCGGAGAGAGTTGGAAAGAAGAAGTCACTTGCCTATGATGTGATGACTGATACCGGAGCTTCTTTCGCGGCGGTGAAGAGACTTCTCACGAGTTATTCGGTAAAGACAGCGCAGGATATTTTCAAGCAATGGCAGGAGCTGGAGGTCACATTGACAGTCAAATTCATTGACGGTAATGTGAAGGCGCAGAATTCTGACGGTTCTTTCAAGCATACTGATTTCTCTGCCGGCATTCCTGAC
>HF996003.1:11475-11645 GCA_000432515.1 Bacteroides sp. CAG:545
TCTCTGCCGGCAGTCCTGACGGACTTACCCAGCCGGGCTATACAGATACATGGAAAGAGGCTGTGGCTCATTTCCACGGGGATGTAATCGAGGAAAAGTAGTGTAACGCTACTGCGTAAACTTCGCTGACTGAAACAGAAAAAGAGGCTGACCCAAAAGGTCAGCTTCTT
>HF996004.1 GCA_000432515.1 Bacteroides sp. CAG:545
CAACATAATTATCTACGCAGCATAAGAACTGAAAAAAGGCTCATTCAAGCCTGCTTATCTCGGACAATTGGCGGCTTACCTTCGAGTCCTGGATGATGAGGAACGTATAGAAGGCGAGAATCCTTCTGTCGGAATCGTTCTCTGTAAGGATGCCGACAGGGCCTATGTCGAATATGTCCTGCAGGATTACACAAAGCCAATGGGCGTTGCGACATATAAATCCAGCCAGGAACGACTTAGGGAACTCTTGCCGGATGAAGAGGAAATCAAGAAACTGCTGTAGTTTAACAAATGTTTAACAAGAAATAAAAAATCGGCCTTGGCGAGATGATGTGGGATTCGCTCCCGGGTGGTCGCGCATCCCTGGCCCTGCCGCGGGCAATCTTACGAGTGGCGACGGAGAAAGCTGGCGCCGGCGGATGCCGGCTTGGCTTTTTCGGCGTAAATATCGGCCTTATTTTACCCCGTTTGTTCAAATTTTCTGAAACGGTGAAAAAAATGACGTTTTCTTACACCATTTTCCAAAGTTAACTACATGTCGTCTGTTAGGTGGCGCGGTACGACGGCGCCTTGACCAAAAAAGCCCGCTGTCTATCGACAGCGAGCTTTCTCCTTACTCGTGATTCGGTTGGGATTCGAACCCAAGACCCACAGCTTAGAAGGCTGTTGCTCTATCCAGCTGAGCTACCGAACCATCCTTAAGTTTCGACACGAAGGTTGCCCTTTCGCGAAGAACGGGACTGCAAATATAGGGATTTTTTATTTAATGGCAATGTTTCCAGGCGAAAGTTTTTACAAATTTTATATGCCGGACACTCAAGAGACTGAGACCGGCGGCGTCCGTGAAATGTATATTTGTCTATTTTAACATAATAAAATACCACTTTGACCGGCGAGTAGCGCCGTTGTAAAGCATTGATTATCAAGAATGACTTTCAAAAGTGCCCCATTTTGGTCCACTTTTCATCCACTTTATGCAAAACGTTTTTA
>HF996005.1 GCA_000432515.1 Bacteroides sp. CAG:545
CTGACCGCCTGTCTGGCTACACTTCGTCATTGACATAAAGCGTGGACGGCTCAATGCTGAAGCTTTCGACAGAAGATGGTCAAATGTTTATCACTGATAGTTCTCTGCTACAACATTATACGAGCCGAGCGACACCTTTTCCTCTAAAAGCGGGAGGCTGCTGTTGCCTACGGTGACATCTACGTAGATGGGGAAGTGGTCGGAGGCATCAGTGATGGTGCAGCATGACACCTGCTTGCAAACCTTTGCCTCTGTTACCCATACATCAGGTCCGCCTTTCCAGAGGAAGATGTAGTCGATGCAGATCAGGTTGTCCGGCTGGTCCGGATTGTAGAATGTGGACAGGTCCGTTCTGGACAGCAGTCTGAAACTAACACCAAGTCGAAGAAGAAGTCGCGGGATTGAGAGAGCTTCGCAACAGGTAATTTCCGGTAATTTCTGAACTAATGAGCATCTAGACGAGCATGTGAATATCCGCATAATAAACTGACATCCAATCGATTATGTCGTTTTACAGCAGAATGTAAATATGCTCATCCCCCTGTTTTTTTATGGGAGTGAGCATATTGAGAAACAGGTTTAAATCTATATAATAACATATACCTCAATAAGTTACAAGAACTTTTAAAGTATTGACGATATGCTCATTGGTTCGATAAAACCATTGCAAGCACCTTACCTGAAAAGTTTTTTGTTTGCGCGTAGGAGCGAAAAATAACTCTCGCGTACCGAAATTTCATTTCAATCAACACAAGAAAGCTGCAAAAGACAGGTTACCCACTTTTTCACATAACCCGCATTTGGCCGCTCATTATATCCTCTTGACGCTCAATAATATAGACCAAATCACGACATGCAGGTTGTTCG
>HF996006.1 GCA_000432515.1 Bacteroides sp. CAG:545
ATTCGCCGATTTCGAGGCGGGGTTCCAGATAGACGTCGTGCCCCGGGGGAATTCCTCCTAGCAGTTATCAGGAAAGGACCTTCATCAAAAAGGAAGTTCTTGACCATAATTGATTTCCGGTGCACATAAAACACGGATATCTCTATCTTGGAAAAGTTTAGCTTGCTTTTCCAACTTTTCAAACATCTCTTCTCTACAAGAAACACTATCCAGTTCTTCGCGACGTGATTTGCTCATCTTGAGAAATTTTTCTTCTTGGTCAATACCAAGAAAACGACGTCCCAGAAGGTTCGCGGCAATACCAGTAGTACTGCTTCCTGTAAACGGGTCAAGTATCCAAGCCCCTGGTTTGGTGGACGCCAGAATGATTCTTGATAAAACGCACAGTGGTTTTTGAGTGGGGTGCTTACCACATGATTTCTCCCATGGTGCAATGGCCGGCAAGGTCCAGACATCACGCATTTGAGTTCCGCCATTGATTTTCTTCATCAACTCATAATTATAGTAATGCGCCACTTTCTGCTCCTTTCGGGCCCATAGGATATACTCTGCAGAGTACGTGAAGTAGCGGCAAGATAGATTGGGTGGTGGATTTGTCTTCACCCACGTGATGCAGTTCAGTATCTTGAAGTTTAGTTCCGATAAGCAGCGTGCCACGGAGAAGATGTTGTGATAGGTTCCACTAACCCAGATGGTACCATCTGACTTCAGGTGCTCTCTACAGGCGGTCAGCCATCTTTTGTCAAATTTGTAATCCTCCTCGAAGCCTTGAGACTTATCCCATTTGCCTTTATTTACGGATACTGGAATACCGCTCTGTATGCTGATGCCGCCATTTGATAGATGATAAGGGGGATCTGCGAAAATCATATCAAACTTGAAATCGAATGAGTTCAGAAGTTCAACACAATCTCCTTGCAATAGCGTGAAGTTTTTGTCCTGTGATTTATAATAGGCTGTTGGCATAGACATTAAATCAGTTTTTTATCCACTATGCCTTCATCTAGGTCCATAATATTGTACATGTCTTCCAAGACATCGAAGGTCTCTTTCAGATTGTTTCTGGCAGAACCCCAGCCGTGGCCATCAGTAATCCACACAAACTTGAATTTGGGATGATTCTTAGTCTCCAGCGCGATAGTTTTGTAACTGCGAGCAGTTTCATTCAGTTTGGAACCGCCACTGGCGTAGAAGTTGGTTTCAATGCCATATATCATATCAGGTCGCTTAATGACGAAATCAAAGCGCTTTTCTGTGCCGCCCTCATTTGAGATACAAGACAGGTCAATGCCCCATTTCTGCTCAATATCATGGATATACATCTCCTTGAAGTAGGATTCGCCCTTGACCAGGCCGGCTTTGATGAGATAACCTTCCACCAAGTCTTCCATAACGTGTCCACCACGATTCTTGCGAGCGTTGGAGTCCAAGCCGGTTTCCACTCCAGTAACATAGTCAACCAAATTGTGGATGTGCTTCTGCTGCATAAGGTCAAACAATCCTGTTTCACGCATGAATACCACATATTCCTCGATATGGTAATTAGCTTTCTTAAAGTTCCATACGTGCTCTCCATCAAAATCTACTGTAAGAATATCGGACTCTCGTTTAGCTAACAGGATTGGAATGCACTTAAGGATTTCCGGATAGCGCTTACACAACAACACGAACTCTTTCTCGATAGCTTGACTACCAATCAAGGAGTTCAAGATGTTGAGTTCTACCTTGATGGTATCTACATTCTGGTAGATTTTTTCAAAGTCCGTGTAATACTTATAGCCTGCTATGGCAGAGCGGAAGCCCGCCAGCCAAGTCGTAAAATCTCTCATAATTACGCATTAACTACATTTGAAATCATCAGTTCTGAGATGGAACCGCGTCCAGAAGCGTCAGAGTTGATCATTCTGACGGCAGAAACTCTCTTGATGAAGAAGTGTTGGTATATGGTGTCGAAGAAATTATCTTTTGGATTAATACCCTTCGGGTCAGAGTTGCTGGCCACAAAGAGCGCATTTTCCTTGCTGATTTGGTCACAGAAGTCTCGGAGCCTGAGTTGCTCGCTGTCATCAAAGCCGTCTTTCGAATAAGATGTGAATGAAGAAGTCTCAGTGATAGGTTTGTATGGAGGATCGAAGTAGAATAAAGTATCAGGACTGGCAAAACGGCCTGTCTCAGCAAAGTCTCCGCAAAGGATTTCAACTTTCTGAAGGACTGCCGAACAAGCCCGAAGATTATCCGCGTCACAAATACGAGGATTCACATACTTACCGTGAGGAACATTGAATTCACCTTTCGAATTGACCCTATAAAGGCCATTGAAACACGTTCTGTTGAGGAATATGAAAAGTGCAGCCGTTTCTACCGGAGCTGTCCGTTTAGTGTTGAATCGAGTCCTTTTCTCCAAGAAATATGTCTTACGTTCCTCCGTGCACAAAGGAATATACTCGCTCTGGATATAAGCAAGTTCTGCAATCAATTTCTCCACATTCTCCTTGATAACACGATAGGTGCAGATGAGTTCTGAATTGATATCATTAATAACGGCCCTCTCAATGTTGGGATATGATTGAAGTATCCAGAACATAACAGCCCCTCCGCCTACAAATGGTTCCACATACGTAACGTGCTCACGGGATGCGAAATCGCGAGGAAGCGATTTGTTAACCTCATCCAGTAACTGTGTCTTCCCTCCAACCCATTTGATGAATGGTCGAGCCTGTATCATGCCATCGAACTCCTTCATAAGAATCACATATTTCTACAAAGTTACAAAAAGTTCAGATCGGTCAAAGTAGGAAATTGAAAAAACGATATAGAGTTATAAGGGATTCCACCAATTGAGTCTGCCTATGAAATGTAAAGTGATGAGAGTAGCCGAACGGGCGGGCAGCACGGCGGACGTGGCCGGCCCACGGCCTCGGGAACTACATATCATCCATTGACAGACCCTTGTAGGAAATTCTATATCCTTTGAACTCACCAGTGGCACGCAGGAAAGCTGCCGCCTTGCGCTCCAGCACATCCATGTCAATGTTGTCTGCCTTACGCTTTACCTCGAAGAATGTGGCTTCACCTGTCAGTTCGTTCTCGGCCACAATGTCGATTTCATTCTCGCCTTTGCGGTCCCACCATCCGCCGATGCGTGTGAAGGCTCGGCTTTCGATCAGCACACGCCTGAAATAGCGCTCAAGCATCAGGCCACTGAACGTCTCGTAGTCACGGTTGATGATAGCTCTGACGCTCTCGTAGTTCTCTATCTCCAGCATATAGCTGTACTTGTAGATGAAGCGGAACCAGAACGTGAAGAAGTTGTCCTCTATCGTATAAAGGACATTCTTGTTGGAACTCTTCTCAAAAAGAGGCTGTTTTTTTGCGATGACCTCATACTCGATTTCAAGTTTGGTCAGATATCCGCCGATTTCCCTACCCACCACGTTCTCTATTTCAGAACGGGAGGTTTTACCTCTCGCGATGGCTGAGAGAATCGAGAAATACACCCCATAGTCCTTGCCGAACTCCTCGATGAGGATAGCCTTGCCCTCTCCCAAGAAGATGGAATCAGAGTGTATGATGTAGTCGAGCATGGCTGACTTGGTAGTCGCCCCGGCATCCACAAGCAGTTGCACGTACTTTGCCACGCCGCCAGTGAAGGAATACAGGGCAAGCAGATCTTCTGCCATGTGTCCGGGATTGTATTCCGTGAGGATTTCCTTCAGCACTCCAGTCGTGAACGGTCTTACGTTCATAAGACGTGTCTGCCTGTTATACAGAGGCTCCTTCTTATCCTTGAATATCTTCGTCATCATGGAATATATCGAGCCACAGACGACAAGATTCATGCGAGCTTTAGGGCTATACATGTCCCAAATGCGCTGCATGTCGCTGTACACAGACTTGTTAACACGGAAGAACTCCTGGAATTCGTCAATAAACAATGTGATGGGGCGCTCTGTGGAAAGTTTCATCAGAAACTCGAAAACATCTGCGAAATGCTCAGCGCGTCCCATCGTAGGGACTCCAAGTTTGCTCTCAATTTCAACTCTGTAATCATCGCATAAATCTCCTTCAGCCTTGCGGGTGACGAAGAAATAAAGTATAGGTTCATCCTCATATGCCTTCCAGACGAGACATGTCTTGCCGATGCGGCGCCTCCCCGTAACTACTGTGAACTGGGCATTGTCTTTCGACATTCTGCGAATCTCACGCAATGATGCTATTTCTTCTGTCCTGTCAAAAAATCTCATAATTTAAGTCCTCCCCTTTTTTATTTTCGAAACAATCATTTCGGAAACCGCTGTTTCGCTACTGCAAAGATAATGATTTTCTTATGAGAAGTTCAACATTCATCTTTTTCTGTGTTCCCAAAATAAATTAAGAGTGTTGCTTAACAAGTGAAAATCTGCATACAACATCGGATTCACGTGTGCAGCTCTGGCCCGTTTGCCATCCCCCGCGATTACCTGCTGGAAGATTCGCCGATTTCGAGGCGGGGTTCCAGATAGACGTCGTG
>HF996007.1 GCA_000432515.1 Bacteroides sp. CAG:545
ACGCGCCCGAAACGTGGGTAAGACGTTTCATATAGCTGATATACAATCACTTCAGCAAGCCATTTTTATCCATAAAAAGCATAGGAATGACATCTCAAAGGTGTTGACCTCACCGTCAACAGGGCACCTAACCAATTATCTAACAATAAGATGAAGACTATTACTCTCCTTTATAGTAAACTTCCGAAACTTTCATGAAACCTCGTCTGATAAAAAAGTTGTGGGCATTGTGATTATTTTTTCCAGACTCCAGATAAACATCTTTCAGATTTCTGCTCTTGAACCAATCCTCGGCAGCAGAAAACAAACGGCTGCCTACACCACGGCCGCGAGCCTCAGCATTGACAAGAATATCACATAAGACGCCGAATGGCGCTCCTCCGTCCGAATCGGTCTCCAGAACACAGAATCCGAGCAGAGCTCCTGTGGAATCTTCAGCCTTATAGACAGCCATCCCTTCAGCGGTCATATGTTCCTCTATATAAGTAAGCCAAAGATGACGGGTATCGGCATCGAGCTGCGGAACGTACTCCTTACCGTTGAAAACCAGATGCCCTATTCCCATCTGCATCTCGCCATGTGAAATGTACTCGACATTCTCCGACAGATGCGCATAAAACAGGTCCGCAAGAGCTTCCTTGTCGGAAACTGTCGCAGGCTTAATATGTATATCATTCATAACTTATTGACGCTAATATAATACTTCTTTAATTCGTGAAACGATGCTGCGGATTGTTTTGGAAATGACCAGAAGAATACCGAATATCGTAACACAGGCGACCACCATCACGACTACGGCCGCCAGATGGCTGGACTGGATACCGAAATATGTAAGGAACGGCATCTCAGACTGCTGGAAGAAGAGCTCGAACGTGGATGCCACAGAGATAATGGCCAATATGAAGTTCAGCACAAAGTCGGATTTCATTGACTTGAAATCGCTCAGATTGTGCAGACTGCTGTCCACCATCGACATCATCTCATTCAGGCGGTCAAGGTCATTGTCCAGATTCAGCCGCCTGGTGGTGCGGTCGAACATCACCTTATGCGAAGCGAACTTGGAATACTTCACCACGTCCAGCTGCAGCACCATCCTTGACAGACGCATGCTGAGTTTGGCATTCTGGCCTATCAGATCCAATGACGAGGTACTGGAGGCAGACAATGTGGCATCAATAAGCACATCATTCGCACGTCCAATCACGTATTTCTTGGCCAGAACCATCTGCAGGATAAGCAGATACTCCGGCCAGGACACATGATAACGCGCACGTTCCTTGAGATGCTCCGCCCAGTTCACTCCCTTCTTTTCCACCGTTCCCGCGGTTTCCTGCCCATCTCCCCGACGCCCGTAAGTCCCGAGGACAATGCTCATATTGCTGTTGACCAGCACAAGGTCGTCCGTATCAATGGCAATGTTCTCGCCGCACACATCGTTATAAGCTTCCGCGTCCCTGTACGGCCATTCGCCCGGGTACAATGTCATAAGACCGATGAGTTCGGGCTTGTGGAAATCACGTATATGGCTGACTATCTGGGCTTCCGTCATCCTGTCAAGCCTGTCGTTGCTGAACAGGTCGGTTCCGTCAGGAAGCGGATGGCGGATATCCTCCCACAAGTCAACCATCGCGAAGCGGGAATCATTGACAATGCTTACCGGCGTGGTTTTCAGGGATTTACGGAACTTTGCCTTTTCCTCGCCAGTCAGAGACTTGCTGAGCCTGGTGCAGCATCTGTAGATAAAACGCTTGTACCTTACGGCTATTTTTCCCTCTCTCCGCTACCCATCGGCAGACACACCCCTTCCTCCAGAGGGTCGCCAAATTCGCTGAAAAAGAGGTTCTCCACCTTGAAGTCCCCCTCAAGATTGATATTCGTACGCGAAGCTCCGTCCTCGCAGGACTCGCTCACATCGCGGCTCCAATATTCAGCCCCGAGCCAAGTCGAGAGCAATGCTATTATATGGTCAATGCCGACCGGCGCGGACAATGTCCCGGAATGTCCGTTGAAAAGGAAGCGATAGGTGATGGATACGGTATTGCCGAAGAACAATGACATCTCAACATTGACATGACACTTGAGCAGCCTCGGCTCGATCTCATCTTCTTCCGGCTCTATCGGCATTTCAAAGTCGAAGCCACGGAGAGAGAACCGCCTGACATTTTTCTCGTCAGGAGATTTCCCTTCATTGCGCAGGACAAATATCTGTTTTTCAATGCTTCTGCCCATCGGCACAATAGGAATGGCCAATGCATCTGCTTTTTCTTCGTAAACGAACTTGTCTTTATGGAAAACGTAATCCTCGTCACCCGGCAGATGACGGACATAACAGTCCGGGAGCAAGAACTGGAGCTCCTGCTTTATACTGAACGTCTGGATAAAGACCGCGGAGAATCCCGGAATCTCAAGTCCGTGTCCGTCCCGGGAGCAGCAATAGTCGTAAGTCATCGGCTATCAATTAGTTTAAGGGAAATTACTGGGTACGGCCTACGTAGGCGTCAGAGGAATTGTCGATTTCCCTGCTGAAGAAGCTCTCGGCTGCCTTCCCCATCGCTTCATTCCAGAAACGCGGACCGCCGGATTCCTGAACCACCCAGAGCCTGAGCTGTTTTTTATGCCAGTTCACGATACAATCCGTTCCCCAGGCACCGCCATGACCGAACCACGCATCATCATTGTCCTCTTTAGGTGCTGACAGTCCAAGTGAATAGCCACCCATATTTTCAGGACGGGTGCTGACCGCAAGAATGGACTTTACGGTTTCTTCCTTGAGAATACGTACCCCATTGTCTCCCACACCGAGATTCATGAGCATCTTATAGAACTTGAGCTGGTCATTGGCAGTAGTCCACAGGCCAGCACCGGCAGACGCGAAAACATGCGAATCATTGTACGGACGCTGTTCCCACGGATTCTCCTCAAGCCATTCGGCCGGTTCGCCGTCCTTGCCGGTGAACAGTTCTATCTTGCTGTCCAACTGCTTGTCCGTAGGCCAGAACCAGGTGTCCTTCATGCCAAGAGGGTCGAGGACAGTCTCTTTCAGATAGGTCTCCCATTTCATTCCGGTCACGGTTTCCACGACTGCGGCACCTATGTCAATGCCGGTGTTCGAATACAGTTCCCTCGTTCCCGGCTCGAACATGATAGGCGATTCTGCGGCAATGGATGCCACCTGACGTATAGGCGCTCCGCCTGACCAGCCGCCTCCACGGACATCTCTGCGCTTGGCACTGCATTCGAATGGAAATCCGCCCGTATGGTTAAGGCACATCCTGACAGTCAGCACATTTTTCGCCTTGTGCAATGTCATTGTACTGTCTGTCTTTTCATCAAGCACCCAGAGCGTACTGAATTCCGGAAGATATTTGGAAACGGGATCGTCCAGAGAAATCTTGCCCTCTTCAACGAGCTTTGCAATGGTCACCCCGCAAAATCCCTTGGTCTGGGAGCACTGCATGAACACGTCATCCATAGTGATAGGGCGCTTCGTTCTCGGGTCCGCATAACCGATGCAGCAGGTCTCCTGTACACCATTATTATATAATACACTTATAGCACCCGGAAGCTGGCCGCTGTCCACAAACGGCTGGAGCGCTTCCTGCGCAAATGTCGTCCCTGATTCACGTACATTGACCTGGTCATGATTACATGCCGCGAAAACAAATACTGCGGCAACTGTCAGAATGCGATAAATTCTATTCATCTTTTCAATAAAGTCTAGTGCTATCGTGTAACAATAATGCTTAAGCGTTATCTCTAACCAAACTACAAATTTAACAATCCTCAGGAATCTTAAAAATATTTCCACACACATACATAACAAAAAAAATCCCACTCCGAGAATACGGAGCGGGACCTGCAAGTAGCCGAAGCTACATTTATTTCAATGCGGGATTACATCATTCCGCCATCCGGCATAGCCGGAGCTGCCGGAGCCGGTTCAGGAATGTCTGCGATACCGCACTCGGTGGTAAGGAACATACCTGCAACAGAAGCGGCGTTCTCAAGAGCGACACGGCTTACCTTGGTAGGGTCAATGACACCTGCCTCGAACATGTTCACATATTCATCAGTACGGGCATTGTAACCGAAATCGCCTTTGCCTTCACGGATCTTCTGGATAATCACGCTACCGTCAACACCTGCATTGGCAGCAATCTGACGAAGCGGCTCTTCGATGGCACGGGCAACGATATGAATACCGGTAGTCTCGTCATCGTTTGCACCCTTGAGGTTCTTGAGAGCCTCAGCAGCACGGATGTAAGCTACACCGCCACCTGGAAGATAACCTTCCTCGACTGCTGCACGGGTTGCGTTCAATGCATCCTCGACACGGTCTTTCTTCTCTTTCATCTCTACCTCAGTGGTAGCGCCCACATAGAGGACTGCAACACCACCGGCGAGTTTGCCGAGACGCTCCTTAAGTTTCTCCTTGTCGTACTCAGAAGTAGAAGTAGCAATCTGCTTTCTGATAAGTTCGACACGCTCTGCGATATCTTCCTTGTTGCCAGCACCGCCTACGATAGTGGTATTCTCCTTGGTGACGGTGACTTTCTCTGCCTTACCGAGCATCTCAGGAGTTGTATTCTCGAGAGTGAAGCCTCTTTCCTCTGAAACGAGGGTGGCTCCTGTAAGGGTAGCGATATCCTGAAGCATCTCCTTACGACGGTCGCCGAATCCAGGAGCTTTGACAGCAGCAACTTTGATAGTACCACGGAGCCTGTTCACTACCAATGTAGTAAGAGCCTCACCATCAACATCTTCCGCAATGATAAGAAGTGACTTGCCGTCTCTTGCGATAGGCTCGAGAATAGGAAGCAAATCCTTCATTGAAGAAATCTTCTTGTCAGTGATAAGTATGTAAGGACTGTCAAGTTCTGCCGCCATCTTATCTGAATTGGTCGTGAAATATGGTGAAACATAACCTCTGTCGAACTGCATACCTTCTACGACCTTGACCTCGGTCTCAGTACCCTTTGCTTCCTCAACAGTGATGACGCCGTCTTTCTTTACCTTGGACATGGCATCAGCAATCAGTTTGCCGATGGTAGCATCATTGTTGGCAGAAACGGTACCTACCTGTTCTACCTTGGAGTAGTCGTCACCGACCTCCTGACTGTGGGCCTTAAGTTCAGCAACTACGGTAGCTACTGCCTTGTCGATACCTTTCTTGAGGTCCAGCGGGCTTGCACCTGCGGTCACATTCTTCAAACCGACATTGATGATGGCCTGTGCGAGGACAGTAGCGGTAGTAGTACCGTCACCAGCCTGCTCATTGGTCTTGGAAGCGACCTCCTTGACCATCTGCGCACCCATGTTGGCGAATCTGTCCTTAAGTTCCACTTCCTTTGCGACAGTAACACCGTCCTTGGTAATCTGTGGCGCACCGAACTTCTTGTCAATGACTACGTTACGTCCTTTAGGACCAAGCGTAACCTTTACTGCATCTGCAAGAGCGTCAACGCCCTGTTTCATCTTCGCGCGTACCTCAACGTCGAATTTAATATCTTTAGCCATAATGTAATTCTCCTATATTATAATATTGCCATAATGTCTGACTGACGTACAATCAGATATTTCTTGTCTTCAACAGTCACTTCCGTACCTGCATATTTTCCGTAAAGAACTTCATCACCCACTTTGACTTCCATAGGCTCGTCTTTCTTTCCGGGTCCGCAAGCTACAACTTTACCCTGCTGAGGTTTCTCTTTAGCTGTATCAGGAATATAAAGTCCTGCAGCTGTCTTGGTCTCGGCCTCTTTAGGCTCAAGTACCACTCTGTCTGCTAATGGTCTGATCATAATTCTATATTTTTAATGTTTTTGTCAATCTTGTTCCGCTCGGGAACCTGACATCTGTAATTCAACTGACGTGCCACAACCGGAATCGTGACATTTTGGCATACAAACTGACAAACTACCCGAAACAGGTAGTGCAGATTCCAAAATAAATCCATACCTTTACGTATTGGACAATAATTACTTAAACACTTTTGCGTATGCACGGTAACCACATTTTGCGAAAAATCTTCGCTACGATAATACCAGCATTGACAATTATAGGATGCGGCACTCAGCAGAGCGCTCCGGACAGCGGATTCGCGCAATATATTGAAGCCTATACGGGCGGCATTGTCAATGGGGGCAGCAACATTGTCATAGAACTTGTCTCTCCGGCAGAAGGGCTGGGCGGGACAGAAAGTGAGCTGAACAGCAGCGCAAAAGACCTTTTCAAGTTCTCTCCGTCGATAAAGGGCACAGCCAAATGGAGAGGATCGCAGAGGGTGGAATTCATTCCGGAAGACGGGGAACTGAAACCAGGCAAGAGATATGACTGCACATTCTATCTTTCCAAGGTAGCCTCCACCGACAGCGAGCACAAGAATTTCAAGTTCAGTTTCACGACTGCCCCGAAGCAGGCCTCTCTGCAGAAAACCGCGATGAGCATCAAGGCGGACGACAAAGGCAATGCAATCGTGACAGGAACATTGACCCTGAGCGAAGACGTGGAGGTCAGCGAGCCTGCATCGCTGCTGGAATTCGGATGGAACGAGGACGGGGCGGCTTTCGAGGTCAATGCCGCAGATGCCCGCAGGTTCACCTTCACCGCATCAGGACTGAAGCGCGGAAGTGAAGACAAGACATTGACAGTCAGGTTCAAACCTGGCAGGACAGGGTTTGCCGAATGTAGTGAACTGAAAGTCTGCATACCTTCGACCGACTCGTTCAGAGTACTCGACACCGAACAGTCAGACGGTGAGGACAAATACATATATGTAACATTCTCCCAGCCGCTCAGCCAGGGCCAGGACCTGAGGGGACTTGTATCATTGACCAGCTACGGAAGCAGCAGCGGACTCCGCAGCACGATGAGCATGGCCGACAACCGTATCAAGATCTACTATGAATCCGACGACGAAGCCCAGATGCAGCTGGATATAGACAAGGGTGTGAGGGATATTGACGGCAACAGGCTTGGAGAAAACTGGATGAAGACATTGGCGACATCCACCCCTGCTCCGCATGCAGGATTTCTCTCTAACGGAAACATCCTGCCTGACACCAGGAATCTGGTCATACCTTTCCATGCCCAGAATCTCAGGGCAGTGGATGTCAGTATCCTGGAGATCTATCCGAAGAATATCCCTATGTTCCTACAGGACAACGATTTAAGCGGAGACAACAGTCTGCGCAGAGCGGGAAGACTGGTATATAAGAATACGCTTATGCTGGATTCCGATCCGTCCAAGGACCTTACCAGGAACAATGTCTTTACGGTGGACCTGTCAGGGCTTTTCAACAAGGAGCCGGGTGCGATATACAGGATGAAGATATCCTTCAGACAGGAATACTACCTCTACAGCAATGCTGCAGGAAGCCTCGGCGGAGACAATCTGATAAGTCTTTCTTCCGGGCAGATGAGTGAGGAAGACGAGGCCGTCTGGGATGAGCCTTATCCGTATTATTATGATGGAAATTACGACTGGAGCAGATACAACTGGAGAGACCGCAACAATCCGCGTACTCCTTCATATTATATGAATTACAGTTTCCCTTCACGGAATTTCCAGGTCTCAAATTTAGGTGTCATCACCAAATACGCTCCTGACAGCAAGACAGCCGGACAGGTTTGGGTGGCAGTCAGCGACCTGATTTCCGCAGAGCCGGTTTCAGGAGCCGAAATCAAGATTCTGAACTACCAGCTTCAGGAAATCGGAAGCGGAAAGAGCGATTCCAACGGTGCTGAAATGGTGAAACTCACCGGCAGGCCGTTCCTCGCAGTCGTGTCCAAAGGCAATTCCACGACTTATCTGAAAGTTACCGAGGGCAATGAAAAGTCTCTCAGCAGATTCGATACCGGAGGGGAAATCCTGCAGAAAGGAATGAAGGGCTTCATCTACGGCGAACGTGGAGTCTGGCGTCCTGGGGACACGCTCCACCTGACGATGATTCTGCACAGTGATGAAAAAGTCCCTGACACGCATCCTGCTATAATGGACATCTATACGCCTCAGGGCCAGTTCTTTACCAGAAAAGTTTGCAGGAAAGCGGAAAACGGGTTCTACACATTTACCGTGCCGACAGTCGCTGACAGCCCGACAGGCCTGTGGAACGCTTACGTGAAGATAGGCGGCGCCACGTTCCACAAGTCGCTCAGGATCGAGGCCATCAAGCCCAACAGGCTCAAGGTCAATGTCGATCTGGGTACCGAGATGCTGAAGAGCGGTTCTTATGTCAATGTCAAGGTAGGGTCTAACTGGAATGTCAAGGTAGCGTCCAACTGGCTTACCGGACCGGCAGCAGCTTCGCTTCCGGCAAAAGTGTCAATGACATTGAAACCGGGACAGAGTTCATTCAAAGGACTGGAAGGGTACAGATTCATTGACCCGGCAAGCAGTTTCGAATCCTACAGCAAGGATCTTCTCGATGTGCGCCTGAACCAGGATGGCAAGGCACAGTCCTCTGTAACGCTCCCACGTGTGCAGAACGCACCTGGAATGCTGACAGCCAATATCTTATGCAGCGTGATGGAAGACGGAGGAGATGAGAGTTACACGACATTGACAATGCCTTATTCTCCTTATTCCGCATATGTCGGAGCGAAACTTCCTTCCGACGGCGATTATCTGGAGACCGGCAAGACACACAATATTCCGGTGGCAGTGGTGGACTGCAACGGCAGACGCGTGAGCGGACACACCATCGAATGGAGAATCTTCAAACTGAAATGGAGCTGGTGGTGGGAAAGCCGCAGAGACCCGCTTGATTCCTATATCAATGCATCGGCGGCGTCCGCTTTCAGTTCCGGCCGCACTACTTCAGGAAGCGGGGACATCAATATCCCGTTCTCCGCAAATGATGACCAGTGGGGAAGGTATCTCATCTATATCAAGGACATTGACAGCGGCCATGCGTCCGGAGGCATCGTATTCGCCGACTGGCCTGCCTACAGGGGACGTTCAGACAGGAAGGACCCAGATGCTCCGGCAATGCTGAGTTTCTCGACTGACAAAAACTCTTACAGCGTGGGAGAGACGGCTACCGTATATATCCCTGCCGCTAAAGACGGAAGAGCATTGGTTTCCATCGAAAACGGAAGTAGAGTTCTCAAGAGCGAATGGGTAAGCACCTCAGGCTCAAGTGATACGGCCCACAAACTGAAGATTACGGAAGACCTGTCGCCGAACTTCTACATACACATAACATTGGTCCAGCCTTACTGGAACACGTCCAACGACTTGCCTATAAGGATGTACGGCGTGAGGCCGATAATGGTGGAGAACCAGAACTCGCACCTTCATCCTGTAATCACGATGCCTGACAAGATCCATCCTGAGGAGCAATTCACCGTCAAGGTAAGCGAAAGGGACAAGAAATCAATGACTTACACGCTTGCCATCGTGGATGAAGGCCTGCTGGACCTGACGGCATTCCGCACCCCTGACCCGTGGAACACGATGTACAAGAGGGAGGCTCTCGGCATCAGGACATGGGATATGTACGATGACGTTTTCGGCTCGTGCGGCGGCGCATTGTCAGCAATGTTCAGCATCGGCGGCGACGAGGAGCTCACCAAGGGGGCGAAGAAGGAAAACAGGTTCAACCCGATCGTCAAGTTCCTCGGTCCATTCACAGTAAATTCTGGCTCCCGCACACATAAGATTACACTTCCGATGTACGTGGGAAGCGTCAGGGTAATGGTTGTGGCAGGACAGGACAGGGCTTATGGCAATGCAGAGAAAACAGTTCCTGTGACATCTCCTGTGATGATACTTCCGACATTGCCGCGCTCTGCGGGTGCAGGAGAGGAAATAACGCTTCCTGTCAATGTCTTCGTAATGGAAGACGGCATAAGCAATGTCAATGTTTCCGTACGCTGCGAAGGACCTGTGGCCATCAACGGTTCCGCTTCACAGACGCTTTCATTCGGAAAGAAAGGCGAGCAGATGACCAGATTCAGTCTGAGCACTTCCGGAGAAGGCTTCGCGAAAGTCACAATCTCGGCTGACGGAAACGGCCACAAGATGACTGAAACCATAAATCTGGAAGTCGTGAACCGTTCTCCTGAAATAGTATCGGTTCAGGATGCGCTCATCGGAAAGGACGAAACCAAGTCATTCAGCTTCAAGCCGTTTGCCGCTGACGACAGATGCGGTTTACGTGTTGAAGCAAGCGGTTATCCTTCGATTGACTGGGATGCATTGTTCAGCTTCATCGGCAATTATCAGCACAGCTGTTCCGAGCAGTTGGCAGCAAGAGGTCTCAGCCTCCTTTACGCGATGCCGATGCTTTCCAAGACAAATGCGGAGAAGGCAGGGGCAATGATACCTGGTATCCTGACCGAACTTTATGGCAGACAGCTGCCTGACGGCGGGTTCACATACTGGCCTGGCGGAACAGTCTCTGACGAATGGGTGACATCCATGGCAGGAGAGTTCATGTCCAAAGCCAAAGCTGACGGATACGATGTAAACAGCGGTGTGCTTTCATCGTGGCACAAATTCCAGAAACGCTGCATCCAGAACTACCGTACCGCCAAAGTATATAGAATGAGTGACCTTACCCAGGCATACAGACTCTATACCGTCGCTGTTGCAGGCAAGTCTGACGAGGCAGCCATGAACAGGATGAAAGAAGGAGGAGAGCTCAGCTGGCAGGCTTCCATGATGCTCGCATCCACCTATGCGGTATGCGGCAAGAAGAACATCTGCAACAACATACTCGAAGGCCTCTCCGAAGCCCCTGAGGAATGGATTGCAGACACGCCGGTATTCAGTTCTCCGCTCAGGGACAAGGCGATAGCACTGGAAGCGCTCGTTCGCAGCGGCAACACATCAGAGGCCATCGTCTATGCCCAGAGTCAATGTCGTGGCGAGTATTCGGAAGGATTGCAGCCATGGTCAATGACCACTCAGGAATCCGTATTCATAGCCAGGGCAATGAGCCTTCTGGCAAAAGATGCCGGCGGCAGCAATGTCGATATCGAGGTCAATGACGGTGCTCTCACCAACAGGCTTACCGCCAAGCCGTCCGACAACGGCAGGGTAAGCGCATCAGCAGATCCTGCTTCCGGAAACATCACTGTAAAGAACTTCTCGGACGGCCCTGCCTACGTAAGGGTGAACACTGTTTCAAGAGCACTTCCTGGCGAGTCCGTGGCAGCCAGCTCTTCAGGCATCAGCCTGAATGTCAGGTATATAGGTCCTGACGGAAATACACTTAATCCGGCATCTGTCAGACAGGGAACTGAATTCACGGCAGTAATCAGAGTATCCAACCCGTCCGCTTCGGCAGATTTGAGACATATCGCTCTGACGGAAATGATTCCTTCAGGCTGGGAAACAATAAATGAGCGCATGACCGGACAGGATGTTCCGTCCGACGGAAAATACGATTATCTGGACATCCGGGACAATGCCAACATATTCTATTTCAGCCTGCCGAAGAACTCATACAAAGAATTCAGGGTCAAACTCCGCGCCGCATATGAGGGAACATTTGTCCTGCCTGCGGTAGCGTGCGAGGATATGTACAATGCCAATGTATTTGCGAGAAGTGCATCGGGTTCCGCACAGGTAATCAGATAGAATGGACTTCGGGAAATTTAAAAGATACGTCCCCAAAACCAGGAGGGGACGTATTGTCTTTGTGGTGGCAGCAGTGTTGGCCGTGGGCTATTACTTCTGCCTGCCGCGTGATCTGTTTCCCGACACCAAGTGGTCCACCGTGGTCGTGGACAGAACCGGCGAACTATTGGGTGCCAGGATAGCGGATGACGGACAATGGCGGTTTCCAGACTCCGGCGAGCGGGAGGACGAGATAAGCGCGGGGAAGGAAAAATACAGGACAGCGCTCATAGAATTTGAGGACAGATGGTTCAGATGGCATTGGGGCGTAAACCCCGTATCCATTTGCAAGGCATTGTATATCAACACCAAATCAGGACATATCGTCAGCGGAGGCAGTACTATTTCCATGCAGGTGATAAGGCTTTCGCGCCGCAAGGAAAGGTCTTTGTGGCAAAAAATCACGGAAGCTGTGCTGGCCACAAGGCTCGAATTCAGATATTCCAAAGACAGGATACTTCAGTTGTATGAATCCCACGCCCCGTTCGGAGGCAATGTCGTGGGACTTGAGGCTGCGGCATGGAGATATTTCGGAAGGCCGTCCTCGGAACTTTCGTGGGGCGAGGCTGCCACACTGGCGGTGCTCCCGAATTCTCCTTCCAGCATAAGGCCGGGAAGGAATCGGGACAGGCTGGTCCAGAAGCGCAACCGCCTGCTCAAAAGACTGAATGACAGAGGCTTTATAACTGAAATGGAGTATCTTTCCGCTATAGGGGAACCTCTGCCTGACGAGCCGGAGCCGCTGCCGTCCTATGCTCATCATTATGTGGATGACATTGCCGGAAAAGGCTCACCGGAACGTGGACATTATGTGAAGACCGGCATTGACCTGAACCTTCAGCGAAGAGTGGAAGAATGCATTGACAGGAAAAGCGACGACCTGGCGGCGGAGGGGATTTCCGACCTTGCGGCAGTGGTGGTGGATGTGGCTTCGGGCGAGGTTATCACGTATTGCGGAAATTCTTCGCCTTACAGGAAAAGGGCCGGTGTCAATGTGAATATCGCACGGTCGCCGCGCAGTTCTGGAAGCATCCTGAAACCGTTCCTGTACTGCGATGCGCTGGATGACGGCACGATTCTCCCCTATTCCCTGCTCGCGGATACTCCTGTGAACATCAATGGTTTCACGCCTCAGAACTACAACCTTACCTATGACGGGGCTGTGCCGGCGTCCGATGCACTCAGCCGCTCGCTCAATGTCCCGACCGTCCATCTGCTCAAGGCATTCGGGACCGGGAAATTCCTGGAAAACCTCAAAGCGCGGGGGCTTACATCATTTGACCGCTCCGCTTCCGATTACGGACTGTCGCTGATTCTTGGCGGCGGCGAATGCAGGTTGGATGAGGTTACGTCTGCCTATGCTGACATGGCAAGGGCGTATATGACAGGTGAGGCCCAGGACATTGTACCTATATTCTATACATTGGATGCCCTGAAGGAGGTGAACAGGCCGGATGAAATCGACTGGCACATAATCCGTTCCGTAAAGAAAGTCGCCTGGAAGACCGGAACGAGCTACGGTTACAGGGACGCGTGGGCTGTAGGTGTCACGCCGTCCTACGCTGTAGGTATATGGGCTGGCAATGCTTCCGGGAACGGGGCGCCGGCGCTGATCGGGGCGCGGACTGCCGGCCCGGTGATGTTCGAGATATTCAACATGCTGCCGGCATCGTCTCCTGACTGGTTCCCTTCCCCTGAAATGAATCCGGCATGGAAACATCCGGTTCATCATGCGGAAGTATGCGCTCTTTCAGGATTTCTTGCCGGGCCTGACTGCATTGACAAGACAAGTATCATGATTCCTGATGCAGGTGAGCGGAGTGCCGTCTGTCCTTACCATTTTCAGGAAAACGGGCACAACGTGTTCCGCCTGACGCCTGCGATGGAGTGGTTCTACCGCCAGAGGCATCCTGAATACGACTCGGCTCCAGGAACTTCCGTCTCTTCTGAAACCCCGATAATGGAATTCATCTATCCCGAGAACGGCAGCAGGATCACCCTTGCACGCCAGAATGACGGCACTCTCGGAGACCTGGTCCTGAATCTTGCGCACCATGTCAAGAACGCCACGGTTTACTGGCATCTGGACCAGAAATATATAGGAGAGACGCGCTTCATACATCAGATGACAGTACGTCCCTCCTCAGGAAAGCACAGTATCACCGCTGTGGACGATTCAGGCAACAGCCTCTCCATCGTCATCGACATCACTGACACCGGGCATTGATTCTTCTAATCGATATTATTTCAAATCCGCTTCGTAAAACTTGGCGAAGTTCCAGCCTGCAGCCTCATAGATAGGAATATATGCGGCCTGCATACGGCTCAGGAAGTCCTGATAGTCCGCACGGCTTTCCGGAGCGGACCAAGCCACCTCGGCAAGGGCTGACATACGCGGCAGGTTCATGAAGAACACCCTGCTTATTTCCGACAAATGCTCTGTCCATGTATTGCACTGGACACCAAGCACATGCGATGCAGCTTTATCATCCATGCCACCGATAGGATTGTAGCTCCAGACTTTCTCCAAAGGAACGCTTCTTCTGTGGGCGAAGAGTTCACCCTCACGGGACTCTGTCTGATAACAGTCGAAATAGCAATGATATTTGTCGGTCATTATCACATCATTGCCGAGTGCGGCAGCCTTTTGTCCGCCTTCACTTCCCTTGGCCCATGACATTACGACGCAGTTCTTGAACACGCCGCCTTCGAGGACCTCGTCCCATCCGATGATATGCTTGCCCCTGGTAGCCAGATATTCCTCAACTTTGGAGGTTATATAGCTCTGCAGCTGAGCCTCGGAGGTCATGCCTTCCTTCTTCATAAGTACCTGACAATCCGGACATTCAGCCCATTTTTCACGTGGAGCCTCATCGCCTCCGATATGTACCATGTCTCCAGGGAAAAGGTCGCAGACTTCTTCGAGGACGTTGCGGCAGAATTCCCACGTGGTCTCTTTTCCGATGCACATCACGTCCTTGGAGATGCCCCACTTCTGACGTACTTCATAAGGTCCTCCGGTACAGCCGAGCCACGGATAACTCGCGAGTGCCGCAACGCTATGTCCTGGAATTTCGATCTCAGGGACTGTCACGATATGTCTGTCCTGTGCATATTTCACGATTTCACGAATCTGATCCTGGGTATAGAATCCGCCATAAGGGCCCTCATGGTAAACATCGCATTGTTCACCGGAATAGTTGGTATCGTATGAGCCTGCTCGCACGGAACCGATTTCCGTAAGACGCGGATATTTCTTGATCTCGATTCTCCAGCCCTGATCCTCGGTGAGATGCCAGTGGAACCGGTTCAGCTTATGCACAGCCATCATGTCAATGAAAGACTTCACTTCATCCACCGTGAAGAAATGTCGGCCGCAGTCGAGCATGGCTCCGCGATAGCCGAAACGCGGGGTGTCACGTATCACCATCCTGTGGTCCACGCCCTGCATGAGCAGCTGAGTCAATGTCTGCAGACCGCTCCAGAGCGCATCTTCATCAGCAGCCTTGATGCGGATACGATGACGTCTCACCTTGATCACGTACGATCCGTCCGCCTTCACCCATCTTGAAAGCTTGAGCTTTACAGTAGAGCAGCATCCGCCTTTTTTCAATGTAATACCTTTGATCTCGAGAATTTTCGAGGTAAGGTCGATGTAAGTGTCCACAATGTTACTGCCTTTCGGAGCAGAGATTGTTATCTCCGAAGGGATACAGGAGCGGCTTCCTTTTTCTACCACATTCAATGGCTGTGGAACAATTTTCACATTTGCTGTTGCCGTCAATGATACCAGAACGGCAAATAAAGTAAGAATACGTTTCATAATTATCGTTGAGTGTGAATTATAGTTTAGTGAGCGCTACAAAGGTACAACAAACTTCTGCAGAACGAAAGAGAAATGGGTCCAAGTCCGTTTTTTTTGGTTATTTTTGTGGGACGGGCGACAAGCAGCAGCCCTCGGGAAAAGACAATGATAAGAAAAACTGCAAATAAGGACTTGACAAGCCACAATACCTTCGGAATGAAGGTCAAATGTGACAAATTCATCGAATACGATTCCGTTGCCGACCTGATTGACATAGAATTCAGTACGCTTCCTTCACCGGTAAAACACATAGGCGGCGGGAGCAATCTGCTTTTTACGGGCGATTTTCACGGGACCGTTCTACATTCTGCTATAAAATTCATCTATGAACTGCCTTCCGACGATGCCCTGTACCAGTCTGATGATGAAGTACTTGTATCAGTCGGAGCCGGCACACTGTTCGACGATTTCTGCAGATGGGCTGCTGAACGCAGACTGTGGGGCGCTGAGAATCTGTCATTGATTCCGGGAGAAACCGGAGCTGCAGCTGTACAGAATATCGGAGCATACGGAGCGGAAATCTCTGACATTATCCGCCAGGTGTACTGCTACGACACCGTAGAGGAGGAATTCGTCCATTTCGGAGTTGAAGAATGCGGCTACGGATACAGGACGTCAGCATTCAAGTCCGGGAAGATGAAAGGCAGATATATCGTGACCAATGTGGTACTCGCATTGACCAGAACAAAAAATCCGAGACTGGATTACGGGCACATACGGACAGCATTGAGCGGAATCACCGGCATTCCGGCCGAGTCGCTGGAAAGTTCCGATGCGCTGACTCCACAGGTGGTACGGGATGCTGTGATCTCCATCAGAAGGAGCAAACTTCCTGACGTAGAGCAAATTGGAAGTGCCGGCAGTTTTTTTAAGAATCCTGTCGTGGAGGAGGAAGTGTTCCGGAAAATCCAGCAGGCCCATGCAGATGTTCCTCATTATGTTACTGATGGCGGGATCAAGATTCCGGCTGCATGGCTGATCGAGCAATGCGGATGGAAGAGCCACACTCAGGGCAATGCCGGGGTCTATGAAAAGCAGCCGCTGGTGATTGTCAATGCCACAGGAAGCGCAAGTCCGGGCGAAATCATTGACCTGAAAAACGACATTACAGCTTCTGTAAAGGAGAGGTTCGGCATCACACTGGAGCCGGAAGTTGAAATAATATGAACTGAGAAATGGAAAACAATACATTCATAGTAGAAGGCGGATATGAACTGAGCGGAGAAATCACTCCACAGGGTGCCAAGAACGAGGCATTGGAGGTTATCTGCGCTACTCTTCTTACTTCTGATGAGGTAACCATAAGCAATATCCCGGAAATACTCGACGTGAAGAACCTGATTGACCTGCTGAAGGCAATGGGGGTAAAGGCAACGAGGGCAGAGAAGGGATGCTGGACTTTCAAGGCGGACAACATTGACACTGAATATATTGAGAGTGAAGACTTTATAAAAAGATGCGCTTCGCTCAGAGGGTCGGTGATGGTGGTCGGTCCGCTGCTGGCGCGTTTCGGGCATTCGTGGTTTCCGAAGCCTGGCGGCGACAGGATAGGACGCAGGCGCGTGGACACTCATATACAGGGTATGCTGAATCTCGGAGCCGGGCAGAAATATGACGAGAGGCGGAAGGCATTTTACCTTACAGCCCCTGAATCAGGAAGGTTAAGCGGCAGTTATATGCTTCTGGATGAGGCTTCCGTGACCGGCACTGCCAATATCCTGATGGCGGCCTGTCTGGCTGAAGGCAAGACCATAATCTACAATGCGGCCTGCGAACCGTATATCCAGCAGCTCAGCAAAATGCTGGTCGCAATGGGTGCTGAAATCGAAGGCATCGGCTCCAATCTCCTGACTGTCAATGGCAAGGAATCGCTTCACGGAGCATCGCACAGGATTCTTCCGGATATGATCGAGGTGGGCAGCTTCATAGGTATGGCCGCATTGACCAGGAGTTCGATTACCATCAAGGACGTTTCCTGGAAGAACCTGGGCATTATCCCGGAGAGTTTCCGCAGGATAGGAGTTCATCTTGAGCAGCGCGGTGACGACATTTTCATTCCATCGCAAGAGAGTTACGAAATCGATTCGTTTATGGACGGGTCGATCATGACGATAGCAGATGCGCCTTGGCCTGGGCTCACACCGGACCTGCTGAGCGTGATGCTGGTGGTCGCCACACAGTGCAAAGGCAGCGTGCTGATTCACCAGAAGATGTTTGAGAGCAGGCTTTTCTTCGTGGACAAGCTGATCGAGATGGGGGCGCAGATTATTCTCTGCGATCCGCACAGGGCCGTAGTCATCGGACACGACCACAGGATGCAGCTCAAGGCCGGAAATCTCCTTTCGCCTGACATCCGGGCAGGAATCGCATTGTTGCTTGCGGCAATGTCGGCCAAGGGGACAAGTGTCATCAGCAATATCGGCCAGATCGACCGCGGCTATGAAAACATTGACGGGCGACTTAACGCGCTCGGCGCTAAAATCACCCGTACAAAGTAATCTGTTTTCTGAAAGCTATCGGCTTACCGAGAACTTGTAAATGCAGATCTGATGATAGGTCTGTCCCGGTGTCAGAATGATGCTCGGGAAGTTCGGCTGGTTAGGAGCGTCAGGATAATACTGGGTCTCCAATGCCAGTGACGAACGGAATCCGAGCGGCCTTCCATACTTGCCGGTGCTGTCTCCTTTGAAGAAGTTTCCGCTGTAGAACTGAAGTCCAGGCTGGTCTGAATAGACATCTATCTGACGGCCGGTCTCAGGGTCGGTTACCGAGCAGACTATCTCCACTCCGTCTTTGCTTTCCCTGTCAATGCACCAGTTATGGTCATAGCCGTGGGCGTATTTCAGCTGGAGATTGTCCTCTTCTATCATGTCACCGATCCTGTGCGCCGTCCTGAAGTCGAACGGTGTACCGGTTACGTCCGCAATCTCGCCTGTAGGTATGCTGAGAGAATCAGTCGGCGTGTAGTGACTTGACTTGATATGCATAATATAGTCCTCAACAGTGCCGTTGCCTTCTCCGCGCAGGCAGAAGAACGGATGATTGGTGATGTTGATAGGCGTAGCATGGTCCGTCTGAGCAGCATAGTCTATCCTGAATTCGTTCTTCGACGTCACAGAATAGGTCATGTCAATGCTTTTGTTGCCCGGAAATCCTTCCTGGCCGTCAGCATGCAGGTAATGCAGGGTTATGGACGAGTCCGTAACGTCACGCACATCCCAGACGACATTGTCCAGTCCCTTGTAGCCGCCGTGCAGAGTATTGACTCCGTGGTCATTGGCCGGAACATTGTACGTGGTGTCATTGATTATGAACGATGCGTGGCTGATTCTGTTGGCGACAGGTCCCACGCAGGCACCGAGAAAACGCTCTCCCGGAGGGGTGACATAATCTTTTAAATTATTGTAGCCCACTACGATATCTTCAAGTTTTCCATCCTTGTCAGGAGTAAACAGTGACACTACCCTGCCACCGAAGTTGGTGACCTGGAGTGTGATGTCACCGGCTTTCAGCGTATAAAGCGCTACCGGTTTGGAATCTACCGTATCCGCGAAGTTTTCTGCCGGGATCAGTTCAGGGGCATTGTTTCCGGTGCATCCGCATATCAATGCCGCCGGCAGCATCATTTTCAACAGTCTGTTCATAATGTCTGATTATTATTTGGTCACGTCTATCTTCTTGTGTGACAAGCGGCTCTTCTCTGCACGGAATCCCATTACGTGGCTTTCTATCGAAGCGTCGATGGTACTGGTCAGCTTTTCAGGAGCCTGCCATGAAACAGCCTCCACGAAATCGCACACGAGAGCCATGTCGCCACCGCCGTGTCCTGAGCCCTTGTACTCCGGAATATCAGCGAGCTTCTTGTTCCAGAGTATCTTCTTGTTGCTGCGGAATTCGTAAATGGTGAATTCAGAGCCATTGCCCTCGATAAAACCGGTCGTACCCATGATTCTGGTACGGCGTCCTCCGAACGGTGTGAATGCTTCCATTGAGAATGAAGCCGTGGTTCCGTCCTCGAACACCATTTCGCTCACGAAGTGGTCAGGCTGGTTGTTGTCGCAGTGATATACGCAGCGTCCCCAGAGATTTGAAGGATCCGAAATCTTGCTCATGATTTCCTTCTCGTCGCGTGAATTCTTGAGGTCGAACACTCCGAGATGCTGTTTTCTGCGGACATATACGTCGATTGCAGAGAACGGGCATGTGCTCTCGTGAGGGCAGCCGTCCGTACAGCGCAGCGGTGCTCCTTCAGGTGCATTTTCAGCCTTGAACCATGTAAGTGATCCGTCCGCAACGATAGTCTTGCAAGGTTTGCCCACGAACCAGCGGAGAATGTCCAGGTCATGGCAGCTCTTTGCGAGGATAATAGGAGTGGTCTGGTTGGAATCTCTCCAGTTTCCTCTGACATATGAGTGGGCCATGTGGCGGCACTCGATAGGTTCCATGTGCTGGATGCTTATTACTTTGCCTATCATTCCGCTCTGGAGGGCCTGGTACATTGCCCTGAAATATGGGCTGTAACGGAGCACGTGACACACAGCCACTATGCGGCCGTATTTGTGGGCCTGTTTGGCGATGTCCGTGCATTCTCTCTCTGTCTGTGCAACCGGTTTTTCCAGAAGACAGTCATAACCCCACTCCAATGCCTTCATACAAGGGTCATAGTGAACGTCATCCGGTGTGGAAATGACCACTGCGTCAGCGAATTTCGGTACTCTGAACACTTCGCTCCAATCGCCGAAACGATGCTCCTCAGGGACATTGAACATGTCTCCCATGGCATTCTTCCTGCTTTCGCGGATATCGGACACGCCTACAATCTGCATACAGTCAGGGAACATCTTCGCATAGTTGGCATAAGTGCGGCCACGGTTTCCCGCTCCGATGATGATCACCTTGACAGGGCCGTTCTTGACTCCTGCCTTCAGGCCTTTGACCGGAAAGTCCACCTCAGGGTCAGTAAAAAGGGAATTGTCCACAGAAACGCCCATTGCCTTGCCGGCAGCTTTTACAGTCTCGCCTGTACCAAGGAATGTCGCCCCGACAGTAAGTGCTCCAAGGCTCTTGAGAAAATCCTTTCGATTCATTGTCTATATGGTTAAAAATTTTATTGTTTTCAATACAACTTTTAAAGTTACTGATTTTTTCGGAAGTAATGTATAGCGTTCTTAAGTAACCTTCAAAAAATAACCTGCATCATCTTAAGGAATCTTTTCGGTCTATATCTGTTTTCTCATCAGTCATGTGCCACCGGCACACTCCTTCTTCGAAAACAGATCTATCCTCGGAAATCTTCTCTTAATCTGAGGCAACTTATTATTTTCATGTTACTAAAAAACCACATCAACATAAACTGGAAGATGGTCGGACGCTTTCGACACATCGCCGCAATATGTACGGCTTATCGTATGGCTTCCGAGCACCTTCACAGGGGCCGATTTCTTATAATGGAAGATGTAGTCGATGCAACGTGTAGTCGGCATTGTCCCCACCGTGTTCTCCTTGCTGGAGATTACGTCCCAACAGGTCTGAAGAGACTTTATCGCCTCGGATGTCGGAACAGAATTCATATCTCCCAGATAGAACACGGGCTTGTCACAACCGGAATATCGGGTTTGCGCCCAAGCATTCACCGCCTGTATCTGGATTTGGATATAGTCCTCTGAAGAATGATCCAGATGAGAAGCCGCAAGGACATATTTGTCGGTCTCCACAACGGCGATGCTTCTGGACTCATAACTGGTCGGATTGGGCAGTGCAACCGTGTACTTGTCCACGATGCTGACACCTTTCGGCACGACTACTCCATTGCCATAGGCCCCACCTTTATAATCTATCGCCTTGCCGAAATGCCATTGCCAGTCTCCAAGTTCCTTGGCAAGAAGAGCCACCTGGTTTGCATTGTGACGGGTATTCATACTGTCCAGTTCATTGATCCCGACCACATCAGCCTCGATTTCCTTAATGATTTTGGAGACAAGGTCGATGTTTTGGTTCATCACGGAAATGTATTTGTGGAACGCGCCCACATTGTAGGTCATTATCCGGAATGCCCCGTCAGGCTTGGGGTAATATGTCTTTCCTTCACTTCCAGGTTCGTCTTTATTACTGCCGCCTCCCCAAATATAAGGATTGTCAGGATCCTCCTTGGAGACGCCTCCGCCTCCACAGGAAGGAACCATGATAAAAACCGACAGAAGAATTGCAAGCAATTTTTTCATACCCGATCACATTATTTCAATTTCGGCTCATTGCCGGACAGATCCCATACACTTTCCGGCCAACCGAGTGTCTTTGCCAAAGAAGTGATTGTAGAACCGGCCGGAGCTGCAATTCCGTGATATGGATAATAGTGAGTCTTATCGACCACATACGGAAGAGGAGCACTCGGTGAAGCGTCAGCACAGTCAAAGAGCGTCTTTCCGTCCGTATCATTGAATGTCATGTCAGGACGACGATAATTGCCTGTCAATGTGTTCACCGAATTGGATACTGCGATGACAGCGCCGGAACTCCAGGTCTTGCCGACCTTGTTTGTCAATGTCTTGTTCCATGCGATACAATGCTCCATCTTGAAGTTGATGTTGTCGGTCAGCACATTTGACTTCGCAAAAGCCACCAATCCGCCGACTACTGACGTCATGGATGATATGTCACCTGTAGCATAACAACGTCTGACAGTGATATCGTTTCTATTCTCGACAACTCCAATCAGACCTCCGGCCATACGGCCTTTTGGACCTGTCAATACGACATTACCCGTAGCGTAGCAATCTTCAATTGTAGTGCCGCCATTATCTCTTCGTGTAACATTGCCGACAAGGCCGCCGATATGGTTTCCGGCCTTCGCGAGGACATCGCCGGTGGCATAGCACCTGCTGATTGTAGAGAATCCGCACATTGAGCCGATCAAGCCGCCTGCATAGTTTCCCTTATTCTCAACGGTTCCTGTTGAATGGCAGTCCTTTACGGTAAGATGTTCACCCTCAGCATATCCGATCAGACCACCTGTGTTTTCTCCGAAAGCATTGACATTCATAGCGGATGAAGACTTTTCAACCACTACATTTTCGCTGTTCTCGACAATGAAGCCGATCATGCCGGCAACACGACGGTTTCCTGTAATGGCACCTGAAGTGTGGACGTTTGTGAACGTTGAAGGAACCTCAGAAGCGACTCCTACCAGGCCACCCACTGAATCAGGGACTTTTCCGTCTTTGTCGGCATCCTCGATATTGGCAGACAGTGTTATGTCAGAGAACTTGACATTTACAGCACGGCCGGCAAGTCCGCCTACCCCTTCTGCGGTACCGTTCATATTGATGACCAAATCGTTCACTGTCACATTCTTGATTTCCGTAGGAACGTCCTTGCTGCCGCACTGCGATCCAAGAAGGCCGGCACTTGAGCTTCCCACTGTCAGGACAGGCTTCTCGAAAGTCACATTGCGGAATGAGCCCAACATGACTCCAAACATACTTGTATAAGCATCTGAAGAGCAGTTGAATCCTGTTATGGTATGACCGCATCCGTCGAAATCCACCGCCTTGTCATAAGGGTCGGCAGCATTCAACGGTGACCAGTCCTCATAGTCTGACATGTCAATGTCCGCATCCAGCTTGAAGTATGTCTTTCCGCTCTTCATACCCTTGACCATACTGATCATTTCCAACTGGTTACGGATAATGTACGGATCGGCCTCTGTTCCAGTTCCCAGTTCAAATCCGGAAGCAGGAAGAGTCTTGCGGCGGAAAAGAATGAACACTGTACCATAAGACTCTGGCGAGATCTTGTCAGAGCCTTCTATCTTGGTGACAGAAAGCGCCAATACCCTGAGAGAGCCGTCCTCAGGCATCGCCGAGCTCTTGAGAGTCAACTGAGCCGTTGTCGAAGTCTTGTTGTAACGGGGCAACATCAACGTATTGGTAGAGAGCTCAAAGGCATCTCCTGGAACAGCATCATAAGATGTTCCATGCGCTTGGTTATAGTCAGCCACGCGGGACGGATCGGCAGCTATCGTCAAGGACAGCATTTCATCCGCTATGGAAGATGCGGTCACGTCCACCGTGTAGGATTTTGTCTTTGGAGCCATCAAGGCCACCTCAGCCTCAACATCCCGGACATTGAGAGCCAATACCGCAGGCGAGTCGATATGATCTTTCTTCTCGTACTCATATTCCTCTTTGCAGGAAGCCACAAATATTGTGGTCAGCATTGCGGCAAGTATTATTTTATTTGATCTCATTGGTTTTGTCATTTAAAACTGTACATCGACATAAATCGGGAGATGGTCTGATGCCATCGTCACGTCTCCCTTGTAGAATCTGGTCATCGTGTGGGCACCCACCAACTTGACTGCAGCGGAGTTCTTGTAATGGAATATGTAGTCTATACAAGATTTGGCACCTCTTGAAGGGAATGTGTATTCCGTTGATGACAGCATGTCCCAAGTATTCTTGAGTGTCTTGACCGTCTCGCTGTCAGGATCCGCGTTCATGTCGCCACAGAAGAATACCGGCTTTGAGCACTTTTCATAACGCTCACGTGCCCAAGCATTTACCACTGCTATCTGGGCCAGACGGGTAGGCTCTGAAGTGTGGTCCAGATGAGCCGCACCGATCACATAGTCCTCCGTCTCCACTACGGCAATGCTACGCTGCTCTGCACCGCTGAGTTTAGGAAGTGTGACTGTGTACTTGTCAATGGTCTTAGTTTCCTTCGGAACAATGCAACCATTGCCATAGGCTCCGTTCCTGTAGGCCATGGCACGGCCGAAATGCCACTTCCATCCTCCTACGCCTTCTGCCAAGAGTGCAACCTCATTGACATTGTGACGGGTATTGATACTGTCCAACTCATTGAGAGTCACGACATCAGCTTCGATTTCCTTGATCATGTCCGCCACCATCTTCACATTGTCAGTAACAGATGTGATGTACTTTCCAAAGCAACCGATATTGTAGGACATTATCCTGAAACTTCCCTTTTCCTTAGGATAATATGTCTTGCTTTCCGAGCCTGTATCCTCGTCTTTTTTGTCCTCATCTCCTTTATTCCATCCCCAAGGATCTTTGTTGGTGTCTTCAGCCCTGCCGCTTCCTCCACATGAGGAAGCAACGAGAGCAAAAGACACTACCGTAAATACTAAAAATAATCTATTGATATACTTGTTCATATCGTAAAACTTTATTTTGTCCATTCCGGATTCTGTTCAAGATTCGGATTAAGAGTAAGCTCATTAGTAGGAATCGGATAATAGTAGTCACGAGCCTCATTCCATAAACCAGGGAGATTCGGAGTGACGTCCACATAACCGTGATCACCTTCCGTGAAGAATATTCTTTCACCGATCTTGCATCTGACAACTCCTGTCGGAAGACCTGCAGGTTCATTGTCCTTGTAGAAGCATACATCCGGAGTGCCGTTTCCGTCGAGATCATAGGTTCCAGGACCAGGGATATACATGCCTAGGAACTTATGCGTTATGGCCTGACCATTCTTCCAGCGGATCAGATCGTAAAAGCGGAAGCCCTCATCAAAGAGTTCCACAGCCCTTTCACGACGGATTTCCAGAATCACGCCTGTATTCGGTCCTGTGACATTAGGATAACCGGTAGCCTTGTCCAAAAGATATTGATCAGGAGAATTGTTGGCTGCCTCCAAATCGATATTAGGCATCCCGACGCGGTCTCTCAGAAGTTTGATTGACTTGTCCAGATCGGCCTGTGTCAATGTACCCAACTCAGCTTTGGCCTCCGCGAAATTCAGATAAACCTCTGCGCTTCGTATAAGCGGCAGATCATTGTAGGCAGCTCCAAACATATCCACATTCAGATCTACGCCCTGAACATATTTGGTTATCATATATCCAGTTTCCGAATGGCTGAAATCCGGAGCTTCCACCTTGTCGGAACCGATTCTCTTGTAGCCCGGTGTCCTGATGGACTGCGAAAGCCTCGGGTCGCGGTTCTTGGTTTCTTCGACAAAAGACATTGTCTCCCATCCGGCCTTGTCCGTGAACCTTGTTCCGTCTTTCATCAAATAAGAGCAGAACATCTTGCGCGTCATGCCAGGATTACCGTAATTACCTAAGGTATAGTATGTTCCATTGTGCTTGATGGACAGGTTCAAGTCGTAGTCACGGGCCAGGACAATCTCTGTTCCGATAGCATCCGTACTTGCGAAAAGTTCGCGGTAGCTGTTCTCCACACCACCTCCGGTATAAACAGAATAACCACTTGTAGCAATGAACTCCTCACCCGCAGCAGCTGCCTGCTCAAGATACCATTCAGCGCTATGTCCCTCCAGTTTTATTCCGTGATATTTACGGAAAGTACCCTCGAACAGGCACACTCTGCTCTTGAAAGCCAGTGCTGTCCATTTGGTAACTTTATATACGGAACGGTTCAGCGGCAAGTGCGCAATAGCGTAATCCAAGTCCTCAACGACATGTGACATCACCAGTTCGCGTGAATCACGAGGCTTGTAAAGGTCTTTGTCAGCAGAACCCAACTGATGGTCATACCAAGGCACATCACCAAAGCGCCTTACCTTATCGAAATAGAACCACGCTCTGAAGAAACGAGCCACTCCGATATATTCATTACGGACATTCTCATCCTGACAGTTTGAAGAAAGTTCAATGAGAGTATTGAAATCTCTTAACGATGTCCAAGTCCATCCGCCGCCAGAACCCGGAACTGAACGTCCGTCCCGCATCCAATCCGCACGGTCAATCTTGATAATCAAGTCAGATTCCTCCTCGAAAATCGATGATGCCGGGAAGATTGAATAAAAATTATTGGCAAACGCATCCAACTCGCTCCTTGTGGAGAAGAAACTGTCCGGCGACAGATTGGCCAACGGTTTTTTGTCCAAATCGCAAGAAACAGCGAGAAGAGAGGCTGCCGCCATTATCAATATACTTTTTTTCATACTGTATTCCCCTAAAAATTAGAAAGTTAGATCAATACCGAACATAAATGACTTCTGCCAAGGATAAATACGGTTGGTAGAATTGGTCTTTGCCATTTCCGGGTCGATGTATTTCGTATGCTTCTTGAACGGAGACCAATAAGCAAGGTTCTCTCCAGAGAAGGAGAACCGGACAGGTCCCATGCCGATCTTATCGGTAATAAATTTCGGCAATGTATATCCGAATGTCAGATTCTTCAGACGGCAATAGCTGATATCCTGAAGATAACGGTCGCTCGGCACCGTAAGCTCTCGGTTGGAACCGAGTCCCACATAACCTCTCGGACGAGGCAGGTAAGAGTCCGGATTGTCTTCGCTCCAGATCTTCTTATGGAAATCCTTAGGGATAAGTGTAGCATAAGGACGGGCATATGGACCATAGAACAGAACATTGTTGGCAGCCGGAGCCCAATCCATCTTACCTACACCCTGGAAGAATATTCCGAAATCAAAGCCGAAGTATTGGAGACTCAAGTTTATGCCGTAGTTGTATCGTGGCTGATTGTTTCCAATGATAGTGCGGTCACCAGGATCATCCACGGTGTTCTTGCCCTGATTGACGACTCCGTCACCATTCAGGTCAAGAAACTTGACATCTCCTCCGTGAAGTCCGCGCTCATCGCCGGCAGCAGAGATAATGGCCTGATTGACAAAGGTCTGGTCAATCTTATAATCCGCAGCCTCCGCATCTGAGCGGAACAGTCCGCCAGTGTGGTAACCCCAGATTTCACCCATACGCATACCTACATAGTAAGATTTTGCGAAAGTACGCTCAGGATTGTCAAACTTGGTAATTTCCGTAATATAATCGCTGAAACTTGCAGTCACAGAATAATTGAACGGTTTTCCGAACAAGTTGAAGCCGTCTCTCCAGGAGAGCTGGAATTCATATCCTTTGGTACGAAGGTCAGCAGCATTCATCTTAGGAGATGAGGCGCCATAAACTGCAGGCAGCGCAACTCCTGCTGTCAACATATCCTTGGTGTCACGGATATATGCATCAGCAGTAAACATGAGGCGGTTGCCGAAGAATGCGAGATCAACTCCCAAATCATGCTGCAGCGTCTTCTCCCATGTAAGGTTGGACGCTACCGGAGCTCCGATAGTGGCAATTGTCGGTTTTGAACCTGAGCCGAAAGTGTAGGAGCCTGTACCGATCGCGATTTTACGGATGTAATCATAATAGCCGACAAGCTGGTTGCCAAGGCTTCCGTATGAATACCTCAACTTGAAGTTGTTCATCGTATTCTTTATTGGAGCGAAGAACTTTTCCTCTGATATTCTCCAGCCCAATGACATTGACGGGAAAAATCCCCAACGATGGCTTGAAGCGAATCTGGAGGTTCCGTCATAGCGTCCGCTGGCCTCGAAAAGATAACGCCCCTTGTAGTCATAGTTCAAACGGCCGAAAAAGCCTTCGAGAGCATATTCATTCTGGCCACCTGAGGTCTCCATTCTCGGATTGCCGTCAGCGTCTGAACCGACAAGATTCAAGTCATTGAGCGTCTGACTCATAAGGTAATAGCCTTTCGCTCCCACATCTTTATAATGCTTGGTCTCCCAGTTGAAACCAGCCATCAACTTGATATTGTGAGACTTAGCGATACTCTTTGTCCAAGTCGCATAGATGTTGGTAGCATAGTAATGCTGTGTCTCGGTTTTCTCTTTGAGGCTGTCGATCGAACGTGAGTTGGTAACCTGCACCGTCTCTCCTGGATAGCGAGAATACTCAGTATTGGTCGCACGGTTCATGTACCTGTTCTGATTGAGCGCATATGTAAAGTTGGCCCTGATTTCCAACGAAGCCAAAGGCTTTATGGTAAGTTCCGTGGTAGTGGACAGGTTATCCTTATTATCCTCGTTCTTGTAGTTAGGATTGTCCAGAATGGTAAGAAGTCCGTCCATCACGTAGTTATTGTTGGCAAATGATGTGTAGCCGATGCTCGTACCGTCCGGATTATGAGCCGGATAACTGGCCAGAGCATGCACGGTCATCAATGAGAAAGCCGTATTGACATCGCTCGGTCCCGGATAACGGTAACGGTACTTGTAGTAGCTCGTGTTATTGGTGAGATTAAGCCACTTCTTGATGTCAAACGATATCTTCGAACGGAAACTGTACTTGTCCAGCTTGTCCGTGTTACGGCGGAAAATACCTTCTTCCCTATTATAAGATCCTGAAAGAAGATACTTTACGTGTGCAGTGCCACCGCTGAGTGACACGCTGTGCTGCTGATTCGGACGACGGTCACGGAAGAGTTCATGATACCAGTCGGTGTTGGCATAATAAAGATAGGTATCCCTTCCGTCACGCTGGTCAATCATAACCCAAGGACGGGCAGGATTCTCCCTCTTGTCATTGACACGGGCCCAAAGTTCCTGCATGTCAGACTGAGTATAGTATGTATAATTCGTACCGTTCGCAGCGCGGTAGAACAAGTCATTGAGATAAACGGAATAATAACCCCTGTTCTCAAACTCGGTGGAAGTGGTCGGCGCTTCCCAACCGAAGCGGCTGTTTACGCGGACTGTGGCCATTCCATCAGCCTCCGTTCCGCTTTTGGTGGTCACGAGGATTACACCGAATGATGCTCGTGCACCATAGACGGCAGCGGCAGACGCATCCTTGATCACGGAAATGGACTCGACATCAGCAGGATTCACCCTTGACAGGTCTCCTTCTGCACCATCTACCAAAACCAATGGACTACCGCCGTTGATGGAGTTGATACCACGGATGTTTATGCTTGCGGAATTACCCGGACGTCCCGAACTTGTGGTGACGTTAAGTCCAGGCACCGAGCCCTGGAGCATATGAGTAAGTGTCGGAGAGGTCCTGTTCTCGAGATTCTCGGAAGATACCGTAGATATCGCGCCAGTGAGATTGACCTTCTTCTGCACGCCATAGCCGACCACCACTGTCTCGTCTATCGACAAAGCGTCCTCGTCAATAGTCATGACAATGTTATCTGCAGAGGCTGAAAGAAGCTGGGTCTTTTCCACATAACCAAGACATTGAACTGCCAATGTAACTTCTCCGTCGGAAGCTGGCATGGAAAACCTGCCGGAGCCGTCGGTCACCGTACCTCCGGACTGCCCTACGACCATAACTACAGCACCTGGAACCGGCATGCCGGAAGCGTCATTGACCTGGCCTGTAATCGTGCGTTTTCCTGTGGCAGATGTTTTTCGGCTCAGCACTACAGTCACTCCCACTACTGAATATTTAACTCCCTTATTGGCAAACACTTCGTCCAAAATGGAAGTCAAACTCGAATTCTTATGGCTGACCTTTACCTCCCCGAGGGACATGCTGTTCAGGTCCGCATCATAAGAGAACAGGATTCCGGTCTGCTTTGTCAAAGCGTCCGCAACCCCTTTCACCGTCGCATCCTTTAGAGAGATGCTGACATTGTACGTTTTCTGGTCTTCCTGAGGAGAGGCTTGAGCGGACTGCATTGACAGTCCCGACAAAAGCGTGACGCACAAGAATACCCAACTGAAAAACTTAAATCTCATAAGTGATTTTTTGATTGGTTAAACTTAGTTTTTGGTATTATGTATTACTTTTTCACGATTTCACAGTCCACGCCGGACAGATGAGACAGAATGACGAGAGCCTCATCCACTCCACGACTTTTCAGACAGCAGAAATTATAATGCTTACTGTCATCCGCGTTCTTTCCCACCTTTATCTCTACCTTATAGGCTCTTGCAATACTGTTGACGATTTCCTGAACAGTCGCATCATTCAGGGCAATGACATTGTATTTCAAGCGGACTGCCGCCTGGACATATTGATGTCCAACGAATATGTCATTGCTGTTCAGGTCAAAAGTAGCTGTCTGATCAGGGCAAAGCCGCATAAGATGGACGCCTTGAGGATTGCACAGTCTGACACTGCCCTCTTCAAGCATGACTTCCGTGCCTTTTTTATCCTCGACGAGGACATTGAATCTGGTACCGACGGCGACTACTGACAAACCGGGTGTCTTCACAATAAACGGATGTAGCGTATCCTTGGCCACATCGAAAAAGGCTTCTCCTGTAAGATAGATGTCACGCGTGCCGCCTTTCGTCTCCTCGACATAACGCAATGAAGACCCGCTCATGATCCAGACGTTTGTCCCGTCAGGAAGGCAAGCCATGGCAGGTTCTTCATCAGTATTTGAATACACTGTACCGAGCAAGGACGCGTCATCTGTATGCGGTTTCACAGGAGCGAAAAGTAATACGGCAATGACAGCAACAGCGGCAGCTATGCTACAGGCGAATGAATACGTCCTCACTTTGCGCTTTCTCGAAGCCGTCTGGGCATCCTGTTTTTCAATGCTTTGGGACAGGCGCTCGAGAAAAGCGTCACGATTTGATTCAAAATGCTCATCACTCACCACTTCCGCTGCGCTTATGACAGACATCGTATCAGCAAATATCCGTTCATTTTCCTCATTCTCGAGCAGCCATCTCATCAGCTGACGGTTCTCTGAAAGAGTGGACTCACCCTTGAGATATTTTCTAAACAGTTCGTAAGGTACTTCATTCATAGTCTTGGAAAGTTGTCTTTACATATATAATACAGACAACTCTTCAAAACTGCCTAAGAAACTGTTTTGAAATGATTGAATAGTTGTTTGAGGTAAAATTCCTTCATCTTCTTCCCGAGTTTTCAGGTCAGATAGGCCCAGCTATCTTCCCTGAACCCTCGGTTGAATCTGAAGTTTTTTCCACTCAAACCTTCTGTGAATAATTTCAAAACAGTTTCTAAAACGATTTTCTATTTTTTATGATTATTCTGAAAGGAACAGCAGGAAAAGGGAAAAGGTCACCCCAAGTGACTCCCTTAAAAGTTTCAGGGCGTTGTAAATATGATTTGAAACGGTACTGGTAGAGACACCCAACTGTTCTGCTATTTCTTTTGTGGATTTATGCTCTATATAACTGAGTTTGAAGACCTCCCGGCATTTCGGCGGCAAAGCCATCACAGCTTCGTCTATCTTTTTCTTCAAGTCCATCGTGTACAGCCTGCGTATCGAGTCATTGTTCTCCGGGTCACAATAGTAACTGGCTAGCGAGGCTATTGAGGTCCTGTACCATTGTCTATAATCCGCCGCTGACTTGTCCTTGGACAATTTGTTCAATGCAGCATTATAAATCGAGCGCAAGATGTAGCCTTGAAGCGAACGGTCTTCCACAAGACTCTCACGTCTGCTCCAGACATTCAGCAAGACATCCTGAACGACATCTTCCGCCCCGTCCGCCGGCAAGAACATCCTCGCATAGGAGATGAAGGCAGCATAATATTCCCTACAAAGAATATCGAATGCCTTCCTGTCCCCTTTACGGATCAGCCGAACCTGTTCCAATTCAGTCATCATTGCTCTTGTTACAAATCAATGGTATTTTAGGCGAATGCTTGTCCACAAGAATCCTCGGACAAATATAACGATTTTTAACAATAGTCAAACACGCAAAAAGAGTGGCCGACATAGTCAGTCACTCTTTACACTCAGTAATCCTTGTTACGGATTACTCACGTAGCCCCGACAGGAATCGAACCTGTATTTAAAGTTTAGGAAACTTCCGTTCTATCCGTTGAACTACAGGGCCATTATGAGCGGAAAGCGGCTTATTCAGCTACTTTCTTCTCAATAATCTGACGGCCTCTGTAGAAGCCACACTCAGGACATACTCTGTGATACATTACTGTAGCACCGCAATTTGGGCAAGTTGCCAAGGTCGGAACAGCAGCGAAGTCGTGTGTTCTTCTCTTGTCCCTTCTTTGCTTTGAAAGTTTGTGTTTCGGATGTGCCATTGTTATATAACTTTTAAAACTTATTCACTCCTGTGCTCGTAATATCTAATCTAACTTCAACCCTTTGAGCACTGCAAAAGGATTATAAGTATCGTTGTTTTCCTCAGTCTTGCGGTCTTCTTCCCTCTCTTTCCCCTCTCCCGACAAATATTTCAACGCCTCGGGATTACATTTGCCTTTTTCATGGACCCTCTGCATCGGCAATGACAGACAAGCATAGTCATAAACCGTCTGGCTCAAGTCCATATCAGCTCCTTCTTCAGGGAGATACACGATCTCGCGTTCATCACTGACCGTAATTTCTTCTTCCGAAACCGGCTCCGCACCGAACTTCACGCTGAGCAATGCCTTGGCATCTACCGGAAGCACGACATCTTCCATGCATCTGTCGCAAGGAACTGTCAATGTGCCCGCAAGCGAGCAATCGACTCCGAGATAAGACCCGGACTTTTCAGCGACCACATCGGCAACTATATCAGCGTCAATGATTTCCGTGTTCTCAAATCTTCTGAAGAACTCTGTCCCGACATGCCAGGAGAAACTTGTCCTGCCAGGTTTCAATCCATTCAAAGGTATAATAAATTCGTCTTTCATTTGCCTATAAACAGATTAGGGGATGCAAAGGTAAGAAAAACTTTTGGAATATCAATCCTCGTCTCCGCTTTTTCTTTTCCTCTCTGTCGGGTCAAGCAGAACCTTGCGGATTCTGAGATGGTGAGGAGTAACCTCCACGAGCTCATCTTCATTGATATATTCGAGCATTTCCTCGAGAGACATCTTGATTGGAGGAGGGAGGATAATCTTCTCGTCACTGCCGGCCGCACGGACGTTCGTCAGTTTCTTGGTCTTGCAGATATTGACATTCAGGTCGCGGTCACGGGTATGCTCACCCACAACTTCTCCCATATATATTTCCTCTCCCGGATCAACGAAGAATTTGCCTCTGTCCAGAAGTTTGTTCATCGAATATGCTATGGCCTCGCCAGTTTCCAATGAAACGAGAGAACCGTTGGTCCTGTGCTCGATCTCACCCTTGTACGGCTGATAGTCCTTGAACCTGTGTGCTACCACAGCCTCTCCCTGAGACGCGGTCAGCAGATTGCTCCTGAGTCCCATAAGGCCACGGGTAGGGATCTCGAACTCGAGAAGAGTCCTGTCGGCTCTCGGTTCCATATGTATCAATGCCGCCTTTCTTCTTGTGGAAATTTCGATTGCAGCGCCGACAAACTGCTCCGGCACTTCGATGCTGAGTTCCTCGATAGGCTCGCATCTCTGGCCGTTGATAGTCTTGTCCAGCACTTTCGGCTGTCCCACCTGAAGTTCGAAGCCTTCACGTCTCATCTCCTCAATCAGGACTGACAAGTGAAGCACACCACGTCCGAACACCACGAATGAATCCGCATTCAGGCCAGGTTTTACGCGAAGGGCGAGGTTCTTTTCGAGCTCCTTATCCAAACGCTCCTTTATATGTCTGGAAGTCACGAACTTGCCGTCTTTTCCGAAGAACGGGGAATTGTTGATGGTGAAGAGCATACTCATGGTAGGCTCGTCGATCGCGATCGGAGGAAGCGCCTCCGGATTCTCATAATCCGCAATCGTATCGCCGATTTCAAATCCGTCGATTCCCACTACTGCGCAGATATCGCCGCACTGTACTTCCTGAACTTCTTTCTTTCCGAGTCCGTCGAATACAAGCAGCTGCTTGATCTTGCACTTCTCGATCCTGTCGTATCTCTTGCAGAGGCTAACGTTCATTCCAGTCGAAAGTTTGCCTCTTGTAACCCTGCCCACAGCAATACGTCCTACATAAGGAGAGTATTCCAATGAAGAAATAAGCATCTGAGGGGTGCCTTCCACCTGTGCAGGCGCAGGGATCACTTCCAGGATGGTATCAAGCAGAGGGGTGATGTTGTCGGTCGGCTTCTTCCAGTCAGTGGACATCCATCCCTGTTTGGCACTTCCGAAAATAGTGCGGAAATCCAACTGGTCCTCATTGGCATTGAGAGCGAACATCAGGTCGAAGACCTCTTCCTGAACTTCATCAGGGCGGCAGTTCGGCTTGTCCACCTTATTGATCACGACAATCGGCTTCTTGCCCATGCTCAGGGCTTTCTGGAGCACGAATCTCGTCTGCGGCATACAGCCTTCGAATGCATCAACGAGAAGCAGGACGCCGTCGGCCATATTCAGGACTCTTTCGACCTCACCGCCGAAATCGCTATGGCCCGGGGTATCTATGATATTGATTTTAACTCCTTTATAAACTACAGATACGTTCTTGGCAAGAATAGTGATACCTCTTTCCCTTTCAATGTCATTGTTGTCGAGTATGAGTTCACCGAGATTTTCCGGCTGTCTTACCAAATTCGCCTGATAAATCATTCGGTCCACGAGAGTCGTTTTACCGTGATCGACGTGCGCGATAATCGCAATGTTTCTAACGTCCATAAACTTATTATAATGCTTCTAATAACTTCCTGTCAGCCCTCAACGGCTTGAGATCAAATACATTCTGATACAGAAGTGCAAAATTACTCATTTCTTCGGTTTTAACAAACATCAGAAGATTGCCGAATGAAGATTTTGTATTATTTTTGTAGAATTAAATCTGTCGGGGCGGCCGCTTGGCGTGTCCCGCATTTGAAATCTTCTCAATATGACAGAAAAAATCATCATTCTCGATGCCGGTTCCCAGGTAACGCAGCTTATCGGACGTCGTCTCAGGGAGCTCAATGTGTTCTGCGAAATCTACCCTTACAACAAGATGCCGGAAATCGACCCGAGCATAAAGGGTGTGATCATTTCAGGCAGTCCATGCTCCGTCAGAGATGCCAATGCCCCTCAAATCGACCTGGAAGGGATCAAGGGCAAGCTTCCGCTGCTGGGAATCTGCTACGGCGCCCAGTACTTGGCCTCCAAGTTCGGAGGAAAGGTAGAGGGTTCGCTCGCAAGAGAGTACGGAAGGGCAATGCTGAACATCGTCAATGGAGAGTCCCCTCTTCTGAAAGACGTGTCAATGCATTCGCAGGTTTGGATGTCCCACGGCGACACCATCTCCGCCATTCCGGACAATGCAGAGGTTATCGCTTCTACCGATGACGTGGTCAATGCCGCTTTCCATTTCAAGGGAGAGCAGACATATGCCGTCCAGTTCCATCCTGAGGTGTTCCATTCTACGGAAGGCTCCAAGATGCTGGCGAACTTCGCTTTCGGAATCTGCGGGTGCAAAGGCGACTGGACACCTGCGTCTTTCATTGACACGACCATTGAGGAACTGAGGGCAGAGGTCGGTGACGACAAAGTGATACTCGGTCTGAGCGGTGGCGTGGACTCTACGGTAGCTGCCGTGCTGCTGAACAAGGCTATCGGGCACAACCTCACCTGCATCTTCGTGAACAACGGACTGCTGAGAAAGAACGAATTCGAGGATGTGATGAATTCATATAAGGACATGGGGCTGAACGTCATCGGCGCAGACGCTTCCAAAGAATTCATCTCCGAGCTGAAGGGCGTTACCGAACCTGAGGCCAAGAGAAAAATCATCGGAAGACTGTTTGTCGAGACGTTTGACAAATACGCACAGACTATCGAAAACGCCAAATGGCTTGCCCAGGGCACCATTTATCCGGACGTCATCGAGTCTGCCGGCATCCCGGGAATCGCATCCAAGATCAAGTCTCACCACAATGTGGGCGGTCTTCCGGAGAAGATGCACCTGAAGATTGTGGAGCCTCTGAAAATGTTGTTCAAGGATGAGGTCCGCCGTGTAGGACGTTCATTGGGCATAAAAGAGGAGCTTGTCGGAAGGCATCCGTTCCCTGGACCGTCCTTGGCCATCCGTATAATAGGAGATGTGACCGAGGAGAAGCTGCGCGTTCTGCGTGAGGCTGACGACATCTTCATAAGCGGTCTGCGCAACTACGACTGTACCGGTATGGGCTTTCCTTCCGCATCAGACCCGCGCATCATGGCGACAAATCTTTACGATGCCATCTGGCAGGCCGGTGTGATCCTCCTCCCTGTCAAGAGTGTAGGCGTGATGGGTGATGAAAGGACTTATGAGAATCCTGTAGCGCTCAGGGCCGTGGTTTCCACCGACGCGATGACCGCAGACTGGTTCCACTTCCCATACGACTTCCTCGCCAAGGTCAGCGACGACATAATAAACAAGGTGAAGGGAGTGAACCGCGTAGTCTATGACATCTCTTCCAAACCACCTGCAACCATCGAATGGGAGTAATAAGTTCCAGACGAAAAAAAGGACGGCCACCAAAAAACCTGGTCGTCCTTTTCGTTTTTATTGTTCGCGCTTTACCAGCCTTTGGATATGTTTGCAGCGACAGCTTCTATCAGGCGCTGACGTGCTTCTTCGCTTGCCCAGGCCGTATGTGGCGTGAAGCGGAATTTTTCCGGATGCGAGGTATGCAGCAGCGGACTGTCAGCAGAAAGCGGTTCGCTTGTGAAGACGTCGAGCGCAGCGCCGCCGATAAGGTCCTTGTCAATGACTATGGACAATGCCTGCTCATCCACTATCCCGCCGCGCCCCATATTGACGATTATCGCGCTCGGCTTCATCCATTCAAGTTCTTTCAGGCCGATGAGCCCGGCAGTACGCTCATTATATGGTGCATGAATGGATATCACATCTGAGGTTTTCATCAACTCCTTTAGGCTTATGCTCGGATATTCCTTGCAATGCCCTGTTCCGGACGTGGAGTAATACACCACTTCCATTCCGAACGCCTCGGCTACTTTCGCCACCCTGCTGCCGATTGTTCCCATTCCGATTATGCCGATACGCTTTCCGTGCATTTCGATAAACGGCCTGGAAACATCCGTAAACAGTCCGCTCGCCGAGTACGCACCTGATTTCACGACATTGTCGAAATATGGGCCGTTGCCAAGCAGGGACAGGATGTGCATAAACGTTTCCTGCACTACCGACTCAGTAGAATAGCCTGCCACGTTCCTGACGGGAATTTCTCTCTCCTCGCACGCCTTCAGGTCAATGTTGTTGACACCTGTAGCCGCTTCACAAACGAGTTTCAGCTCAGGCGCAGCATCAAGCAGTTCCTTTGTCACGCGCACTTTATTGACAATCAAAACATTACAATCGCCTACGCGTTCCAGTGCCTGCTGCGCTGACGAGTTGGGCCAGCATACCAGTTCACCCAAAGCCTCAATCGGCGCCAATGATGAGTTGCCCATAGTGGCAGCATCCAGATAAACAATTTTCATATTTTTGCTTTTTTGTACTGCGAAAATAATAAATTCGTGCCGATAATTTATAATCAGAAAAACTGGTAACTTGGCAGGAATGATAATTGAAGCAAAGGAAGAGTAGAACCAAGTAAGATTTTAGAATATATGGAAAAGATTATCGGTCAAGAGTTTATCGGGGAGAGGCCGCTCTATTGCAGACACGGATTGTATCTTGAGAATGTGAAGATTCACAGGGGCGAGTCAGCATTGAAGGAAACAAGCGACATTACTGCGGTCAGCTGTGTATTCGAGGGGAAATATCCGTTCTGGTGCTGTGAGAACTTCATCGTGAGGAACTGCCTTTTCACAGGAGGAGCAAGAGCCGCATTGTGGTATTCAAAAAACGTGGAGATGACTGACACATACGTAGATGCGCCGAAGATGTTCCGCGAGATGGATGGCATCAAACTGAAAAACGTGCAGATTCCGGGAGCTGCGGAAACACTGTGGCACTGCAAGAACATCGAGCTGGACAATGTCAGCGCAGACCATGCCGACTACATTTTCATGCACTGCAGCGACATAAAGATCCGTAATTTCCGTCTGGACGGCAACTACTCGTTCCAATACTGTAAAAACGTGGAAATTCACGATTCCATCCTCAACACCAAAGACGCATTCTGGGAGACCGAGAACGTAACAGTCTATGACTCAGAGATAAACGGCGAATACCTCGGATGGTATGCCAAGAATCTCCGGCTGGTAAGATGCCGCATTTCCGGCACACAGCCGCTGTGTTATGCGGAAAACCTCATAATGGAAGACTGCACCATGGCACCGGACGCCGACCTCGCGTTCGAATACAGTTCTGTCAATGCAGATGTCAAAGGGCACATCACATCAGTGAAGAACCCGCGCACCGGACACATCAAAGCTGACAGCATCGGAGAAATCATCATTGACGAAAACATCAAGAAACCAGGAGACTGCAAGATATGTTCGACTTCGACAAAGTAAATCAGCGCCGTGGAACCGGCTGCGTGAAATGGGACAATGACAGAGACGGGGTCATACCGATGTGGGTGGCCGATATGGATTTCCAGACGGCGCCGTGTATCGTGGAAACGCTCCGGGAACGTGTAAACCAAGGCATCTTCGGCTATACGCACGTCCAGGATTCATATTACGATGCCATCAGCAGCTGGTTTTCCAGAAAACACGGGTGGAACGGAATCCGGAAAGAGTGGATAATCTACACCTCCGGAGTAGTTCCGGCACTGTCCGCCACGATCAAGGCAATGACCAAGCCAGGAGATAAAGTACTGATACAGACACCGGTATATAACTGTTTTTTCTCTTCGATAAGGAACAATGGCTGCACTATGCTGGAAAGCCGGCTGATTTACGATTATGCTGACGACAACAGTTTTTCATGCCACGTGGATTTCGATGATTTCGAAAGCAAGGTGAAAGAGGCTGCAGTTTTCGTCCTGTGCAATCCTCACAACCCTGTGGGGCATGTCTGGACGAGAGACGAACTGGAACGCATGGCCTCCATCTGCATTCGACACGGAGTGCCGATCATCAGCGATGAAATCCACTGCGAAATAGTGATGCCCGGCTACAGCTACACTCCTCTTGCAAGCATTTCACAGGAAATAAGCCGCAACACCATCACTTTCTGCTCGCCGAGCAAGGCCTTCAACATTGCCGGACTGCAGATCGCCAACATCATCACATGCCGTGAGGACTGGCGCAATGCAATCGACAAAGCCATCAACATCAATGAGATATGTGATGTAAACCCGTTCGGCGCAGCGGCCCTTGTCACGGCATACACAAACCCGGAAGCGGATCAATGGCTCAGCGAAATGAACAGTTATGTCTTCTCCAACTACTGCCGTCTCCGCGAGGTTTTCGCGTCCAGGCTACCGTGGATGCAGATATCCCGCCTCGAAGGCACATACCTCGTCTGGTGTGACTGCCGCAAGACCGGCCTCTCCTCCCATGAAATCGAAAAGTTGCTGGTGGACAAGTTCAATGTTCATGTCAATGCCGGTTCCATGTATGGTGAAGCGGGAGAAGGTTTCATACGCATCAACCTGGCCTGTCCTCGTGAATTGCTGGATGAAGGACTTAACAGAATCGCTGACGGTCTTGCCGGATAGATACTGAGACTGATTGGGTGACCTATGGACTTGGAGCTCGTCGGCACGGACAAAAAAAAGAGTCAAGCATTGACTGACAATGTCTTGACTCATTCGTGCGCGAGATGAGAGTCGAACTCACACGTCGTAATTGACACTAGCTCCTGAAACTAGCGCGTCTACCATTTCGCCACCCGCGCAACTGATTTAGACTACAAAGTTAATCATTGTTTTCTAAAAACCAAAACTCTTTTTCATATCACCACCTCAAACTGCTCCGAATGAGTCCATTTGTCTATTGTAAATGATATGACAGTTCTTGCATAATCTATCTCCAGACAAATGTCCTTCAGGTCCGCAGAAGTCCAGTCATATCCGCTCGATGCGATGTAATTTCCTATGGCAAAGGACTTTGCCACTCCGTTGCCTGTGACAATTTCCAAAATCAGGGAATCATCTGTCTGTCGTGGTACAGTTACAGCATATCCATGTCCGTATCCGGTGCTTTCCGATGCTGTTCCAGAGTCATCACCATCCGATTCAGTTCCGGAGCCGGCACTTTCCGTCTCTGACCTTTCAGCATCACAAAGAAAGGCTCCACGTGCAGGCTTGCCGTCCAGACCATAACCGTTCACATTTCCTCTGACACGCAACTTGAACGGGAATTCCTCCCCGTCCACATCCCTGACCTGAATGTCGATCCGGCAGAAGTTCTTATGCAATCTCACAGGGACTGTCACCCTGTCCGCCCTTGCAGACACCTTTTCACAGCATGTCCATATGGAGGGACAGGGCCGCCCTTCATCGATCTCTATCCATCTTCCCGAAGAGTTCAACTCCCCTGCAAGTCCATCTGCCGAGTATGCAACAGCCAGATCGATGTTCCCTTTAGGCACCACATAACTATACGACCACTTGCCTGAAACGGTGTCCGGGCCTCCGGATGAAGCAGCTTGACCGGCCAAGAGGGTATCACATAGAGAAAAACCATCATCAGAATATCCTCTCATACAGACAGTTACCCCATCCTGCAGACGTTCCGCATCCTCACGAGGGAACTCCAGCACCAATGCGCATGGACATAAGTCCCTGTCCTCCTTCACAGAACAACCCGGGCAGGTGAAAAAAGGTTGCAGGACGCTGAGGAGGACAAGAAACTTATAAAATCTCCAAGTTTCAGAAAACATAACTTAGCGCAATCATAACGTCCGACGGCAATATGAAGAATTTGGAGCCGGTATTTTCAGTAACACCACATACAGGGCAGGCATACACGGAAAACTTGTCATATCCGGTCCAGAACCCCAGGCCGAAGTCGATATTGAAATGCTTTCCGAGCATATATGAGTACCCTCCAGAGATACCGGCTCCGAGTCTGTCACCTTCTGAAGTCTTTCGGGACACTATACCTCCGACATTATATTCCTGGTATTGCAGTTTTCCGCCGACCCACCAGCCGGAATACACATTCCATGGCCACCAGCGCATTCCCAGGGCATAAGCCTGCTGCTTGTTGCGTGCATCTTCACGCCCTTCTCCAAGGTCAAACTCAAAAGGATTGTATTTGACAGACGCATTGACACTCCAGTGACGGGCCATCGGTACCGACGCCTCAAGATTCAATGTCGCAAAATTAGCATAGCTGACCATGTCAGTGGAAACTGATGCATTCTGGGCAGATGCCGGGAACAAGTCCAGGCACAAGGCAAGCACAAGTGAAGCCACGACCCTCAATGACACATTACGCATAACTATTCGCTCTTCAAGCCCTTATCCGAATACCTGTCGAAAACCTGCCGTATGACAGAAGCCTTGTCAGGATACAGCACGAGAAGCTGCCTTCTCAACGCATCTCGGGAGGTCACCTCACTCTGCAGAGCGGCGAAAATCTTGGACTTGCTCAATCCACGCTCTTCGAGATATCTGAAAATCTGAGGATGGAACCAATGCGACAAGCCGGAAGTCGGCATTGACCCGCCATATCTGTCATGATACATGGAATTCTGCATAAAATAGCCCCACATCTCACCGACCTCGCAATATCCGGCATCCTTTTCCGTCCCGTCTCCATAGGTAACGCCGCCTGATGAGACGAATGATGAGATTATGAACTCGATATATTTGTCCCAATACTTCTTTCCTACCTGGGCAAAGTGGCTTGCATGGGCAAGTTCATGACAGGTCTCGGAATAGATCTGGTCGTAATCCACACGGTCCTGCAGGCCAAGCGTCACGTCCGGCAAGAACAGCTTTATGATTGAAGCATAGTCGCCCAGGAACTTCCTGATGAGTGAACCGTCTATGAACGCGCCCTGCCTCATCATGACCGCACTGCTTGCTGACTGCTTCTGGAATATCCATATCCTCAAGTTCTTAGGAGGGCGCTTGATGTCCATGTCATCTGACTCACACCTCTTTATGTAGTCATATGCGGCGTTGTTCACGACACTTCTGCACCAGAGTTTCCTGTCTGAGTTCTTGGTAATCGTCGCATCCAGGCCTGCTGCCGGGCCCTTTCCCAATGCGGATGTGGACGCATTCACGAGGATCTTGTTCAATCCTATGGCAAAGCCCTCCTTGTTCTTGAAACGGAGTCTGTAGCGTGGCTTGGAAGAGTATTTCTTGGATATGGAATAATAGCCGTCCCTGTCAGTATAGGCAGAACCGTATTTCACAAACACATTGCATATCACCTTCACCCCGGCCACGCCGAAAGGCTGCCGTCCATTGGCATCCTCATCCACGATCGTTATGCGTCCGGATGGTTTTTGCGCCCCGCCTTTAGTCTCCGGACAGAGCATGTCCTCATTGCCCGTAAGGATGAATGATTCCCTCACGACCGCATCCCAGTCAATGCCGTCATCAGCCTTCGTGCCGGCACTCGGATCCGGAATGAAACAGTCGTCCAGCACCTCATGGTAAATGTCTGAAGGGAATGTCGTCGAATGAGGCACGACGGCGTATTGCCAGGTTATCTCCTCTTCCGACACATCCGGGTCATGATAATAGTCGCCGTCCTTCACGATCTGATAATCCAAAGGATGGTCCATGAGCTCATAGCCCAATGTGACAAGCTTCTGGTACTCCGCCTCCGATTTCGGCAGGAAACGCACATAGATATCCGTAGGTGTGACATCCACTCGCCCAGCCTTAGTCGGATAGAGACTGGCCAATGCTTTCGTGACATTTGAGACCGAATACGGGTCATCCAGTTTCTTTCCCAATACAATCATTTCGTGGGACACCGTCTCATTTCCGGATTCATCTTCCCCAGACAAATCCAATCCCTTCTCGGAACATCCCGCAGCAAGTAATGCAGCGAAGATGAAAAATGTTTTCAAGAATTTTTTCATACGTTCATTATCTTTTGGTTTGACTGCAAAATTATTGGAGAGAAACCGTTTTCAGAAAATGAACACGATTTATTTTTATTTCGCCATCCTACACCATTGGATTGAGGTTTTTTCTCTGAAATTCCTGAAAATTTACCGCAAACGATTTGCCCGTCTTAACATTTTTGTAACATTTGACGGCCATCATAGAATTTACGCAACCTGTTTACATGCAAAATGCCCGGCCGAAATCCATTCAGCCGGGCGATGTAATCAAAAAAAATATCGAATAGCGTTCTAACGCCAATCAACCTCAAACTCTAGAAGAACGAAACCGTCTTCTGCTCAAGAGATGACATAAGGCTGTTCGCGAGACGGCTTACGCCGAAACGGAAATACTTCTTGTCAAGCCACTCCTTGCCGAGAATTGCCGAAACAATCGAATAGTAGCATACTGCATCCATAGTCGTGGAAACGCCGCCCGCAGCCTTGAAACCGACCTTCTTGCCAGTCTTCTCATAGAATTTGCGGATACATTCACACATGATGTAAGCAGCCATAGGGGTCGCATTGACCTCAACCTTGCCGGTAGAAGTCTTGATGAAGTCAGCTCCACATTCCATAGCAAGGAAAGAAGCATCTGCAATCAGCTCAGGTGTAGAAAGCACACCGCTCTCGATGATGACCTTGAGTACAATCTGACGGCCCACACGCGCTCCGGCCTCGTCAATAGCCTTGCGGCAAGCCTTTATTTCCTCACCTGCAGTCTCATAATCTCCCGCGAGGAATGAATTGAGCGCCAATACGATATCTATCTCATCAGCACCTGCCTCAACAGCCATTTCGCACTCTTTAGTCTTTACCTCAATGAAACTCTGTGAGGTAGGGAAACAGCCTGCCACGGCAGTGACGTGCAACTCTTCTTCCTTGCGTGTCTCCTTTACTACGTGAGCCAGGTTCGGATATACGCAGACAGAAGCAGGAAGAGGATAATTCTGATATGTATCCCTATAGGTATTGACCTTCTGCATCAGCGCAGAAATCGACTCGACGCTGTCAGCATTGTGAAGAGAGGTAAGGTCCATAAAAGAGAAGCAGTCTCTGATGACCTCATCGGAAACGACATTGTCCAGATTCGAGGCAATCAATTCCAGACTTCTGTCAACAGCCTCCTTGTCAGGAGAATAGCCATAGTTCAAGTATAATTCTTTCATATCTATTATTATTAAATTTATAAATCAACCTTTAATCTGAATATTGAACCCTTCATCCAGCAACGGCTTTACAGCCTCCTTCATCTGCTGCACGGAAAATTTTTCCAGGCCCTCGGCAGGAGCCTCGCGGGCAAGGGTATATACCATTATCTCTCTCGGTCTCACTTCCCTGACGATATCCATCCAGCCCTTCAGGTTTTCCTCCGATGTGGAGTCAAAACCGTCAAACCGCAGGAACATGGTCTGAAGCACAAAATTCCCGTTGAAAAGCTTCAAGTCATTCACTATATCCTTCACGGAATACTCGCAGGCTGGCTGGTTGATCATCCTGGCCATCTCGTCAGAAGCGGCATCGAGTTTCAGTATAGGATTGTCCACCTTCATCAGCGCCTCACGGACATCTTCCCTGCAAATCCTTGTGGCATTGGACAATACAGATATCACCGAATCCGGGAAATACTTGTCCCTGAGAGAAATGGTAATGTCTATCATCTCCGGAAAATGCGGGTTCAATGTCGGTTCTCCGTCGCCTGAAAAAGTAATGGAATCTATACGGGTCCCCTCTTCGTGGCATTTCCTAAGAGCAGCCTCAAGCGCAACAGAAAGTTCCTCCGGCGAAGGCAGACGTTTGTCGCCCCTACCGTCCTTGTTCCAGCCGCACTCGCAATACACGCAATCGAAATTGCACAGTTTCCCCTCCTCCGGCAAGAGATTTATGCCCAATGACGAGCCAAGTCTCCTGCTGAAAATAGGTCCGAACACTAACTTTTCCCTTAACATCAAATAATCCTGATGGACTTGCTGGCAGTCGTAAGCCGGCCTTCCTTATCTATGTGGTCAATAACTGCTACACCCGGCTTGAAGCCCTCGGCAAGACGTCCATAAACGTCTCCCTTGCCCAAAAACTCCGCCCCGTTGCGTGTAGCCCAACTTATAATCTCTCCAAGCGGCACATCCGGGAAATTCTCCTGTATGCAGAACATCTCCCTCACCATGTCCAGATCATCATTGCTTGACAGTGAATCTGTACCTATCGTAAGCCTCATGCCTTCTTTCCTCATAAGGTCAATCGGCGGCAAGGCATTATGAATAAATATATTGGAGCATGGACAAAGTGCAATATAAGCATTTTTCATCACATTCTTGACAGCACGCATGCCCTCTTCGTTCATACAACATTCGTGAACCAGCAGAATATGCTCGTCAAACGGTGCAGGATGCGCTTTTTCAAGACGGTCAATATAATACAGCAATGATGATTTTCCGGTCACAGGCGGCACGCTCATGCCGGCTTTCCTGCGGTTCTCCCACATTGGTCCGGAACCTGAAATCATCATATCTTCCTCTTCCTGAGTCTCTTCACTGTGGAAGGAAAGATAGCCGGACTTGAGACCGATGGCAGAAACAGCAGTAAGCAGCTCCGGACTCATAGTATAGCAGGCATGAGGCCCCGGAGCAGCATCAATGCCGTACTTCTCAGCAGTTTTCTGCAGCTCAAGGACATTGTCAATGACATCCTGACAATCCTGCGGCTCAGTTCCGAACACTTCCAGGAACGTCCTCGTGTACATCGGGGAATCCGCCTTGCACTCAAACGTGTCGCTGCAATTGCTGATGTCACCCATTGCCGTAACGCCGCGTTTCCACATCTCGTTCATCCAGAAGGCGATGTCCGCTTTCTTTTCCTCCATAGACGAAGTGTCGCGCATTTCATTGATCTGGTCAATGAACCCCGCCATTCCGGTACCCTTGCGGAACTTTCCCTTCAGATAGGACAGTTCCAGATGACAATGCGTATTCACAAAGCCCGGAACTATTGCGCCCTTATGGAACTCCGGCTCCGCCTCAGGATTCTCCACCTTGCCTACAGCCAAGACAGTTCCGTCATCGGCAACTTCCACATAGGCGTTTCTCAGCGGCTCTGAAGAACCGCCGTCATATAAATATTCTGCAGAAATACGTCTCATTTCAATTTCAAGAATTTTTCATCTCTGGTCAATGCCTCTGCTCCCTTCAGCACAGTCGGCTTTACAAGACCTGGTTTTGTCGGCAATTTCTTAGGCCGTTCCCCGGCCAACTTCCTGGCCACATCCGCCTTAGGAGCATTGACCTTCAACGAATCCTGACGCCTCAGCGAATCCGCTACAGCTGAAAGTGAATCTGCAACTGCTGCAAGCGAATCCAGCTCCGATTTCAGTGTAAATACAGGGCCTTTGAAAATCGTATCCGGCATGAACCACTTCCAGACGAGCATACCCGAAGTATCCAGACTGATTTCCACAGTGTCTGTGCGGAGAGAATCCCTCAGGCCGCTCCTGTATATAGGCGCACGCTTGAAATCGGAAGCCTCGATAGCACGCTTCACGCTGTCCGCCATGTGCCTTGCACGCTCTTCTGCGGTCAGCTCGTCTATATGACTGGTCAGAATATCCTTTGCTTCCTTGAATATCTTCCCGAAAGACTCAGGATCCCGCATATAGTGGCCGACACTCTTCACATAATCCTTGGTAGTATAGCCGTAATCCATCAGCACAGGCTCATAGAACAGCGTTGTGTCCGCCACATTGGTAAGAGAATAATCGCTGCGAATCATCTGGTCCGCCACAAGCATGTCAGCATAGATTCTCGCCAGCTTATGCGGCGGAATCACCCGTCCGTCCCTTCCGCAGGAACAGGCCAATGTCAGGATTGCCAGCAGCAGAGTTATGTTTCGCGACAGCAATTTCATCTCAATGTAGCGCCGAATGTATTCTGATATGTAGCGAGAAGCCTGTCCATAGCCTTCTCCACCTCATTGTCCGTCAATGTCTTGTCAGGATCCTGAAGAACGAAGTTCAGTGCATACTGCTTCTTTCCCTCCGGAATCTTGTCGCCACGATAGACGTCGAACAATGTAACCTGTTTCAGTATCTTCTTCACAGCCTTATACGCTGCCTTTGACAAATCAGCGTAAGAGACGGACTCGTCGATGAGCAATGCAAGGTCACGTCTGACCTCAGGGAATTTAGGCATCTCCTGGAACTTGACCTTGACTCTGGATATGAGCTTCAGCAACACAGGCCATACGATTTCGGCAGTGAATACAGGCTGACGCACATCGAATTTCCTGGCCAATGCAGGTGAAACAGTTCCGAGAGTAGCGAACACCTCGTGGGTGCCAGGCAGTCTGTACACGATTCCCTCTGCAAAAATGTCAGAAGGAGCCGCCTCAGTTTCCATTGACAGCAGATCGATTCCGTATCTTGAGCAAAGCTGCTCCAAATATCCCTTCAGCTGGAAATAGTTGCCTTTCTGCTCGCCCAGTCTCCATGATTTCGCTGTAGGGCCTGACACGAACAGAGCGAAGCACTGATGCTCCTCATAGGAAGCAAGTGTCGTTCCGTCAGTATCCGGAAGTCTCTGATATACAGAGCCGTACTCGAATGTACGGAGAGAGGTGATCTGTCTGTTGGCATTGTAGGCAATGACTTCCAGACCATTGAGAATCAGCGTCTGTCTCATGACATTGAGGTCAGAGCTCAGAGGATTCACGATTTTGACGCACCTTTCTTCAGGAAATGTGGTTAGGCCGGAATAGTAGGCACTCTTGGTAAGCGAGTTGTTCATCGTCTCCACGAAACCGTCCGCCACAAGGAAGTTGGAAATATAGTTCCTCGTTGCCTCAGGATCCGGGTCAGGAGTCGTGCCCACTGACATTTTCATGTGCTTAGGCAGTTCCACATTGTTATAGCTGTAGATTCGGAGAATCTCCTCCACCACGTCGCACTCGCGGTAAACATCTATCATATACGAAGGAGCAGCCACTTTTGCGCCGCCCTGACGCTTCTCGATGAAATCGTAAGTGAGGTAGGTCAATATGTTTTCAATGACATCATGACCGATTTTCTTGCCGATGAAAGCCTCGATCCTGTCATAGTCCAGGTCAATGACTTTTTTCTCAATCGGAGCCGGATATGAAATCTGAGTCTTGCCCTCGATGTGTCCGCCGGCCAGCTCAAGAATCAGCAACGCGGCCCTCTTGGCTGCAAACGGAATGATTCCCGGGTCAGCTCCTCTCTCATATCTGAATGAAGCATCGGTCTGAAGCCCCTGTGTCTTGGATGTTTTCCTGATTGAATGAGGATCGAAATATGCGCTCTCGACAAAGACATTGACAGTATTCTCGGTCACGCCTGATTTCTCTCCTCCGAAGACTCCTGCTATGCACATCGGACCCTCTGCATTGGCAATGACCATATCGAAGCTGTGCAGTGTCCTTTCAATGCCGTCGAGGGTGACGATCTTCTCGCCTTCCTCAGCTCTTCTGACAATGACTTTTCCGCCGCTGATCTGGTCGGCGTCAAATGTGTGGAGCGGCTGGCCGACTTCGAAAAGAACGAAGTTGGAGATGTCCACGATATTGTTGATAGGCTTCAGTCCGATGGAGAACAGCTTCTTCTGGAGCCATTCAGGTGAAGGACCGACTTTCACGTCCCTGATGGTGATTCCTTCGTATTCAGGAGCGCCTTCCGTGTCCTTTACTTCCACAGGAATAGCGCCTTCACCGCTTCCTTCCACGAATGAAGAGACGTCAGGGTAAGAGAATCTGCAAGGGATGCCGTTAAGCTGCATGTATGCATACAAGTCTCTTGCGACTCCGATATGGGATGCCGCATCCACTCTGTTTGCGGTTATTTCATATTCGATGACAGCATCTGACTTCAGATGGAGATACTCCTTGGCTGTGGTACCTGGCACTGCATCAGCAGGAAGCACCTTAATGCCGTCGTGGCTGTTTCCGATTCCGAGTTCGTCTTCAGCGCAGATCATACCGAATGACTCCACGCCGCGGATCTTGGACTTCTTGATTTTGAAATCACCAGGAAGCACCGCACCGAGTCTTGCAAACAGGACTTTCTGTCCGGCAGCCACATTCGGCGCTCCGCAAACCACTGTGAGAAGTTCGCCCGTACCGTCATTCACCTTGGTAATATGAAGATGGTCAGAGTTAGGATGCGCTTCACATTCCACAACTTCTGCAACTACAACACCTGCAAGTCCTCCGGGGATTTCTTCTTCCTCAGAAACAGAATCGACCTCTATACCGATAGAAGTCATAGCATCAGCTATCTGCTGAGGAGTCAAGTCACACTCCAGATAGTCTTTCAGCCAACTATACGAAAGTTTCATATTTATAATTTATTATATTTCAATTACTTGTCAATGTCTTCCGGATTAAAGAGCGATGCGACGAACTCTTTCTTGTCGAACACTTTCAGGTCGTCAATGCCCTCTCCTATTCCTATGAACTTGATCGGGATCTGCAGCTGGTCCACGATTCCGATAACCACGCCGCCCTTTGCCGAGCCGTCAAGTTTGGTCACTGCCAATGATGTCACATCCGTCGCCTTGGAGAATTCCTGAGCTTGATGGTAAGCGTTCTGTCCGGTAGAGCCGTCCAGGACAAGCATCACCTCGTGCGGCGCATCCGGAATCACTTTTCTGATGACATTACGGATCTTGGTCAGTTCGTTCATCAGGTTCACCCTGTTATGGAGTCGGCCGGCCGTATCGATTATCACCACATCTGCGCCTTTGGCCACTGCCGAACTCACTGTATCATAGGCTACGGAAGCAGGATCTGAACCCATTTCCTGTTTTACTATACTTACGCCGGCCCGGTCCGCCCAGATCTGAAGCTGTTCCACTGCTGCTGCGCGGAATGTATCCGCTGCGCCCAGCACCACGTTCTTCCCTTCCGCCTTTAGTTTAGCCGCGAGCTTGCCTATGGTGGTGGTCTTGCCTACACCATTGACTCCGACCACAAGAATCACATATGGCTTATGTGAAAAATCGAACGGCAATGATGAGGAAACGCCTGTCTGCTCTTTATCCACGTCCAGAAGGCCTGCGATTTCGTCTCTCAGCATGCCGACAAGCTCTTCCATGGAAAGATACTTGTCCTTCTCCACTCTCTCTTCGAGATTATCTATTATCTGAAGCGTAGTATCCACACCCATATCAGAGGAGATAAGAGCCTCCTCAATGGCGTCAAGCACGCTGTCATCGACTTTGGACTTGCCTACAATCGCTCTTGAAAGCCTTTTGAAAAAGCCTTCGTTTGTCTTCTTGACACCCTTGTCAAATATACCCATAAAGACGATATTTTAGTCTCTTCCGTAAACAATGTACTAACAGGCAAAGTTAATGAAAATAGGTGCCAAATACAAAAAAAAGAGGCGCTGCGCTTTCACGCGGCACCTCCAGAAATATGTGTTGAATCTTTCTTACTTCTTGTCGAAGAATTCTTTCTCTTTGCCTGCATCAACGAACTGCTCAACAAAGACGTATGCACCGGTCTTTGGAGATTTGTCCATACGGATGCACTTTACAATGCTTCTTGCGCCAGCTTTAGCTGCGAAGGTTGCGACTGCTTTCTTTGCCATAAACTGTTCTCCTTATTACTTAATCTCACGATGAAGAGTCACCTTGTGGAGGTATGGGTTGTATTTCATACGCTCAAGACGCTCTGTTGTGTTCTTCTTGTTCTTGGTGGTAATGTACCTTGACATTCCCGGTACACCGCTTTCTTTCTGCTCAGTGCACTCCAGGATGACCTGCACCCTGTTTCCTTTAGCTTTCTTTGCCATGACTAATCTGATTAAACAAGGTTAATATATCCTTTCTTCTGTGCATCTCTGAGAACGCTTTCGATACCGTTCTTTTCGATATGCCTGATACCTTTGCAGGTAACTTTGAGTGTGACGAACCTCTGCTCTGACTCAAGCCAGAACTTCTTGTTCTTGAGGTTCAGAGAGAAAGTCCTCTTTGTGCGAAGCTTGGAGTGAGCGACATTGTTGCCGATCATTCTCTTTCTACCTGTTACTTGACAAACCTTTGCCATATTATTTTTACTTTTATAATTTTCTAAAAAACACTTACGCGGGCTGCAAATATCGCGTTTAATTTTCTGATTTCCAAAATTTTTACACAAATTTGAAGAAACGTCTCCACCTGATATTGAACGGGAAAGACTTGTTTCTGTCAGTGGAAAGCCATATCAAAGCGGGCCTTCCTACGATGTGGTCCTCAGGGACAAATCCCCAATATCTTGAATCCAGAGAATTGTGGCGGTTGTCGCCCATCATAAAGTAATAATCCTGCTTGAAGGTATATTCATCCGTTTCTTCTCCATTGATGAAAATCGTACCGTCGGATTTGACCACGAGGTCGTTCTTCTCGTAAACACTTATGATGCGTTCATAGAGAGGAAGATTCTTCTGGTCGAGCTTCACTGTCACTCCTGCTTCAGGGATCCAGAGCGGACCGTAATTGTCACGTGTCCATCTGAAATCTTCCTTGTAAGGGAACAGCATGAGGTACGAATCCGGAAAGTCAGGAGGATATACATCTACCTGCTCTTCTACACTTGCCACATTGGCACAAGCCTTCACTTCCTGGAGCATCGCTGCCGTCAACGGCATCTGGGGATAACCCGGCAATGTATCGTCAAACTGAAGTTCCGACAGATTCAAACCGAAACGCTCGAGTGTCTTCTGGTTTATGCGGGAGCCGTCAGTAACCACCGAGTATGTAGTCTGAACGCCTGGCCAGACTTCCTGAGCCTGTGAGTTCACCCACACTCTGCCGTCTATAACCGAGAGCGTATCTCCATGGATGGCAACGCATCTCTTGACGTAGTGGTCCTTCTTGTCTGAAGGACGGACCTTTACGGGTCCGTACGACTTTATCGCATAATCTTTTCCGTAGAATCGGCACACGGAATAGTAATCATCTGCCGGTGCCTTTGTCAGGACAGTATCGCCGTCGGGAAACCCGAATACGACATAGTCACCTCTTTCTACGTGTCTGAAGCCTCTCAGACGCCTGTATTTGTTCTGTATAAGTGTAGAGTACGACTCCTTTCCGAAAATTACGTTATGGGTAAACGGAATCGTCAACGGAGTCTCCGGAATTCTCGGTCCGAAGGTCAACTTGCTGACGAAGAGATGGTCTCCCGTAAGAAGAGAACTCTCCATCGAAGAAGACGGAATCTTGAATGCCTGAAAGAAGAAAATATTGATGAACGTCACGAAAACGACTGCAAAGATGATGGCATCAAGCCAGTCCAGCAGAGCATTCCGTTTTTCGCCTTCTTTATAGTCTTTTTTCCAGAACAGCCACTTCACCTTTTTTGTGATGTGGTGATCAAAAATGACTACAAGACCTGCGAGCCACCAATAGTTTCCGAGCCAAACCACCCACGCGAGATACAAGACAGACCAGAAGCCCATCCTTGCCCATCTGTTGCGGTATAGTTCCTTCAAGCTCATCAGACAACTACTTTACCTGATTTACTATAGCTTCGAAAGCTTTAGGATTATTCATAGCGAGGTCTGCAAGCACTTTGCGGTTAAGGCCGACGTTCTGCTTTGCAAGCTTGCCCATAAACTGTGAGTATGAAATACCGTACTGACGTGCAGCTGCATTGATACGCTGGATCCAAAGTGCACGGAACTCACGTTTCTTGGCTTTACGGTCACGGTAAGCGTAGGTAAGACCTTTCTCATAGGTGTTCTTCGCTACCGTCCAAACATTTTTCCTTGAAAGGAAATAGCCGCGGGTCTTCTTGAGAATCTTCTTGCGGCGAGCCCTTGAGGCTACTGAATTTACTGATCTTGGCATAAATTTTACGATTTTTGGATACAGTGACCGCCCTCAGCGATACTTTCTGACTGCATTCCAAGTTCAACAATTGATAACTAGATAACCAGGAGCTCTTTAACTCTCTTCACATCGTCGCGATGAACAAGTGCGAAGTGATCAAGATTTCTTTTCTGCTTCTTGGTCTTTTTGGTGAGAATGTGGCTGTGATAAGCGTGTTTTCTCTTGATTTTTCCCGTTCCGGTAAGCGCGAAACGCTTTTTGGCACCGGAGTTGGTTTTAAGCTTTGCCATTTTACAAAAGATTTATAATTAATTATATCCGGACTTCCGGAGGCTCGCACCTCCGAAAACCCAGGTTTTTATTTCTTCTTTATAGGAGCAATCATCATTATCATCCTCTTGCCCTCAAGCTGCGGCATGTGCTCAGCGCGTCCGTACTCTTCCAGTTCCACAGCGAATCTGAGCAGCAGTTTCTCGCCCTGATCTGCAAACTGGATCGAACGGCCTCTGAAGAAAACCGAAGCCTTCACCTTAGAGCCTTCCGAGAGGAACTCCTGAGCGTGTTTCAGTTTGAACTGAAAGTCGTGCTCGTCTGTGTTAGGACCGAAGCGGATCTCCTTGATGACAATCTTTGTGGAGTTCTGCTTCATCTCCTTGGCTTTCTTCTTCTGCTGGTACAAGTACTTCTGGTAATCCAGAATCTTGCAGACAGGAGGATCTGCCTTGGCACTGATTTCCACCAGATCAAGTTCCATTTCATCAGCCATCTTCATGGCCTGAGCGATGGAATAGACTCCAGGTTCAGCGATATTGTCACCTACAAGGCGGACTTGAGTTGCCCTGATCTCATCATTGATGTTCAGTTCATTCTCGTCCTTGTGACGTGGTGGAAACGACCTGCCGCCTGCAGGTCTCGGTCCTGCCGGCTTTGGTGCTCCTGCAGGTTTGTTACCTGATGGCCTCGGGCCACCGAAGTGAGGTTTAAAAGGCGTTGCGATAAATTTACCCTCCCAAATAATTAGTTGTCAAATATTTTTTGAGCGCTAAAACTCATTGCCGTAAGAATTTACCGCATTTTTTACTCTTGCGATGAAGTCCTCGACAGTCATAGTGCCCTTGTCTGTTCCTTCGTGACGGACTGAAACCAGATTCTCAGCTGCCTCCTTTTCTCCCACAATCACGAGCACAGGCACTCTGAGAAGCGAAATCTCACGAATTCTCTTGCCAAGTGTCTCGTTTCGGTCGTCTATTGAAGCGCGAATATCGGATTTTTTCATCAAATCACAAACTTTTTCTGCATATTCAGTGTATTTTTCGCTGACTGGCAGAACTTTAACCTGATCCGGAGCGAGCCACAAAGGAAGATGGCCGGCGGTATGTTCGAGCAATACGGCGGTAAATCTTTCGATAGATCCGAACGGTGCCCTGTGAATCATTACAGGACGTTTCTTCGAACCGTCTTTGTCTGTATATTCGAGCTGGAATCTCTCAGGAAGGTTGTAATCCACCTGTACGGTTCCGAGCTGCCATTTTCTTCCGAGGGCATCCTTCACCATGAAGTCGAGCTTCGGACCGTAGAATGCAGCCTCGCCATACTCTACGACTGTCTTGAGTCCCTTTTCAGCAGCAGCCTCGATGATTCCCTGCTCTGCCTTGTCCCAGTTCTCGTCTGTTCCGATGTATTTCTCCTTGTGATTAGGGTCGCGGAGTGAAACCTGAGCTGTGAAGTTCTTGAAATTGAATGTACCGAATACATATAATATAAGGTCAATCACTTTCTCGAATTCTTCCTTGAGCTGGTCAGGACGCACGAACAGATGGGCATCATCCTGTGTGAAGCAGCGCACACGGGTAAGGCCGTGAAGCTCACCGCTCTGCTCATAACGATATACTGTGCCGAACTCTGCAAATCTCAAAGGAAGATCCTTGTAAGACCTCGGTTCTGAACGGAAGATCTCGCAGTGATGAGGGCAGTTCATCGGTTTCAGCATATACTCTTCACCTTCCTGAGGAGTATGAATAGGCTGGAATGAATCCTTACCGTATTTTGCATAGTGGCCAGATGTCACGTAAAGCTGCTTGCTTCCGATATGAGGCGTAACTACAGGAAGATATCCGAACTCGTCAAGTTTCTTGCGGAGGAAGTTCTCCAGCTGGAGTCTCATCACGGCACCTCTTGGCAGCCACAACGGCAGACCGAGACCTACACGTGAAGAGAATGTGAACAGTTCCATCTCCTTGCCCAACTTTCTGTGGTCACGCTTCTTGGCCTCTTCCAGGAGAACGAGATACTCGTCAAGGAGAGACTTCTTAGGAAATGTGATACCATATACGCGGGTAAGCTGAGGGCGTTTCTCGTCACCTCTCCAGTATGCGCCTGCAAGTGAAGTCAGTTTGACAGCCTTTATCTGCTCAGCGCTTCTGAGGTGAGGTCCGCGGCACAAATCGGTGAAGTTGCCGTTCTCATAGAAGGTAATCTTGCCGTCCTCAAGTTCATTGATCAGCTCAACCTTGTACTCGTCACCTTTCTCCGTAAAATATTTGAGGGCATCAGCCTTGGACACATGAGAGCATTTGAAAGCCTCCTTGCTGTGCGCGAGTTCCATCATCTTCTTCTCGATAGCAGGGAAATCCGCATCAGTAAGCTGTCTGTCACCAAGGTCAATGTCATAATAGAATCCGTTTTCAATAGCAGGTCCGATGCCGAACTTGACACCCGGATACAGTGCCTCGAGTGCCTGTGCCATAAGGTGAGCAGATGAATGCCAGAATACCCTCTTGCCTTCTTCATCTTCCCACTTGAGAAGTCTTACGGAACTGTTTTCCTCAATAGGGGTATCCAGTCCGATGACTGTTCCCTTGCCTACCGTAGTATCACCTTCCGGTTTGACTGCCACAGCCAAAACTTCTGCTGCCAGCCTCGGACTGATACTCTCCGCAATCTGATAACCTGTTACGCCTTTCTCAAAGGCTTTGACGCTTCCGTCAGGAAATGTAATGTTAATCATAACACAATAATTAATAATTGAATTGGACTAACCAGTATTTACAAACCAAGTACTTGAACTTGATTAGCCATATTATTAGTCAAGAATGCAAAGTTAAGAATTATTCTGCAGATTCTGAACAATCCGCCGTTATTTCACTATATTTGCAACCGTTGAATCAACAAAATTTCCGACAATCATGAGACAAGACATTGACATGCGCACCATACTCAATGAAGCAGCGAAATCAGGCCTGCTTCTCGGCCTCTTCACAGGGGTATTCATCTACGTCGCGATGCTGATCGGAATGATCAATTCGGACAGTTTCGGTGCCAAACTTATGATTACCGTTGTCAATGCCCTGCTGTGGATGCTCAAGTTAGTGGGTTGCCTGTGGCTTCTGAGATTCTTCATGCTCAGGTTCGCCGTGGCAAATCCGACACTTACGCCACGTTCGTCATTCAGGTTCGGAATGTTTACGGCATTGTTCTCCGCCATCATCGTGGCCGGCATCGGACTTGTCAACATCACATTGATCGCGCCCGAAAGCATGCAGAGCGCAATTGAAGCAGCCATGCAGTCCTACTCGTCGGCCCTGAGCGCCAGCGACCAGGTCACATTGGAAAGAACGCTAAGCCGTCTGCCCCTGATATCATTCTTTTCATCATTGGTATATTGCTTCCTGTTCGGGACGGTAGCCGCGAAGATTTTCTCCGCATCGATACCCCAGCGGGACATTTTCGGCGAACCGACAGACTCAAACGAAGAATAAGATCAAACCCTCCGGAATATGGAAAATTCTATTGACTTGACTATCATCATTCCTTTTTTCAATGAAGAAGAATCATTGCCGGAACTTGTGGCCTGGATCCACAGGGTCCTCGACAAGGAGGGATGGAAATATGAACTGATAATGGTGGATGACGGAAGCAGGGACGGTTCCTGGGAAGTCGTCAGGAAACTGTCGGAGACAGACCCGACCATACACGGCATCCGTTTCAGAAGGAACTACGGGAAGTCGGCCGCCCTGTACCACGGATTCAAAGCGGCCAAGGGCAATGTAGTATTCACCATGGACGCCGACCTGCAGGACTCGCCGGAAGAGATTCCTGAAATGTACCGGATGGTGGCAGTTGACGGATGGGACGTGGTTTCAGGATGGAAGCAGCACCGTCAGGACAACAAGCTGACCAAGAATCTGCCTTCCAAACTGTACAATGCCACAGCCCGTTGGATAACAGGCATCAAGCTGCACGACATGAACTGCGGACTGAAAGCGTACAAGAACGAGGTCGTCAAGAATATAGAGGTATATGGGGAAATGCACCGCTACATTCCGTATCTGGCCAAAAATGCCGGTTTCGAGCGTATTACCGAGAAGCCGGTCCATCACCAGAAGAGAAAATACGGAAAGAGCAAGTTCGGAATGGAAAGATTCGTGAACGGATTTCTCGACCTGCTGTCGTTGTGGTTCCTCAGCACATTCGGAAAAAAGCCGATGCACTTCTTCGGATTCACTGGAATCCTGATGTTCCTTGCGGGCTTCATCCTCACCATCATACTGATTGCAGCGAAACTGATACACCAGAGCGGAGGAATGCATTTCCGCCCTGTGACGGACCAGCCCCTGTTCTACCTGGCGCTCCTCGCCGTAATTCTGGGCGTCATGCTGTTCCTGGCCGGCTTCATCTGCGAGATGGTCTCACGGAACTCGACGGAACGCAACAAGTACAACGTCAAAGAAGAGTTCTGAACTCTATCATATGGCAATCGAGTAGGAGGAAAACGAAGTAGTTTTCTTCCTACTT
>HF996008.1 GCA_000432515.1 Bacteroides sp. CAG:545
GCAATCCCTTAATTGAATCCAAATCATGGGACGTCGCAAACAACTGGACGTTATTCTTTTTAGACGCCAACAAAATAGTTTGCCATAAAGCTTTCATTACGGAATAATGGAAACCATTGCTGATTTCGTCAACCAAAACAATTCCGTCACGACATTCATAAATCGTCGTGAGGATAGAGAGAATCTTACGAGCACCGTCTCCCATTACATTGATAGGTATGCGCTTGTTCAGGCCGACATCGACGAGCACTTCATTCTGTGACAGTACTATGTCTTTTATCATCGGTTCGATAATGCGCAACGCTTCGAGAATGAACTGTTCATCCTTGTTTTTAAGAATCTCTGTCAGACTTTCTATTGAAGTGTAAAAGTCATACTTTGGTGAAAGATATCGACAAGTTAGATTCTCTTTATAATCTGAATCATATTTGACACTTTGCTCGTAATCGTTGTTTTCTACGCCTTTATGAGAAAGGGTGATGGACGACTCGACTGGATGCCCATTTATCTTGCATTTCAACACAAGACCATACCTGTTCTTGGTATCAGTTGAAGATATGTTATTCTCGTTTCCAAGCAAGTCTATACGGCTGGCAGCTGATTCGAACAGAGAAATCATAAGCTCCCGCACTTCGTCGTTTGATGCCTTGATCTTGATTGGCCGCGAAGTGTCAAGTGTATAGAAATCCAATGCCAGGTCTGACGGCTCGAATCGAAGGTAGTTCCTCAGCAGATTGATGTTGATCGGCAGTTTCGGATTCGATAAGCCTGATATCAGAAAGATGGCGTCAAGTAGTGAAGACTTGCCGCAATTGTTCTTTCCGAAGAATATATTAACTTCTTTCAGTCCGTCTATTTTCGCGTGACTTATGCCACGAAAGTGTTCAATTTCAATGCTTTTAAACATATCAGACTGGATTTGTTAATGTGTTAATGTAATAAGGAGTATTCGAAAATTGCAAATAAAATCCTAATACTTCCTCCAAACCATCTTGTTCACCACTCCCACGTAGCTCTGGATTATCTTCACGACTTTCGTGCTGACATTCTCATCTGTGTAGTCCGGAACCGGTGTGCCGTAGTCGCCATTCTTTACTAATTCCACTGCCGTCTCCACTGACTGGAGCAGTCCGTTGGTGTCGATGCCGGAGAGAATGAATCCGGCTTTGTCGAGAGATTCCGGACGCTCTGTGGAGGTGCGGATGCAGATGGCAGGGAACGGATGTCCTACACTGGTGAAGAATGAACTTTCTTCAGGGAGGGTGCCGGAGTCGCTGACCACTGCAAATGCATTCATCTGGAGGCAGTTGTAGTCGTGGAATCCAAGAGGCTCGTGCTGGATGACACGCGGGTCTAGCTTGAATCCGCTGGACGCCAGTCTGTTGCGGCTGCGAGGATGGCAGCTGTAGAGAATAGGCATGTCGTATTTCTCTGCCAATTTGTTGATGGCATTGAAAAGGCTGAGGAAGTTCTTTTCCGTGTCGATGTTTTCCTCACGATGAGCACTTAACAGGATATATTTGCCTTTCTCTAGACCGAGACGTTTGTGGACATCACTTGCCTCGATTTCGGCGAGATTGTTATGAAGTACCTCTGCCATAGGGGAACCTGTGACATAGGTGCGCTCCTTTGGAAGTCCGCAGTCGGCAAGGTAGCGGCGTGCATGCTCGGAATATGCCAGGTTCACATCGGAGATGATGTCGACGATGCGGCGGTTGGTTTCCTCCGGGAGACACTCGTCCTTGCAGCGGTTGCCGGCTTCCATGTGGAAAATCGGAATGTGAAGACGTTTCGCGCCAATGACTGAGAGACAGCTGTTCGTGTCACCGAGAACCAGCACTGCGTCCGGCTTGGTCTGAGCGAAAAGTTTGTATGAACAGTTGATGATGTTGCCGCATGTCGCACCGAGATCGTCACCGACTGCATCCATATAGACTTCAGGTTCAGCGAGTTTGAGATCCCTGAAGAAGATGCCGTTCAGGTTGTAGTCGTAGTTCTGACCGGTGTGGGCGAGTATGACATCGAAATACTGGCGGCATTTGGTGATGACCGCTGCCAGACGGATAATCTCAGGACGTGTACCCACTATGATACAGAGCTTGAGTTTTCCGTTCTCCTTCCAATGGATATCAGAGTAATTCGTTTTCAATTTATTTTCCATTATTTTTTATAATTATATTGATATCCCAATAATTTTAGTATCTTTGCCAATAGATATAAAAATGTGATTTGGATTTGAGGGGTTAGACTTTAATCTTTTTCGAAATTAAGAGAGTAGTTGTCCCTAGCAACTGCTCTTCTTTTTTACTCTACAACTCGGATGGTCTAGATTATTTCGAGAGGCTAATATCCTTTTTACAATCACAATTTTTATATTCAATGAAAAAGGTTAAACTAACAATCGAATTTTTCGATGACGATAAAACAAAAAAAACGTCTTTAACCAGAGTCGCCCCTTATGTTAGAGTGCGAAATGGTAAGAAAGAACTTGTTCGTGGATATCGCCGAAAGTCTAGGGAACTTTAGGTTATATTAGACAATAAGTTTGATTTTTCTGTTTAGCATCCAGTTGCCAATGGGAGATATCTCTAATTAGAGGTATCTCCTTGCGGCTTTATTATACTTTATCGAAATATGTGTCAGGTCTTTCAGGATTGAATACTTCGTTGCAATACATTACGGTCACGAGGTCTTCGGTCTCGGAAAGATTGATGATGTTGTGAGTGTAGCCCGGAAGCATGATGACAGACTGAATCTTGTCGCCGCTTACTTCGTAGTTCAGGACTTCATCCGTACCTTCCTTGCGCATCTGAATCAGACCATGGCCAGAAACCACAATGAACTGTTCCCATTTGGAGTTATGCCAATGCTCTCCTTTTGTGATGCCAGGCTTGGAAATGTTGATGCTTACCTGACCGCAATTCAGCGTGTGTACCAGTTCGGTAAACGACCCGCGCGGATCTACGTTCATCTTCAAATCGAAAATCGCCTTTTCTTTCGGCAGGTAGCTGAGGAATGTGGACATCAGGCGATAACGCAGACCGTCTTGCGGCATTTCGAGAGCCGTCGAAGGTCCTTCCGCAGAATCCGGCACTGCATGCACTGCACGTGCACATTCATATATGGTATCAACGATTTCTCCAAGCGTAGTCTTGTGAGTGACAGGACAATAGCAATAACGTCCTTCAGCGGATGGCAGTACGTCAAGTCCCTCGAATTCGCAATGATGTTCCTGACCTTTGAGCGCGCAGATCATCTCCTCTACAAGATCGTCGATATAGAGGATTTCCATCTGTACGCTTCTGTCATTGACCTGGATAGGGAGGTCATTGGCGATATTGTTGCAGAACGTGGCGATGGCCGAATTGTAGTTCGGGCGGCACCATTTTCCGTAAAGGTTCGGGAAACGATAGACGAGCACTTTCGCACCGGTCTCCTTGCCGTATTCGAGGAAAAGATCCTCGCCGGCTTTTTTACTCCTGCCATATTCGCTGTTGCCGAAACGTCCTGTCAATGAGGCTTGTTGTGAACTGGAAAGCATCACAGGACAAGTATTGTGGTGCTTTTTCAATGTGTCGAGCAATGTGGATGCGAACCCGAAATTGCCCTTCATAAACTCGTCATTATCCTTCGGTCGGTTCACGCCCGCGAGGTTGAAAACGAAATCGCATTCGCCGCACCAGCTGTCCAGCTGCTCAGGAGTCGAGTCAATGTCGTATTCAAATACTTCATCGACCTGGAGGTCTCCATAGCAGCGGGCCTTGCCTTCTTTTATGCTGTTCAGTTGGCAGCAAAGGTTCTTGCCCACGAATCCTTTGGCGCCGGTAACCAGAATCTTCATTATTTCGCGAGATTTTCAACTCCGTTCAATTCGTTCTGGATATATTCCAGAGCACCGATTTTGGCAATTGTTTCTTCCAAGTTCAGACGATATGTGTTGTCAGAATTGAACTCCTCTATGGTAGCACGCTTTACATCACCCTTGGTGAAGTACTGGTCGTAGTTCAGGTCGCGGTTGTCTGCCGGAACACGGTAGAAGTTGCCCATATCCTCAGCTTTGGCGCATTCTTCCTTGGTAAGGAGTGTCTCGTACATCTTCTCGCCGTGACGGAT
>HF996009.1 GCA_000432515.1 Bacteroides sp. CAG:545
AGACCGAAAAGATTCCTTAAGATGATGCAGGTTATTTTTTTGAGGGTTACATAGGTGCTGACCGCTTCAAATTCCGTGCAATTCCCTGCGCGACGAGTTCCAAATTGCCATACTGAAGGAGAACAGTGCAGGGTGAACTGTCGGGAAAGCGAACTTGGTTATTGTAGGAAGTGATGAACTGGACTGATGAGTGTTGTTGTAAGACAGGGTGAAATGAGGATAGAACGTGGAAGGCGATTGATGAACGAGAGGAGCGGATTCGGTCTGGTGGCGTGGTTGGTGATGAACTGGTTTTGGGGAATAGGAAGGATAACAATGCGGAGGGACCTGTCGGGAAAGCGAACTTGGTAATTGTAGGAAGTGATGAACTGGACTGATGAGTGTTGTCGTAAGACAGGGTGAGATGAGGATAAACGTGCAAGGAGATTGATGAACGAGAGGAGCGGATTCTGTCTGGTGGCGTGGTTGGTGAAGGACTGGTTTTGGGGAATAGGAAGGATAACAATGCGGAGGGACCTGTCGGGAAAGCGAACTTGGTAATTGTAGGAAGTGATGAATGGACTGATGAGTGTTGTTGTAAGGCAGGGTGAGATGAGGATAGAACGTGGAAGGCGATTGATGAACGAGAGGAGTGGATTCTGTCTGGTGGAGTGGCTGGTGAAGGACTGGCTTTGGGGAATAGGGGAGTGTAGGAGAAACGGCGAACGGCCTGGTTGGTGGGAGATAAGGAGATAAGTCGAGAATTTTTATTACTTTTGTGCCAAATGGGAATCGCGAGATTTCAGGTGGAGTAGTCGGGAACCTTTCAGGAGTACGCAGACTCAGAGAGGAAAGACTTTCGGGAACCTTTCGGGAGGACGCTGACTCGGAGAGAAAAGCCTTTCAGGAAACTATCGGGCGGGCGTCCGATGAGAGATGAAAGATGAAAGATGAAAGTGGAGATATGGCGCCTGACGAAGACCGCGGGGCAGTAGAGAATCGAGAGGCAGCAGAAATCGCGAGACAGTGACGACTGAGTACTCTTGAGTAGCCTGAAACCTCTCGAAAGTAGCCTGGAACCTCTCGAAATAGATGGATATAATTTATGAGCTCGTTTCTGGAAATATTCGGATTTTTGAAATTCCACGTGACAGATATGTTGGACGTCCTGTTGGTCGCCCTGCTCATCTATTTTATATTCAGGTGGATACGGGACTCCGCGGCCATGAACATCTTCATTGCCGTGATATCCATTTATGTCCTCAGAGTCATAGCCGATGCATTGAAAATGAAATTGGTCAGCGCCCTTCTCGGCACATTCATCGACGTCGGAGTCCTGGCCGTAATCGTGATCTTCCAGCCGGAAATCAGGCATTTTCTCATGCGCTTCGGCAGCGGCTCCAAAATCGGCGTGAAGACCAGGAAATTCATCAACCGCTTCCTCGGAAATGAAGACAAGGCGATGGACAATGTGTCCGTAAAAGAGATTACCGAGGCGTGCAGGTCAATGTCGGAGCAGAAGACCGGGGCATTGATAGTGATACCCCACCACAACAGTCTGGACTACGTCATTGAAACAGGCGACAGGATCGACGCCATCATCAACAGAAGATTGATAATGAACCTGTTCTTCAAGAACTCGCCGCTTCACGACGGCGCGGTAATCATTGACAATTATCATATTTTAGCCGCGAGATGCACCCTGCCGATAACAGAGCGCACAGATATTCCGGCCAGCTACGGAATGAGGCACAAGGCCGCCATCGGCATAACCGAAGAGACTGACGCTGACGTGATTGTGGTGTCGGAAGAGACCGGCGAAATATCATTCGGACACGGAGGAAAATTGACGGAAATAAGCAATATCAATGAGCTGAAGCTCAAACTTGGAAACGCATTGTCTTCAGGACAGGAGAAACAGGAGGGTCCTGCAAAGGGTTAGAATTAGAGTATGAGAGACGAGAGAATAGAAGCGATATTAGGGTTCGATAGGGTCAGGAAGATAATATCTGACAGGTGCAGCACCGAATATGCCACGACAAGGACATCGGAAGAAGAGTTCTCCACGAACGCGAAGGAAATCCGCAGGAGGCTTCAGCTTACCGACGAGATGCGGCTCATCGTCATGTTCGAGGAGTCCTTTCCGTCCAACGGATACATCGACTGCGTCGGCTTCCTCGAGATGCTGACCAATGAAGGGGCCAACATTGACCTTGTCTCCCTCGGCAAACTCAGAACAATGCTGGAGACCCTCCGGAAAATTTCCATATTCTTTTCCAATATCAAGGACGGCGTTTACCCGTATCTGAAGAAGATGGTGAGCGGCATTGTACTGTTTCCGGACGTGCAGCACCGCATTGACACTATCCTGGACAAGTTCGGCAACGTGAAAGACACAGCTTCCGACGAGTTGTATGACATCCGCCGGAAACTGAAAGACAAGGAAGGAGCCATATCCAAGAGAATCGGCATGATTCTGAAAAAGGCTCAGAGTGAGGGACTTGTGGACAGTGACGCCTCAGTCGTGATGCGAGACGGCAAGATGCTCATCCCGGTCAATTCCGCCAACAAGCGAAAGATACAGGGCTTTGTCTATGACGAGTCCTCTTCCGGCAAGACGACATTCATCGAGCCGGCCGAGATAGTGGAAATATCCAATGAAATAAGCGAACTGCATTTCGCGGAAACCCGTGAGATAGCACGAATCCTATATGAATTCAGCGACTGGGTAAGGCCGTTCGTGCCAGATCTGCTGGACGGCGCCAGATGCGTGGGTGAACTCGACTTCCTTATAGCCAAGGCCCAGACGGCACTTGACTTCGTGGCCGGTATGCCGATAATATCACAGGAGAGTGAAATGGATTTGCGCAAGGCAAGACACCCTCTGCTGGAGCGCTCCTTGAAGAAAGAAGGCAAGGAGATTGTCCCATTGACAGTGAAATTGACCCCGCAGAAGCACCTTCTGCTGATTTCAGGACCGAATGCAGGCGGCAAGTCGGTCTGCCTGAAGACGGTCGGCCTCCTTCAGTATATGTTCCAATGGGGCATGCTCATCCCTACATCCGAGACCTCCGAAATGATGGTCTATGACAGGATTATGGCGGATATCGGAGACGGACAATCCATTGACAATGACCTCAGTACATATAGTTCGTTCCTTGCTTCAATGAAAGATATGCTCAGCCGTGCCGACTCGAAAACATTGGTCCTTATCGATGAATTCGGCTCGGGAACAGAACCGGCGGCAGGCGGAGCCATAGCGGAAGCCATCCTCAGCGAGTTCGACAAAAGAGGCGTATATGGCGTCATCACGACACATTACACGAACCTGAAACTGTATGCGTCAGGCGCGGATACCGGCGTGCTGAACGGCGCCATGCAGTTCGACGCCAAGAACATTGCCCCGCTCTTCAAACTCGAAATGGGACTGCCCGGCAACTCTTTCGCATTCGAGCTGGCGAGGAAAATGGGCCTTCCCGAGGCGATAATCAAGGACGCGGAAGACCGTGCAGGCGAAGAGTTTGTCGGCATTGAACGGAACCTGCGGAAAATCGCCCGCAACAGAAGAGTCCTCGACGAGAAAATCCAGAAAATCAGGAACACGGACAAGACCCTCGAAAGCATTACCGACAAGTATCAGAAGGAGCTCGAGGATATCCGCAAGATGAGGAAAGAAATTATCGACGAGGCGAAAAAAGAGGCGGAGGACATCGTGAAAGGCGCAAACCGCCAGGTGGAAAAGACCATCCGCACTATCCGCGAGAAGCAGGCGGAGAAAGCCGAGACGATAAAGGCCAGGGAGAATCTCCAGGATTTTGTCAATGCCCTGGCGGTGAAGAAGGAACAGGACAAGAAGGACCGTGACAGCTACCTGGAAGGGAAAATCCGTCAAGTGAGCGAGCGGCAGAAACGTCAGCAGATGCGCAAGGCGGGACGTGCCGGAACCGAAGAGCAGAAGAAGATGGAGGAGGCTGCCGAGAAGGAGAGGAAGATCAATGCTTTCCGCAGCGGACCTGTCCAGATCGGCGAGAAAGTGAGGGTGAAGGCCAATGGGATGGTTGGCGAAGTGTCCAGCGTTTCCAACAAGGCGGTTACAGTCATCATCGGCAGCATCAAGAGCAAGATGCCGCTTGACAAGGTGGAGCGGATCACCTCCAACGAATATAAAGAAGCGGTGAAAGCTGCCCCGAAGCCGGTTCAGTCCACATCGGCGATAGACAGTTCGCTCTCGGAAAGGAAACTGAACTTCAAGATGGAACTCGACGTGCGGGGCCAGAGAGTGGGCGAGGCGCTGGAAAACGTGATGCATTATATAGACGATGCCATCATGCTCAGCGTCCATTCGGTCCGCATTATCCACGGAAAAGGAACGGGAGCACTGAGAGAGGAAATCCAGAAGTTCCTCAGGGCGACTCCGGGAGTGGTTTCTGTCAATGATGAGAGCGTGCAGCTCGGCGGAGCAGGTGTGACGGTGGTCACCTTCGACAAATGACATTGATATACATATACATATACATATATTATATATGAGGGGAAGAGGAGCGCTTGGAAAACACGGAGAGGACGATGTCTGTCAGTTTCTGATAGAACACGGACACACGATATTGGACAGGAACTGGAGAAGCGGGCACCTGGAAATCGACATTGTGACATTGGCCCCGGATGGAATACATTTTGTAGAGGTTAAGAGCCGTGTGGCACCTGTGCAGGGTGAGCCTCAGGATGCTGTAACGGCAGCGAAACAGCAGCATATCGCTTCAGCGGCACGCAGATATCTGTCGAAGAAGTCGCCGGTATTGGGCAGTGACCTCGAAGTGCTGTTCGATGTGGCTGCAGTGACGTATGATGGTGACAACGTGGAGATCAACTATTTCCCGTCCGCATTCGTGCCGATATATTATTGATGACACTAACACACACGACTTTCATAATAATATGAAGAATAATCAATATTGCGTAATCATGGCCGGCGGGCATCTGAACCGCTTCTGGCCTATCAGCAGAGAAGGAATGCCCGGACATTTTATGGACATCTCCGGAACCGGCAAATCATTGGTAAGAATGGCTTATGACAGATGCACAGGCGTGGTCCCTGCGGAAAACATCATTGTCATAACCCTTGCGAAGTTCAAAGACATCATAAAGGAACAGATTCCGGAACTTCCGGAAGAGAACCTGCTTTTGGAACCTTATGCGAGGCGCACGGCACCTTGCGTTGCCTATTCCACATATCATCTGCTCAAGAGGAACCCGCATGCCGTCGCCGCCGTGACTCCTGCGGACCTTGTGATCAATGACGAGAAACTGTTCAAGGAGACATTGACCAATGCCCTGGACTATGCGGAGAAGAACCCTGTGCTGATGACATTGGGAATCAAGCCGAGCCGTCCGGATACGGAATATGGCTATATACAGGTCGTCGGCGGAAAAGATGCCTGCAACAGCCTGGAACCGGTTAAAGTGAAGACGTTCACGGAAAAGCCTGATGCCCAGATAGCCGAGGTGTTCTACCGCAGCGGTGAGTTCTTCTGGAATTCAGGTATTTTCGTATGGCAGGCAGGCGTCATAAAGGAAGAAATGGAGAAGTATATCCCGGAAATCACCAGATTGTTCGACGGATGGGAAGGCGCTCTCGGCAGCTCTGCGGAGAAAGTCTTTATCGAGAGGGCATATACCGACTGCGTGAAATTGTCGATCGACTATGGAGTGATGGAAAAGACCGACCGCGCTTGGCTCTATCCTGTGCATTTCGGCTGGTCGGACATCGACAGCTGGGAGAATTTTTACTCGAGCATCAGCAATAAAGACAGCGACGGCAATATCGCAAACACGTCCAAAGTGATTCTCCAGAACGACAAGAGAAACATAATATTGACAAAAGACAAGGAGAAACTTCTGATTCTAAGGGGACTGGAAGACTGTATCGTGGTGGATACCGAGGACGTCCTGCTGATATGCCCGCGCGACGACAAACAGTACAAGGAACTGGTGAACAGCACCAGGATGCCGGGATACGACAAGTACAGGTAGGCCCGACAAAATTTTCTTGGAAGTTATTGAAAATTAGAAAATTATTCGTACATTTGCAGCCCGCAAAATATGCGGAGATACGATAAAGTATTAACAAACAATTAATTATCAAACCAATGCCTGGATTAATTGGAAAAAAAATCGGAATGACTTCCGTTTTCGGTGCTGATGGAAAAAATATTCCATGCACCGTTATTGAGGCTGGTCCGTGTGTTGTTACGCAGCTCCGTACGGTAGAAAAAGATGGTTATGCCGCCGTACAGCTCGCCTATGACGAAACCACAGAGAAACACGCCAGCGCCCCTCTCAAAGGGCATTTTGCAAAGGCAGGAACCACTCCTCACCGTAAACTTGCTGAATTTGCAGCAGATTTCAAAGGAGAGCTTAAATTAGGTGATGTCCTCACCGTCGCTGACATTTTCGAAGGCGTCGAGTATGTGGACGTTATCGGTACTTCCAAAGGTAAAGGATTCCAGGGAGTCGTTAAACGCCACGGCTTTGCCGGTGTCGGCGGTGCTACCCACGGTCAGCACAACAGACTTCGTCATCCTGGTTCTATGGGTGCATCTTCTTGGCCATCACGCGTATTCCCGGGAATGAGAATGGCAGGCCACATGGGAAATGAGAGAGTGAAGGTGTTCAACCTTCAGGTTGTCAAAGTTATCCCTGAGAACAACCTTCTCGTAGTGAAAGGCTCTGTACCTGGAGCTAAAGGTTCATATGTAATGTTGGAGGATTAATTATGGAATTGTCAGTTTTGAAGATTGACGGATCTGAGTCCGGAAAGAAGGTTGTCCTCGACGAGAAAGTTTTCGGCGTTGCACCGAATGATCACGCTATCTACCTCGATGTTCTTCAGTATCTCGCTCACCAGCGTCAGGGTACCGCAAGAACCAAAGACAGAAGCGAGATTTCTTACAGCACCAAGAAACAGGGTCGTCAGAAAGGTGGCGGTGGAGCTCGTCACGGATCATTGAAATCAAATATCTATGTAGGTGGTGGTCGTGCACACGGTCCTAAGCCACGCTGCTACGATATGAAGCTCAACAAGAAGCTCAAACAACTCGCAAGATTCTCTGCTCTTTCTTACAAGGCAAAAGAGAACAAGATTGTCATGGTAGAACCATTCGAAATGGAGGCACCTAAGACAAAAGAGTTCTTGAACATTCTTTCGGCCATCAAGGCAGGCGACAGGAAAGTGCTTTTCGTTCTTCCTGACTACTCTGCCAATATTTACCTTTCATCACGTAACCTCGAGCAGGTAAAAGTTATCTCTGTCAATGAGATCAACACCTACACTGTCATGAACGCACACTCTATGGTGCTTGTTGATGGTGTTCAGGATATCCTCGCCTCAAGAGTTGCACGCTAAAAAGATTGAGAGATGGGAATTATCATTAAGCCAATTGTAACAGAAAAGTTGACGGCTCAGGGCGAAAAGTTGAACCGTTATGGATTCATTGTTGACCGTGATGCAAACAAGATTGAAATCAAGGCTGCCGTAGAGCAGATGTACAATGTTTCAGTCGCTGCTGTCAATACATTGAATTACCACGGGAAAAGAAAATCCCGTTATACAAAGGCCGGCATGCTTAGAGGCCGTATGAATCACTTCAAGAAAGCATACGTTACTCTTGCCGGAGAAGATAAGATTGATTTCTATAGTAATATTTAAGGGATAAGGCAATGGCAACAAGAAAATTTAAACCGGTTACTCCTGGTCAAAGGAACAAAGTAATCAGCGCTTTTGACGATATCACCGCCAAGAAGCCGCAGAAATCATTGCTGGAACCTCTTAAGAGCACAGGCGGACGTAACAATACAGGTCAGATGACCATGCGTTACCTCGGTGGCGGACACAAGAGAATGTACCGTATCATCGACTTCCATCGTGCTAAAGATGAGTGCAAGGCAACTGTCCTCACTATAGAATATGACCCGAACCGTAGCGCACGTATCGCGCTCGTACAGTACGAGGACAATGAGAAGAGATACATCATTGCTCCTAACGGACTTAAGGTAGGTCAGGTCATCGAGTCAGGTTCAGGCGTTGCTCCTGAGCTTGGTAACGCTCTTCCTCTTGGGGAAATTCCAGTCGGTACACTCGTACACAACATCGAGCTCCGTCCTGGTCAGGGTGGTGCAATGGCACGCTCTGCAGGTACTTACGCTCAGATTGCAGCTCGTGAAGGAAACCACGTTATTCTTCGTCTGCCTTCAGGTGAGACAAGAATGGTTCTCGTATCCTGCCGTGCTACAGTAGGTGTCGTATCGAATCCAGAACACAATTTGGAGTCTTATGGTAAAGCTGGTCGCAGCAGATGGCTCGGCAGACGTCCACACAACCGTGGTGTTGTTATGAACCCGGTTGATCACCCGATGGGTGGTGGTGAAGGTCGTGCTTCCGGAGGTCATCCGAGATCTCGTAAGGGACTTCCTGCAAAGGGCTACAAGACACGTAATCCTAAGGCTACTTCAAACAAGTTCATCATTGAAAGAAGAAAGAAATAACAGGAATTAAACTTAAGAGATTATGAGTCGTTCATTAAGAAAAGGTCCATATATCCAGGAAGCTCTGGAAAAAAGAATTCTTGCTATGAATGAAGGCGGCAAGAAGAAAGAGGTCGTGAAGACCTGGTCACGCGCAAGCATGATCTCTCCTGACTTCGTAGGTCATACTATCGCCGTTCATAACGGGAATAAGTTCATTCCTGTATATGTAACCGAGAATATGGTAGGCCACAAGCTTGGAGAGTTCGCTCCAACTAGGACTTTCAGAGGCCATTCAGGTAACAATAAGTAAAATCGCTTAATTGATCAGAAATTATGGGAAAACGTAAAAGAGAAATGGCCGAAAGACTGAAAGAGATTAAGCGCCAGACTGCTATTGCGAAGGCAAATGACGTTCCGTCATCCCCTCGTAAGATGCGTCTCGTTGCAGACACTGTAAGAGGTGTGGAGGTTAACCACGCTCTGGATCTGCTCAAGTTCTCCAAGAAGGCTCCTTCAAAGGTTCTTGAGACTCTCCTTCGCAGTGCAATCGCTAACTGGGAGGCCAAAAACCAGGACAAAGCTAAAGAATTGGACAACGGTAACGTCATCGTCAAGACTATCATGGTCGATGAAGGTCGTACACTCAAGAGAATCCGTCCTTGCCCTCAGGGTAGAGCCGGCAGAATCCGCAAGCGTTCCAACCACGTTACTATTATCCTTGACGTAAAGAAACCATCAACAGTGGAGGACAATAAATAATATGGGACAGAAAACTAATCCTATCAGCAACAGAATCGGTATCACCCGTGGTTGGGTCTCTAACTGGTGTGGTGATAATTACGCTGAGAAAATCGCGGAAGACTACAAGATCCGCAAGTACCTCGTAAATCGTCTTGCCAATGCAAGCATTTCCAAGATTGTCATTGAGAGAACTCTCAAACTTATCACAGTGACGATCCAGGCTGCAAGACCAGGTGTCATCATCGGCAAGGGCGGCAGTGCAGTGGACAAACTTAAGGAGGAACTTAAGAAAGTCACAAGCAAAGAGGTTCAGATCAACATCTTCGAAGTCAGAAGACCGGAAGTTGACGCGAACATCGTTGCAGACAGCATCGCTCGTCAGATTGAGGGCCGTGTTTCATACAGAAGAGCTATCAAACTCGCAGTTTCTACCGCAATGCGTGTAGGTGCTGAAGGTATCAAGGTTCAGATCAGCGGCCGTGTAGGCGGAGCCGAGATGGCAAGAAGCGAAATGTTCAAGGAAGGTCGTACACCGCTCCACACATTCCGTGCTGATATCGACTATGCTCTCGCAGTAGCTCACACCAAGGTTGGTGCTCTCGGTATCAAGGTATGGATTTGCAACGGTGAGGTTTACGGAAAGAAAGATCTTTCACCTAACGCAGGCCTCGCTTCAGCATCCGCTCAGCCTCAGGGACAGGGTCGCCAGTCCCGTGGAGACCGTGGTCCTCGTCGTGGTGGCAGAGGCCGTGGAGACAGAAAAGAGAACAAAAACTAAGTTTTTGTCCTATAAATAACGAATCCCGACAGGTTTAACTCCTGCCGGGATTTTTTCTTATCCCTAAAACCACTATATTTGTTGACATTGGTTTTCTACAGACACTCTCGAGAAGTACTCGCGCAACATTTTTCCCTGGGCGCGCTGCATCGCCCGATAGCATTTAGCTTCCATAATAGTTTACTTTTTTTGATAAACTTTTTTCAGGACGATACATGATGTGCACCGTGTAACCGGCTGTGTATTAACGCATTAAGCATTTTCAGAGTTGCGAAAACCACAACTCTGATTTCGGTTAAATGCTTAATAAACAGCAACTTACAGGTTGCACCCGCTGGTCAATGCCGGGAAACTTTTTTCAGTACGATGGTAAGCGTCTCCGCAGTTACGTATTGACGCGTTTTTAGCGGTTCCGTACTTTTGCCCATGGAAATGTCAAGAACAGATTAACATGGAAACAAAAGAAACAGCAATTCCGGCACCTGCAGCAAGATTGTACGAGCGGACATGGGTGCGATACAACCAGATGACTAGTTCGGTTACCAATGTTGGATACACATGATGCAACGCGTAAGTCGCTAATTATGACTGCTTTAGGTGTTTTCAGAGTTGGCATTTCCGTAACTCTGAAAACGGTTAAATAACTATCACTCAGTGACTTACAGGTCACGCTCCAGTTATTCCTGATTTTGGCTGCCTGGGGAAGCCGCGTTTGTCCGAGTTCAATTGCCATGCGAGGACTAGAGCATTCGTTTATTTGATGTGCTATTTGTTAATTTGAGGTACTAAGCGTTCATTTGAAGTACTAAGCGTTTATTTGAAGTGCTATGCGGGGGCTTTTGTTTATTTATTGGAAAATTAGTATTTTTGCAGCGCTTTGTGGAGGTGGCTTGAAATTTGTTGCTGAAGTTCAGTTTTGAAGACATCTGCTTAGAAAACAGTTATAATTAACATATTTAATTTATTGCATTATGGAAGATTTTGAAATCTTGCAAATCAGTGGTAGAGAAATCCTTGACTCAAGAGGAAATCCTACAATCGAGGCTGAAGTAGTCCTCGCATCAGGTGTTGTCGGTGTTGCTGCTGTTCCTTCAGGAGCTTCTACCGGTGAGAACGAGGCTATCGAACTTCGTGACGGTGATCCTAAGCGCTATGGCGGAAAAGGCGTTCTCAAAGCTGCCAAGAATATCAACGAAGTCATTGCTCCGGCTCTTGTCGGAATGTCCTGCTTCGAGCAGAGAGCTATCGATGAGACTATGATCAAACTCGACGGAACCAAGAACAAAGCAAAACTCGGCGCAAACGCTATCCTTGGCGTTTCACTCGCTGTTGCAAAAGCTGCTGCAAACTATCTTGGTCTTCCTCTTTATCAGTACCTCGGTGGCCCTAACTCATATGTCCTTCCTGTTCCTATGATGAACATCATCAACGGTGGTGCTCACTCAGACGCTCCTATCGCGTTCCAGGAGTTCATGATTCGCCCTGTAGGTGCTCCAAGCATCGCTGAAGGTGTAAGAATGGGTGCTGAAGTATTCCACGCTCTCCAGAAAGTGCTCAAAGGCCGTGGCCTTTCTACAGCAGTAGGTGACGAGGGTGGTTTCGCTCCGAAGCTCAATGGTATCGACGACGCTCTCGACTGCATCATGCAGGCTATCGAGAAAGCTGGCTATGTTCCTGGAAAGGATGTTACCATCGCTATGGACTGCGCAGCATCTGAGTTCAGCGTTAAGGAAGGCGACCAGTTCTTCTATGATTACAAACAGCTCAAGACAGGTATGCAGAAAGATCCTAACGGAAAGAAACTTTCTGTTGACGAGCAGATCGCTTACCTCGAGGAGCTTGTAAACAAATATCCTATCGACTCTATCGAGGATGGTCTTGATGAGAACGACTGGGAAGGATGGGTTAAACTTACCAAAACTATCGGCCACAAGTGCCAGCTCGTAGGTGATGACCTCTTCGTTACCAATGTTGAGTACCTCAAGAAGGGTATCCAGAAGGGTGCAGCAAACTCTATCCTCATCAAGGTTAACCAGATCGGTTCTCTTACTGAAACTCTCGACGCTATCGAGATGGCTCACAGAAATGGTTACACCACAGTTACTTCACACCGTTCAGGTGAGACTGAGGATACCACCATCGCTGACATCGCAGTTGCTACAAACAGCGGTCAGATCAAGACTGGCTCACTCAGCCGTACAGACCGTATCGCTAAGTACAACCGTCTTATGAAGATCGAGATGGAGCTTGGTGATTCTGCCCGCTATGGATATGCTAAAATCAAATAATTGATTTTCAGATAGTTCTATAGATGTCTCCGGAATCGACATGGTTCCGGAGACTTTTTTTATAGCGGAGAAGGTTTCATTCGGCGTTGAAAAATCATCACAGAGGATATGGACAACGGCCCTGCGAAGATGTAGTGAAAATACCGCATAATTTAAGAAACGGCCGGTCAGGTTACCCCAAGGGGTATAGCTCATAGTAGATTCAGGTTGTTCAAGAGATTCGCACCTTCGAGCCAAGTTGCCTATCACCTTCGAGCGAGGTTGCCCATCACCTCCGAGCCAAGTCACCCATCACCTTCGAGCCAAAGTTACCCCAGGTGTATAGCGGTGCACCATAAAAAAAGACTATCTTTCACGTGAAGCATAACGCTGTTGGAAGATTTTAGCAAAAGATTTGTCTTTTTGGCTAATTTTTTGTGTGGATGGTATGAATTTTTCAGTAACTTTCGGCCGGATTTGCATAAGGAATCCGAAACAAGAGAAATTAGAGATAACTAATTGATAATGATATGCCAAACGTTGTAGGACATATTTCTCAGATTATTGGTCCTGTTGTGGACGTGCATTTCGAGATGCGCGCGCAGCAGGAAAAAAATGAACTTCCTAACATTCACGACGCATTGTCCATCAAGAGAAAAGATGGCAAGGAACTGATAGTGGAAGTGCAGCAGCATATAGGTGAAGACACAGTCAGGGCAGTCGCTATGGATTCCACGGACGGACTGCAGAGAGGAATGGAAGTTATCAACACTGCCAAGCCTATCGAGATGCCTGTAGGAAGTCAGATTAGAGGACGAGTTCTCAATGTCGTGGGCGAGTCTATAGACGGTTTGGGAAATCTGGACCGTAAGGAGGAGTTGCCGATTCACCGCGAACCTCCTAAATTCGAGGACCTTACCACCTCACAGGAAGTCCTTTATACCGGTATCAAGGTCATTGACCTTCTCGAGCCTTATCTGAAAGGCGGAAAAATCGGTCTCTTCGGAGGCGCCGGTGTCGGTAAGACCGTGCTAATCAAGGAATTGATAAACAACATTGCCAAGAAACACAACGGATTCTCCATCTTTGCCGGAGTCGGCGAGCGTACCAGGGAGGGTAACGACCTGCTCCGCGAAATGATAGAGTCCGGTGTCATCAAATATGGAGAGGCGTTTGAGAAGAGCATGGAGGAAGGTCATTGGGACCTGTCACTTGTGGACAAGGAAAAACTGTCAGAGTCGCAGGTCGCACTCGTGTTCGGTCAGATGAACGAGCCGCCTGGAGCACGTGCCTCAGTGGCATTGTCCGGACTGACATTGGCAGAGTCCTTCCGAGACAGCAAGAAACAGAACGAGCCGAAGGATATTCTTTTCTTCATTGACAATATCTTCAGGTTCACGCAGGCAGGTTCAGAGGTTTCAGCATTGCTTGGACGTATGCCTTCAGCAGTGGGTTATCAGCCTACGCTCGCGACGGAAATGGGACAGATGCAGGAAAGGATTACCTCTACCAAGAATGGTTCAATCACTTCTGTACAAGCTGTTTACGTGCCGGCCGACGACCTTACTGACCCGGCTCCTGCTACCACGTTCACCCACTTGGATGCGACCACGGTGCTCAGCAGAAAGATTACTGAACTTGGTATCTATCCGGCAGTCGATCCGCTCGAATCCACGTCCAGAATCCTGGATCCGAACATCGTCGGCGAAGACCATTACAATACAGCCCAGAGAGTCAAGCAGATTCTTCAGCGCAACAAGGAACTTCAGGACATCATCGCCATTCTCGGTATGGACGAGCTGTCGGACGAGGACAAGCTTACTGTGAACAGGGCAAGACGCGTGCAGCGTTTCCTTTCTCAGCCGTTCTCCGTAGCAGAACAGTTTACCGGCGTGCCGGGAGTGATGGTCGATATCAATGATACCATCAAGGGATTCAACATGATTCTTGACGGCAAGGTGGATTATCTTCCGGAGCAGGCTTTCCTCAATGTCGGCACTATCGAAGATGCCATCAAGAAAGGTGAGGATATTCTTGCAAAGGCTGAAAACAAGTAATTGTCAATATGGAAAACGGAATTTCACTGATGGTGATGTCACCGGAAATGGTGCTGGAAGAATGTTCTGTGAAGCTTGTCAGACTGCCTGGCAGGAAAGGTCCGTTCACCGTGTTGAAAAATCACGCCCCGCTGATATCAGTGCTTGATGCAGGAGATGTCGAGTATGAGACAATGAGCGGAGAGGTCAAGAAGATCAGTATCAAATCCGGATTCGTGGAGGTAGGAAAGAATAAAGTTTCGGTTTGCGTGGAATTATGAAATGGTGGAAATACATAGCTGCATTGGTCATGGCCGTGACCGTATGGACTCCTGTCCGTGCGGAAGAAGCTGTGGCTGACAGTGTTGCGACCGAACAAGCAGCAGACGGTGTCGTGACGGAAGATGCAGTGGCAGACACTGACACGACGGAACAGGGATTGGATGTCCAGGGGGTCATATTCGGTCATATGAGTGACGCGTACGAGTGGCATATAACGAATATCGGCGACAAGTCGATATCCATTCCGCTGCCCGTGATCGTCAGAAGCAAGACGTCAGGTTGGCATGTGTTCTCCTCTGCCAAAGTGGAGCACGGAGAGCAATATGATGGATTCTATGTTTCGCAGGACAGCGGAAAAATAGTCGAGCGGAATGCGGCGGGAGAAGAAATCCGCCCATTGGACTTGTCTATTACCAAGAATGTCCTGGCAATGATGATAAGCAGTGCATTGCTCATATTCCTCATCCTTTGGACAGCCAGATGGTATCGCAGGCATGATGCTGTCAATGAAGCCCCTAAGGGACTGGCGGCATTCATGGAACCGGTTATCATGATGATAGATACGGGCGTGGCCAAGGACTCGATAGGTGAAGATTACCAGAAGTTCTCCCCTTACCTGTGCACGGTTTTCCTGTGGATATTGCTGAACAACCTGCTCGGAATCGTGCCGTTCTTCCCGGGAGGGGCCAATGTCACAGGCAATATCGCCGTGACCTGCGTCCTGGGATTCTTCACGTTCTTTATGATAAACCTGTTCGGAACGAAGCATTATTACAAGGATATCTTCTGGCCGGATGTGCCTCTGATGTTGAAGTTTCCTTTCCCGCTTCTCCCGATTATAGAAGTGTTCAGTACGTTGATGAAGCCGCTGACGCTGATGATAAGGCTTTTTGCCAATATGCTTGCAGGTCATATCATCGCCATCAGTCTGGTTTGTATAATATTCGTGTTTGCCAAATACAATGCTGTCCTTTTCGGAAGTATGACGGTCGTGTCGGTGCTCTTCGGAGTGTTCATGGACCTGCTCGAAGTGCTTGTGGCATTTCTCCAGGCGTATGTGTTCACGATTCTGTCAGCAGTGTTCATAGGTATGGCAAGACAGAAAGAAGCTTGATGATAATTTATTAAAATTTTATAGTTATGTTACTCACAATTCTTTTACAAGCAGTTGCCTCTGAGGCACTTGGAAAGGTCGGTATAGCTCTTGGAGCAGCTATTGCAGCTATTGCGGCAGGTTATGGTATCGGTAAGATCGGTTCTGCAGCTACCGAGTCTATCGCACGTCAGCCAGAAGCAAGCGGAAACATCCGTTCATCAATGATTATTGTTGCGGCCATGATCGAGGGCGCTGCTCTGTTCGCAATCATTGTCTGCCTTCTCGCCCTGTTTGTGTAATTTACAGTAATTATGTCACTTGTAACACCTGATGCTGGCCTTCTTTTTTGGATGGTCATAATATTCGGCATTGTCTTTTTTATACTTGCCAAATTCGGATTCCCTGTCATTACCAAGATGGTCAATGAGAGGACAGAATCCATTGACAAGTCATTGGCAATGGCGGAAGAGGCAAGAAAAGAACTCGCTGACCTGAACAAGGAACATGCCGAGCTTCTTCTTCAGGCCAAGAAGGAACAGGCCCGGATTATGGATGATGCGGCGAAAATGAAAGTGTCCATCATCGAACAGGCTAAGGTTCAGGCTCAGGAGGAAGCGGATAAGATACTCGAACAGGCCAGAGTGGAAATCGCGGCCGAAAAAGAAAATGCATTGCAGGATATCCGCAAGGAAGTGGCAATGCTGTCAATGAATGTTTCCGAGAAGATTCTGAGGACTGATTTCGCTTCGGAAGAAGTTCAGAAACGTTATGTGGAAAAGGTTATGGAGGAACTGAATTCCAAGAGGGACTCCATGGTAAACAACTGAAGTTCGGATGAATACAGGAATTATAGCGTCAAGATATGCTGATGCTCTTCTGAAATATGTAGAAGAGACAGGTGACGGGCAGGTCGTGTACAGACAGGCCTGTACGCTCGCTGACGCCTTGTCCGCATCCGGCGAGTTCGAGCGTCTTGTGGAGAGCAAGAACATGCTGACATCTTCCGGAAAGGTGGAGCTGATGTCGAAAGCCCTCGGGAACGAGGATATGTGTCCGTCACTTTCCAAATTCCTGGAACTTGTGATAAGACAGGACAGGGAGCCGTATCTGCGCTATATCCTTCATTATTTCAAGGAACGCTGGCTTTCTGCGCAAGGCGTGAGTCAGGCTACACTTGTGGTAAGTATGCCTTCTCCGGAGCTTGAAAGAAAGATATGTGAAATGTTCAGGAATCTTACTGGCCTTCAGCTTGAGTTGTCCGTGACGGACGATCCTTCCATAATTGGCGGATTCGTGTTCGAAGTTGCGGACAAGAGAATCGACGCGAGCGTGTCCAGGCAGTTGGAGGACCTGAGAAGACGGTTCATTGAACAAAATAACAGATTGATGTATGAGTCAGAATAATATCAAACCAAGTGAAATATCGGACGTGCTGCTGAAACAGCTCGAGTCCGCTGACCTTTCGGTAAAGTTCGAGGAGGTCGGCACGGTGCTGCAGGTAAGCGACGGTGTGGCCAGGATCTATGGCTTGACCAATGCGGAGTCCGGCGAACTTCTGGAGTTCGACAGCGGCGTCATGGGCGTCGTCATGAACCTGGAGGTGGACAATGTCGGAGCCGTACTGCTCGGCCCTACAGATGAGGTCAAGGAGGGAATGACCGTGAAACGTACCGGAAGGATTGTCTCCATCCCGGTAAGTGAAAAGATGCTCGGTCGTGTCGTGAATCCGCTCGGTGTCCCTATTGACGGACTTGGTGAAATCGGCGGTGACAAGGTGGAGATGCCTCTGGAGCGCAAAGCTCCTGGAGTTATCTTCAGACAGCCGGTGAATGAGCCTCTCCAGACAGGTATCAAGGCTATTGACGCGATGATTCCTATCGGTAGGGGACAGCGTGAGCTTATCATCGGTGACCGCCAGACAGGTAAAACCGCCATTGCCATAGATACCATCATAAATCAGAGGACCGAATTCGAGAAAGGAAATCCGGTATATTGTATCTATGTGGCGATCGGTCAGAAAGGCTCTACGGTAGCGAGCATCGTAAACACATTGCGTTCAAAGGGCGCGATGGATTATACCGTAGTCGTGGCCGCTACTGCTGCGGATCCGGCTGCTTTGCAGTATTATTCTGCATTTGCAGGTGCTGCAATCGGTGAATATTTCCGTGACACCGGACGTGCCGCGCTCGTGATTTATGACGACTTGTCCAAGCAGGCTGTCGCATATCGTGAGGTATCATTGATCCTTCGTCGTCCTTCAGGCCGTGAGGCTTATCCTGGTGACGTGTTCTATCTGCACTCCAGACTCCTGGAGAGAGCTGCGAAAATCATTGGCCAGCAGGAAGTTGCGGAGCGGATGAATGACTTGCCGGAATCTCTGAAAGGAAAGGTTAAGGCTGGCGGCTCGCTTACGGCATTGCCGATCATCGAGACCCAGGCAGGCGACGTCTCCGCATATATTCCGACCAATGTCATTTCCATTACGGACGGCCAGATCTATCTGGAGGGAAGTCTGTTCAACCAGGGTTTCCGCCCTGCCATCAATGTGGGTATCTCAGTATCCCGTGTCGGCGGAAGTGCCCAGGTGAAGAGTATGAAGAAAGTTGCAGGAACATTGAAGATAGACCAGGCCCAGTATGATGAGCTGGAGTCATTCTCCAAGTTCAGCAGCGATGTGGACAAGGTTACAGCCTTGGCATTGGACCGCGGCCGAAAGAACAAGCAGCTTCTGGTGCAGCCTCAGTATTCTCCTATGCCGGTGGGTGAACAGATCGCGATATTGTATTGCGGAACGCATTCTCTGCTGAAAGATGTTCCGCTGGAGAAGACACGCCAGTTCCAGTCCAAGTTCCTGGAAAGGATGAGGGCGGCCCACAAGGAAGATGTCCTTCAGCCGCTTGCGGAAGGGAAGCTGGATGATAAGATTTCCAAGATAATCGAGCAGGAAGCTGAAGACGTCGTGCTCGGTCTCAAGAGTTAGATATATTCTCAGTTTCGGATATGCCTTCATTGAAAGAAATAAAGAATAGAGTCGATTCTGTCAACAGTACGTTGAAGATAACCTCTGCAATGAAAATGGTGGCCGCCGCCAAGCTTCACAAGGCGCAGACTGCCATAGGCAACATGTTGCCTTACGAGGATATGCTTCACCGTATGCTGGCGAATCTGATTGCCTACAAGAGACGCGCTGAGAAAAAGGAAGATCAGGACAAGCTTATTCCTGTGGAAGAAGGCGAAGAGCCGGAAGCAGTCGGTCTGGACAAGGAACTCGAGCTCCTGTGCTCTCCACGTCCTGTTTCCAAGGTAGCCCTGGTGGTGTATTCTTCCAATTCTTCTTTGTGCGGCGGTTTCAATTCGGCAGCCATCAAGCAGGCGGAGTCCGTCATTGACGAATATCTGAAGGCAGGCTTGACTGCGGAGGACATCACTGTCTATCCTGTGGGAAAGAAAATCGCCGAGGCAATGCGCAAGAAGGGATTCGATGCACCGGCAGACTACACTCATCTTTCCGAACATCCGAATTATGAGGAGGCGGCCAATCTGTCCGCTGAACTTGTGCACGGGTTCATGACGGAGAGATTCGACAAGGTTGAGCTGCTGTACGGACATTTCAAGTCCACTTCATCTCAGCCGACCATGAGGGATACGTATCTGCCATTGACCATCATGCCGATAGCGGAGAACATTGACCAGGCCATAACTTCTGAAGAAAGGGGCTGGAATTTCGACTATATCGTGGAGCCTGACGTGGATTCGCTTTTGGAGGAACTGCTTCCTAAGGTAATGATGCTCAAGATGTTCACGGTGCAGCTGGATACGAATGCTGCCGAGCATGCGGCCAGGACCGTGGCCATGCAGACAGCTACCGACAATGGAAATGAGATTCTTCAGGAACTGACTCTGGAGTACAATAAGAATCGTCAGCAGAAGATTACGAGCGAAATTCTCGATATCGTCGGCGGTTCATTGCAATAATAAATAATATTCGTAACTTTATCCGGGTAGTGGTTCTGAACCTAATTTTTATTCGGATGAGATTATTGAAAAGATATATGATTGCTGCTGTGACCTTTGCGGTTATGGCGGCATTTTCATTGTCCGCTGCGAATGTGAAGCTCGGAGATGAACAGTTTTCCATGTATCTGCCTGAGCTTTCCGCCAAGCGGGTGGCCGTGTTCTCGAACCAGAGCGGAATCGTAGGCGACAAGGTACTGAAAGGACGTGGAACCGACCTGAATGCCCCGAAAGTCTATGGCCCTCATCTCGTGGATGTGCTCAAGAACAGGAAGCACGTGAATGTGACGGTGATTTTCTCTCCGGAGCATGGGTTCTGTGGCAATGCAGATGCAGGCGCCAAGGTAGGTGATTCCATCGACGGTGCGACCGGGATCAAGATAGTTTCACTGTATGGGGCGCCGGGCCGTCCGAACAGGGAGGATATCGGTCTGTTCGATGTGCTTCTGGTTGATATTCAAGACGTTGGCCTAAGATACTACACGTATTACGTGACGATGTACAGGCTGATGAACATCTGTGCGGCGTCGGGGAAGAAGGTCATTGTCCTGGACCGTCCCAATCCGAACGGGTTTTATGTGGACGGGCCTGTCCTGGACATGAAATACAAGTCAGGCGTGGGGGCGCTTCCGATACCGGTCGTGCATGGAATGACATTGGGTGAGTTGGCGCTTATGATCAATGGCGAGGGTTGGCTGGAAGGCGGAAAGCAGTGTGAGCTGACCGTCGTTCCGTGCAAGGGTTATACGCATGCCACCAAGTACAGCCTGATAATGCCGCCGTCCCCGAATCTCAAGACGATGCGTGCCGTATATCTCTATGCATCAACTTGTTACTTCGAAGGTTCGGTGGTCTCGCTCGGGCGTGGAACAGAGCATCCTTTCGAAATGTACGGCAGCCCGGACATGAGACTTTTCAGTTACAAGTTTGTTCCGCGGAGCATGCCGGGGGCGCTGCATCCTGACTACGAGGGGCAGGAGTGTAGTGGCGTGGATCTCACGACATTGACCTATGAAGAAATCTGGAAGAATGGGATAAACCTGAATTATATTGTCAATGCCTATTCTATGCTGATGTCGCTCCCCGGGGCTGACAGGGAACGCGGGCTGCTTCCTGACGGGCGTCCGTTCTTCGGGCGTAATCCGTTCATTGACAAGCTTATAGGAAATTCGTGGGTGCGCGAAAAGATCATTGACGGCTGCTCGCCTGAGGATATAAAGTCAATGTGGAAAGACGATGTGGAGCGTTTCAAGTCGCTGCGTCGCAAGTATCTTTTGTATAATGAATAGAAATACAGATATGAAGAAAATCATTGTTTTGGCCGCGGTTGCGGCAATGTTGCCTGTTTCACTTATGGCCCAGACTGCCCCGGACGGCGGCCTGTCACCTGAAGTCCTTTCACGCATAAGCAAGGGTTACACCGGAACGTCTTATGACAAGGCTGTGCGTAACGCGTTGGCAGGAAGTTCTGTCAATGTCATGGCTACCAATGCCGAGAACGCCTCCATGATCGACACCCATTTTTCCGACAGGGTGAAGACAAAGGGCATCACGGACCAGAAATCGTCAGGCAGATGCTGGCTGTTCACCGGTCTCAATGTGCTGCGTGCCAAGATGATAGAAAAATATAACCTGGGCTCGTTCACATTTTCACAGAACTATCTGTTCTTCTATGACCAGCTCGAGAAGGCTAACCTTTTCCTGCAGGGAGTCATTGACACGAGAAAACTTCCTTTCGATGACAGGAAGGTGGATTGGCTCTTCTCAAATCCGTTGAGTGACGGCGGCCAGTTCACGGGAGTGTCTGACCTGGCGATGAAATATGGACTTGTGCCGTCCGAGGTGATGCCTGAGACATATTCCAGCAACAACACTTCGCAGATGGCCCTTCAGCTCAAGACGATTCTGCGTCAGGGCGGACTGGCTCTGCGCGCTGCATACGACGCTTCTCCAGCGGCTTCCGCAAAGGGAAAGAACGCTGCCGCTGCGGAGGCCAAGGTCAATGCCGAGCTGCTGAAAATCAAGGAGTCAGTGCTTACGGACGTTTACAGGATCCTGTCGCTCTGCCTCGGCGTGCCTCCTGCATCCTTCGAGTGGTCAATGTACGATTCTTCTGACAAACTCGTTTCTACTGAGGAATATACGCCGCTGTCTTTCTATAAGAAATATGTGGATGAGGATCTGGACGGCAATTATGTGATGCTTATGAATGACCCGACCCGTGAGTACGGCAAGGTCTATGAGATCGACTATGACCGCCACGTCTATGACGGAAAGAACTGGCTCTATGTGAATCTTCCGATAGAGCGTATCCGTGAGGTGGCCGCGGCGAGCATCAAGGACAATACTGCGATGTACTTTTCTTGTGACGTGGGCAAGTTCCTGAATTCCAAAAAGGGCGTTCTGGACCTCGCAAACTACGATTATGAGTCTCTGTTCAATGTCAAGTACACCATGGACAAGCGCGAAAGGGTGCTCACCCATGCGAGCGGTTCGTCTCACGCCATGACCCTGATTGCCGTGGACATCAAGGACGGTGTTCCGCAGAAATGGATGGTGGAGAACAGCTGGGGCGCGGACAGCGGTTACAGAGGCTGTCTCATCATGACCGACCAGTGGTTCGCCGAATATATGTTCAGAGTGGTGGCCGAGAAGAAATATGTCCCTGCCGACATCCTCGAGATGCTGGGCCAGAAACCGACTCTCCTCCCTGCCTGGGACCCGATGTTTACCCCGGAACAGTAAGTAATCCTTAAAAAATAACTTTGGAATCTTTGCGGGTCTTTCCGGTCTATACTTCTTTTCTCATCAGTCGTGTGCGTCCAGCACACTCCTTCTTCTAAAAGAAATCTATCCTCGAAAATCCTCCACAAATCTTTACCAACTTATTTTTTAACGCTTACCAAAACAGTAAGAGGAATATTCAGGAGGATGAGTCGTCATTGAAGAAAAATAACCAAATCGGGAAACCCTTCAGTAAGAGGAAATCTTCAAGGATTACATAATTATTCAATAACCAATTAAGTTATGCGTAAACTTTTAGTTGTATTGCTTATGTTCGCCAGCGTGGTATCATTCGCGCAGCAGCATAGTGTCAATGGAACGGTCAAGGATCAGAACGGACAGCCCGTCATAGGACTGACCGTATTGGAGCAGGGCACCAAGAACGGTGTCATCACCAATGCTGACGGCCGTTATGATATCACAGTGTCATCATCAGAAGCAGTCCTGGAGTTCTCATCATTGGGATATTCCACTGTAACTGAAAAAGTAGGAGGCCGCGCTGTCATCAATGTAGATGTACACGAGACCGCCATCGCTCTCGACGCGGTAGTCGCCATCGGTTATGGTTCAGTCAGAAAGAAGGACCTCACCACCGCAGTATCTACCGTCAATACAGAAGATATGGCCTTGAGACCGGTCACTGACGCCTCCGGATTTATCCAGGGCAAGGTCTCCGGCGTGCAGGTAACCCAGACAAGCGGCCAGCCGGGAAGCGGTATGGTCATCAGAGTCAGAGGCGCCTCATCCATTTCTTCCACCAACGACCCTCTCTACGTAGTGGACGGCGTGCCTGTAGGAACAGGAAACTATGCCATCTCATATCTTTCCCCGAACGATATCGAGACAATGCAGATCCTCAAGGACGCTTCATCAGCAGCCATCTACGGATCACGTGCAGCAAACGGCGTCGTGCTCATCACCACCAAGCAGGGCAGCAAAGGCAAAGGCCCGAAGATCAACTTCAGTGCCTACGTCGGACTTTCCAACGTCACCAAGACCTATGACGTCCTCAATGTGGACCAGTACCGCGAACTCCAGAAAGAAATCGGAGTGGCCAATGTCCCGGAAGGACTCAAAGACGAAACAGACTGGTTTGACGAGACTTACAGAACCGGAATTACCCAGAACTATCAGGTTTCAGTATCCAATGCCTCCGACAAGTCTCGCTACTACATGAGCCTCGGCTACAGCGACGAACAGGGTATCCTCAAAGTCGCATATAATAAGAGGTACAATGCGAAAGTCAATCTCGAATCAGACCTGTTCAAATGGATTACCGTAGGAATGGATGTTTCCTATTCCCATTACAAGAACAACGGAATCATCTCCGGAACAGGCGCCAACAGGGCAGGCGTCGTGCTTTCAGTAATCAACACCCCTACCTACGCAAAGCCATGGAGCGAAACAAACCCTGACTGGTACTGGACACAGTTCTACGGCGCGAACCTTACGACTCCGTCAGAGAACCTCGCCAGAACAGAGAACAACTACGACCAGACCGACAGGGCGGTGATGTCTGCATTTGCGCGCATCAACTTCACCAAGCACCTCAATTTCAAGAGCACGGTAAGTATGGACCGCCGCTGGGTGCACAACTACTCGTTCCTCGACCCTATCCACACATCTTATGGTAGGACACAGCATGGAGAAGCATCCGACTCAAGGACTGACGACAGGAGAATGGTCTATGACAATATCCTGAACTACAACAATGTCTTCGGCAAGCATTCCCTCGAACTCATGGGCGGTATGTCAGCCACCACATCCGACTGGCAGCAGCTTACAGGCTCGAGAAACTATTTCTCACCGGACAACAACAATGCGATTTTCGGCCTGAACGGCGGTAACAAAGGCGGCCTCAGAGGCCAGAGCCAGAGCTGGAGCGAATGGGCCATAATGTCATATCTCGCACGTGCAGCCTATAACTTCGACAGTAAATATTATCTCACGGCGGCATTCAGAGCCGACGGTTCCTCAAAGCTTGCACCGGGACACAAATGGGGCTATTTCCCTTCTGTTTCAGCAGCATGGAGAATCTCAGGCGAGAACTTCATGAAAGACGTAAGGTGGATGAACGACCTCAAGCTCCGTCTCGGATGGGGACAGCAGGGTAACCAGGAAGGCCTGAGCGACTACGCATGGCAGCAGATGTACGCCACCAACTACTACGACTGGACAGACTCCAAATATGCTGATTCAGTTCCTACGCTCGGCGGAAAGTCCAACATCGGAAACCGCGAACTTACATGGGAGACCACATCTCAGTGGGACCTCGGTATCGACCTCGCAGTGCTCAACAGCAGACTCACATTCACGTATGACGTTTACCGCAGATATACCAAGAACCTGCTGATAACCGTCCCTATGCCGTCCCCGTACTCTGACCTCATCAGGAACGATGGAGAAATGAGCAACTGGGGTATGGAGTTCGCCATCTCGTCAGTCAACATTGACAAGAACGACTTCAGATGGACCACCGACTTCAACCTCTCATTCAACCGCAACAAGGTCGAGAAACTCACCCTGCAGAAGGTCTATAACTACACCACCACATCCGAGGCGCTCAGCGAGCAGGTAGTCAGAATGACAGAAGGCAAACCGCTTTCATGCTTCTATGGACTGACCGCGAAAGGTGTTGACCCTGAGACCGGTATGATGATCTACGAGGATTATAACAAGGACGGAAAGATCAGTTCTTCAGACCGCCACTACATCGGTGATGCCAACCCTGACTTCATCTGGGGTATGACCAACACCTGGAGCTACAAGGGATTCAACCTCAGCGTTCTCCTCACAAGCTCCATCGGCAACGACATCTACAATGCATCCAAGATAGAGATGATAGGTATGTACAACGGCTCCAACCAGATTACCGACGTACTCCGCAGATGGCGCGTTCCAGGACAGGTGACTGACATCCCTAAGGCCGGCGAAGTGGACAACCTGAAGGCTTCCACAAGATGGATTGAAGACGGTTCATATCTGAAGATCAAGAACATCACGCTCTCTTACGATTTCTCAGGCAAGTTCCTCAGAAAGCTGAATCTCACCAAGATACAGCCGTACATCACACTTGCGAATATGTTCACTTTCACCAAGTATTCAGGATACGACCCGGAAATGAGCCAGTATTCAAGCGCTACGAGTATGGGAATCGACTGGGGTACCTACCCTAACGTCAAGACCGTAACTTTCGGTGTCAATGTTGATTTCTGATGACTAAGGAGACATTATTATGAAAAAGATAAATTTTATTCTTGCGGCGGCTGTCGTTGTGGCGTTCCAGGCTTGCGACTTGGACTTGAATCCGCACACATCCTACAATGAGAACAATGTGAATGTGAAGAACGACAGCGAAAGCCAGTATTCTACCAGAACAGATATGTTGGGACTTCGCAACTCCCTGTATAACAGCTGGGTAAAGGACATCCAGGAAAAAGGTTACATGGATTGGCTCATCTCTACCGAGACCAGAAGTGACAATGCATATTGCGGCAGTCCGTCCACCGGAGCGATTGTTGCCATCGAGGCCAATAACCAGGACCCTGCAAACTCCAATATTGCCCGCGACTGGGACTGGTACCTGCAGCAGATAAGCAATGCCAACAACATTATCTGTAACATTGACAATATCTTCGCAAAAGATACCTCCGCAGTGAAGATGACTCAGAAAGAACACGACGAGTGGAAATCCGAGGCATTGTGCTGGAGAGCATTCTGCCTGTTCAGGATGGCCCAGCTCTGGGGCGACGCTCCTATGATTACCGTCATTCCGCCGGAAATCACATCCGAGAACATTGAGGAAGTGTACGAGGACTATTATCCGAAACGCACACCGGTAGATGAAATCTACGGTCAGGTAATCGAGGACCTGAACTATGCCTGCGACAATGCGCCGGACGTGAACCCTTCAGACAAATACCTGTTCTCCAAGGCTTTCGCGCATGGTCTGAGAGCAAGAGTCTATGCCGAGAAACAGCGTCAGGACTGGAACCAGGTCATCAATGACTGTGTGGCAGTCGAGGGCATGGGATTCTCGCTCGTGGACAATTACGGTGACCTCTGGGGTTATAATGACGACGATGCGGTAAGGAACACCAAGGAATCCATCTTCGAAGTGACCTGGTCACGCAACTCAGGAAACTGGGTGTGGATGATGTATCACCGCAATGCCTACAACCCTACGGACAGCTACTCCTGGGCAAAATGGAGCACACCTTCCAGAAACCTTGCTGCCGCTTATGATGCAGCCGGCGACACTGAAAGAAAGAATGCCTCCATCGTTTACGACGAATGCGGCTGGAGCCTCTACTATCCGTCAGCGAAATATGCGTTCATGCACAAGGTTCCGACCAATGCCAGCAGTACGATCCTGATGCGCCTCGGAGAAATCTATCTCCTTCACGCAGAAGCACTTGTGATGACTGGCGATCTGGACAACGCATACATCTATACGAACAAGACAAGGAACAGGGCCGGACTTGCAGACCTTCCGCTTTCAGTGAAAAACAGCAAGGAATCCATGCTCAAGGCAGTCCTGGACGAGCGCAGACTCGAGCTTGCATTCGAAGGCTTCCGTTTCTACGACCTTGCCCGTCACGATATGATCAAGCAGGTGCACGACGCGATGTCCGATCCGTCATCATCAAGCTATGACTCATATTGGCAGAAACGCTCACCGCTCACGGACGAGACCATCCTCTTCCCTGTGCCTCAGTCTGCCATCGACAAGAACTCGAATCTTACACAAAACCCAGGATATTAGAAATGAGATATTCATCTATCTATACTATTTTGGCAATGGCGTTCATGATGTCGTGCAGCTGTGATTCACAGACCTCGAATCAGACGCCGGAGCCTGAACCTGCCCCGCAGCCGCAGCCCGAGGTGGAAGCAGCCAAATCCTACACCACCACGGCGGACAAGTCCAGCCTCTTCGCGGAGAAGACCATCGCCTTCGGAAAGACAGCGTCAATGTCTCCTTACGCAGTGCGCTTCACGGACGAGACCTACCAGACGGTGGACGGATTCGGTGCGGCATTGACGGTAGCCTCCTGCTACAACATCCTGAAAATGCCTCAGGACAAGAGGGAGGCGTTCCTGAAACAGATGTTTGACACGAAAACCGGTATAGGAAGCTCATTGATAAGGGTTTGCATAGGCGGCTCTGACTTCTCCATAGAGCGTTTCACATGGTGCGACAAGAAAGGAATCGAGAACTTTGCCCCGGCAGAGTATGACTTGAAATACGTCATCCCTGTATTGAAGGAGATCAAGAAGATCAATCCGTCGCTCCGGATCATCGGCTCCCCGTGGACAGCCCCGCGCTGGATGAAGAAAGAGGTGAACTCTAACGACGACAGGTACTCCTGGACCGGCGGTACGCTCAAGCCGTCCTGCTATCAGGACTATGCTGAGTATTTCGTGAAGTGGATTCAGTATATGCAGTCGCAAGGGCTTGACATCTATGCCGTTACCCCGCAGAACGAGCCTCTCAACGCCGGCAACTCCATGTCGATGGTGATGTACTGGGACGTTGCACGTGACTTCATCAAGACAGCATTGGGCCCTGCATTCAAGAAGGCGGGACTGAACACCAAGATACTCGTGTTCGACCATAACTACAATTATGACGACATGTCCGACCAGGCGCAGTACCCTCTGAAGATATACGCCGATGCTCAGGCCTCCGCCTACATTGCCGGTTCAGCCTGGCACAACTACGGAGGAAACGTCTCAGAACTGGACAAGATAGTCGCAGGCGCACCTGACAAGGAACTGTATTTCACCGAAGCCTCCATCGGCACATGGAACTACGAGTTCAGCTCTTGTCTTATCAATGACATGAGGGACATCTTCTTCGGCCTGCTGAAACGCGGCGGAAAAGGCGTCACCCTCTGGAACCTGATGCTGGATGAGAACAATGGACCGTACACTGACGCCGACTATTCCTGCAAGTCCTGTTACGGAGCAGTCACCATAGCATCCTCCGACTACACCACATTGGACTACTACACGCACTATTACAACATCGCGCATTGCTCGAAGGTTATAAATCAGGGTGCGGTACGTATCGGAACCACCGGTTACACCACCTCGGGACTGGATTATCTGGTGTTCAGAAATCCTGACAACTCCTACGGTGTGGTGATTCTGAATGAAAACTCCGACGCCAGGCAGCTCGTGTTCATTTCTTCCGCACATTCGGTGAAATGCGACGTGCCGGCCAAGTCGATAGTTTCTTTGAAATGGAAAGATTAAAAGATTAGGACAATGAATAAGATATTGAAAATAATGACATTGCTTGCAGTGCCGGCAACTGTCGCCATTTCCTGCAAAGAAGAGGGGATGGATGTGAAATTCACGGACAAAGGTCCTGAAATGACGATTGAGAACTGCGATAACAAAGCATTCATGGGCGACTCCATAAGATTCTCCATAAAGCTGAATGACGAATTCCCGCTCTCCACATTGAAAGCGAAACTTCTGTTCGACGGTACTTCAGTCAGCGACCTGACCATCCGTACCAGAGAAAACGGAACCTACAATGCGGCCATTTTCGTGCCTCTGTTGAAAGATATTCCGAACGGAACCGCGGAACTCGCGTTCACCTCGCAGAATACCGGATTGGGAATCACAGAAGAAACGGTTGAGGTCAATATCGACAGACCGCAGCCTTCTACATTGACCCTCCTCTGCGACGGCAAGGAATACACCATGACCAAGAGCGGCGACTACGCTTACGAGGTCACTGACAATTTCCCATCCGAAGCATCTGCATTGATCAAATGCGTGCCTGAGGCCGGTAAGGCTGCGATCTGGCTCGGTTGGGACGGCTCTGCGCTGAAACCTGTCGCTGCCGAGTCTTCAAGCACGATTCCTTTCACTGCCGTCAAAGCAGGTACATATAAGATTTCGGCCGACCTCATGTCGCTGACGGCATCACCATTCGGCAGCATAACATCTGCATTGTCAGAGTCTGCCAATGTGGAACTGCTCAACCTTCTCCAGGGTTCTATGATCAAGTTCACCGGCATTGACAAACCTGACCAGTGGGATCTGGATTATGATTTCTTCACGCTCAATGCGGACAACTCCGTGTCATTCAAGGCAATGGACGGTCTTTATAGGCTGACGGCAGATTTCGGTGGCAAGTTCATCAAGGTCGAGGCGATGGCAGACAAGGACAAACCTGCGACACTTGAATCCAATGGGACAGTCTGGGCTATCGGTGCCGGAATCGGCAAGCCTAATGTTGGCCCGTCTTGGAACACGGATGATGGTGTATGGTGCCTGGCTCAGACAGAGAAAGGTATCAGCAGACTGACATTGACGGCAGGCGCCTCTATCGCGCAGACAGGATTCTCATTCAAGCTCTTCGGCCAGAGAGGCTGGGGCGTCGAGTTCGGCTCATACGCTTCTTTCAATGACGAGACCGGCTTGTTCAAGGTCACTTCTGCGGGCAATATCGAACCTGCATCTGACGGTACTTCGCTCGAGTCCGGCAAGGCATACCAGTTCATTTTGGACACCAATGCGGGAGTCAGCGCTGCGAAACTCACCATCAAGACTGTTGAAATTCCTGTCAATTCATTGGATATCAAGGTAAACGGAGTTCAGGCAAGCCGTTTGTCGGCAACACATTACAGCATCAAGTCCATCGCATTGAACAAGGACGAGGCCATCACCATCTCAGGTGTGAAAGACCTTGCAAACTGGTACCTCGATCCGGACCTGTTCTACCTCGACGGAGCTTCTATAAAGCTCAATGTCGTAAGCGGCACATTTGCAGTGGATCTGTATCTCGACTACGGTTATGCGACTCTGCGCAGGCTTGCTGCAGACGGCTCCGAGGCTACAATCAATGACGGTGCGCTCTGGATGATGGCCTGGGGAGTTGCCAATCCGGTGATGACCAGCCAGTTCGCCTTCAATCCTGGTGCTGCATTCTGTATGGCTCAGGTTCGTCCGATGGTGTTCCAGCTTACCGGAACTGCTGTGGATGAGAAAGACGGAACCACTCTCGGCGGAAGATTCAGATATGACTACATTTCCGCGAAGTACTTCGGTCAGGACGGCTGGGGTACAGAGAAAGGTAAGATTCTCGGCGATGCCGGCACCGTGAAATATACCGACAGCGCGGCAGAGTTCTTCGACACGACAGTCGGTCTGCATGACAATATCGGCCTCAAGGAAGGTGTCCAGCTGGAAAAGGGTTCAGTTTATGTTCTTACAATTGACCTTTCTACGACTGCTACTGACGGCGTAGAATTGATTGACTTCAAAAAGGTCAAATAGTTATCAGTATGTATAGTGTGGAGTCCGGCGTCTGAGAAAAGATGCCGGACTTTTATCGATTAAATTTGTTTTGAGCCGTTTTTTCAGTAAATTTACACGATTTTGCAAAACGATAAAGGATGGCGTTTTCGCAACTGGTTGACACAAAAACATTAAAACATTTTATATGACACAGAAAAAATCAAACATTGTGGCTATCGTTACGATGTGTTTCATCTTCGCGATGATTTCTTTCGTGACCAATATGGCCGCGCCTTTCGGAACAATCTGGAAGAACCAGTATGAGTGGGCAGGAATGATGGGCAATATGATGAACTTTGCAGCATACCTCTTCATGGGTATCCCTGCAGGCAAGATGCTCATCAAATACGGCTACAAGAAGACTACACTTGCAGCTCTCGCTACCGGTTTCATCGGTATCGTAATCCAGTGGCTTTCAAGCCGTTCTTTCGTCGGTGATTCAGCCATCTATGTTTACCTCTTCGGCGCATTCGTCTGCGGTTTCTGCGTATGTATGCTCAATACTGTCGTAAACCCTATGCTCAACATCCTCGGCGGTGGCGGAAACAAGGGTAACCAGTACATCCAGATCGGCGGTACCATGAACTCCCTCACCGGAACATTCACTCCGCTCCTCGTAGGTATGCTTATCGGCACTGTTACGAATACTACAGCCATGAGCGACGTGGCTCCTCTGCTTTTCATCGCAATGGGCGTATTCGCATTGGCATACATCATCATTTCATTCGTTAATATCCCTGAGCCTGCTCAGGAGAGACAGACCACGAAATACGAGCACAGCGCATGGAGTTTCCGTCACCTTGTACTCGGTGTCGTGGCCATTTTCTTCTATGTAGGTGTTGAGGTAGGTATCCCTGCACAGCTTATATTCTACTTCTCTGACGCTACTGAAAAAGGCGCAGGTATCGCTGTCAATGGTGCCGCTATCGGCGGTGCGATTGCTGCCGTTTACTGGCTGCTCATGATGGTAGGCCGTATCTGCAGCTCATTCATCAGCGGCAAGATCAGCACCAAGGCTCAGCTCTCCACAGTTTCAGCCGTAGCCATCCTCTTCATCATCATTGCCATCTTCCTTCCGAAGAGCATCACCATGTCAATGCCTGCATACAGCGTTGAAAACGGATTCACAATGGTTGCAGGCGTGCCGATGAAGGCGCTCTTCCTTGTGCTCTGCGGTCTCTGCACTTCATTGATGTGGGGAACGATCTTCAACCTCAGTACAGAGGGACTCGGGAAATATACCGAGCAGGCTTCCGGAATCTTCATGATGATGGTTGTCGGTGGCGGTGTGATGCCTCTGATTCAGGACTTCATCGCCAAATATACCGACTATATGTCCAGCTACTGGCTTGTAGTGGCAATGCTCTGCTTCATCCTCTACTATGCGCTCGTAGGCTGCAAGAACGTGAACAAAGATATTCCTGTTGAATAATAAATAATAATAGGTATGAATAAAATGGATACGCCTTATGTTGTCGGCGTCGATGTCGGTGGACAGACCACCAAGATAGGCGTTGTGGATATGAGAGGTCAGGTTCTTGCCCAGACGGTCATCAGAACCGACACTCACGATGAAGTGGAACCTTATATTGATGAACTTGCAGAGGCTATCGACAAGGTGATTGCCGATGCCGGCGTCACAGGACAGGTCCGCGGTATCGGAATGGGTATTCCTAACGGAAACTACTATACCGGAGAAATCGAGAACGCCGTAAACCTCAAATGGGGAAACAAGGGCGTGATTCCTGTTGCCAAGCTCCTGAAAGAGAGGATGAACGGCATTCCTGTAGCTCTTACCAATGATGCCAATGCGGCTGCCATGGGTGAGATGACATACGGTGCTGCGAGAGGCATGAAGAACTTCATCATGATTACTCTCGGAACAGGTGTCGGCAGCGGTATCGTGATAAACGGAGAGGTGGTTTATGGCCACGACGGTTTCGCCGGCGAACTTGGCCACACCTGCGCAGTACGTCACAACGGCCGTCTCTGCAACTGCGGAAAGACCGGCTGTCTGGAAACTTACACCTCAGCTACCGGTGTTGCGCGCACAGCCCGTGAATGGTTGGACATGAGCGAAGAACCATCCTCGCTCAGAAGCCTTGACAACATCTCTTCAAAGGATGTTTACGAGGCTGCCAAAGAGGGAGACAAGCTCGCGCTCAAGATATTTGACTACACCGGAACTGTTCTCGGTGAGTCATTCGCAGACTTCATCGCATTCAGCTCCCCGGAAGCCATCGTGCTTTTCGGCGGTCTTGCCCGTGCCAAGGAGTTCCTGCGTGAGCCTATCGAAAAGGCGATGAACGCCAATGTCCTTCCTTTGTGGAAAGACAAGGTGAAGATCGTCTTCTCTCAGCTCAAGGAATCTGACGCTGCCATCCTCGGCGCTTCAGCTCTCGCCTGGGAGCTGTAGGTCAATGCCAATAACCGCAGTTTCCCTTAACGGAGAACTGCACCGAATAGTATTACGGACGCGACTGGTCTCAGCCGCGTCCGTTTTGCGTTGTGAGGCGGCGTGCCATATCGCTGTAGCATAATGGGAAAAACGTTTAAAAAAAGTCGATAAAAAAGTATTATCCCTATTGTAAATTTGATACTGAATTTTTAATTTTGTGACTTCAGTTTGGGGGACTGGAAACCATCATGATAACATTAATAAATAGTATATGAACCGCAGATTAGTTACACTTGCATTGACAGGTATGCTCGCTGCTGTGTCTTGCAGCAAAACCACACAAACACTGCCATTCAGCGTAATTCCTCAGCCGGCGGAAGTCGAAATTTCCGGTGGGGGGGGTATAGGCTAAAGTCCTCTGACCTAATTGTTTCCGAACAGATTGACGATAATGTCAAGTCCGCTATAGCGGAATTTGCCGCTCATCTTCAGACTGTTGCGGGTGGCAAAAATAGTATCATATCAGGAGAGGAAGGAAAAGGTGTCGTGTTCAGTATTGACACCACTCTCGCAAACGAAGCCTACACCATAGAGACGGACAAATCTAGTGTCCAGGTGAAGGCCAATTCTTACAACGGCTTCATATACGCACTCCAGACCATCGCCCAGATGCTTCCGGCAGAATTCTATGGAAGCAAGAGAGCAAGAGGCGTGGACTTCTACATTCCTTACGGTGTCATAAAGGACGCTCCACGTTTCGCCTATCGTGGCGTCCTCATCGATGTAGGACGTCATTTCTACAGCGTCGATGAGATCAAGAAATGTCTGGACATCATGTCCGTCTATAAGGAGAATGTATTCCATTGGCATCTTACCGAGGACCAGGGATGGCGAATGGAAATCAAGAAATATCCTAAACTTACAGAAATCGGCTCGCTCCGTCACGGCACCCAGATAGACTTCGACAGGACACATCTCCGTCCTGAAGACCATGGCGGTTTCTATACACAGGATGAAATGCGTGATGTGGTAGCTTACGCTGCAAAACGCGGCATCACTGTCATTCCGGAACTCGACCTTCCCGGCCACATGCTCAGCGCCCTCGCGGCATATCCTGAATTGGGATGTACAGGCGGCCCTTATGAGGTAGCCAATACCTGGGGCGTGAAGAAAGACGTGCTCTGCGTCGGAAAGGAGGAGACATTCAAATTTCTTGAGGATGTCCTTACTGAAATGATGGACATCTTCCCGTCCAAGTATATAAATATAGGTGGCGACGAGGTGCCTAAGGACCGCTGGAATGCCTGCCCTCGTTGTCGTGCGAGAATGAAGGCTCTCGGACTGTATGACCACGACGGACATACGGCAGGACAATATCTTCAGAACTATGTCACCGCCCGCATCCAGAAATTCCTGGCTGAACACGGTCGCCGCATAATCGGCTGGGAAGAAATCCTCGAAGGTGACCTTGCAGAGGGCGCTACCGTCATGACATGGAAAGGAACAGGCGAAAATGTGGACCAGAGGCTCTGGAACTATGACTGCGTTATGAGTCCACGCGGATATATGTACATTGACCGCTATCAGTCACATGAGCAGGACCGCGAACCGTTCTCCATCGGTGCCTATCTCCCTGTCGAAAATGTCTATGGCTATGAGCCTTACGACGGCGTGCCGGAATACGGAAAGAAGAGGATTCTCGGTGTCCAGGCAAATCTCTGGACAGAGTACGTGAACACTCCGGAGTATCTCGAATATATGCTTCTTCCACGACTTGCCGCACTCAGCGAGGTTCAGTGGGTGCAGGAAGGGCATAAGGACTGGAACCGTTTCCGTAAAGCTCTCGACCATTCCGCAAAGATCTATGAAGAAATGGGACTTACATACTGCAAATATGCATGGGGCATAGTCGGCCTTCCGGAACATGAACAGCCCGCAAGGACACCTGACGAACTTAAGGAGTATCTCGACAATAGACAGTAACAGAAAACCATTAACACTAAATTTATATGCATTATTCTAAACCATTTATGTCGTTGTTGACCGTAGTTGCTGCGGCTGCAATGCTGGCCGTTTCGTGCTGCAATGAGCAATCTAAGGTCATAAAAACAGAAGTTCCGGCCCGTCCTGAGGGACAGACCGATGTCCTCGGACTTCGCCTCGCCCCTATTGACACTGTCAGGATCGGTTTCGTAGGACTTGGCGGACGCGGCTCTTATGCATTGTACAGATATCTGTCCGTTCCATGGACCAAGATCGTTGCCCTCTGCGACATTGAACCTGACAGAGTTCAGAAAAATGTCGATTTCCTGAAAGAGCATGGAATCGAGGTAAGAGGGACTTATACCGGTGATGAAGGATATAAGGAACTCTGCAGGAGAGACGACATTGACCTTGTATATATATGCACCGACTGGGTAAATCACACTCCAGTTGCGCTCGAAGCCCTCAATAACGGCAAGAACACCGCCATCGAGGTTCCTTCAGCCACATCTCTTGCCGAGTGCTGGGCGCTTGTCAATGCTGCGGAGAAGAACAGGAAACACTGTATGATGCTTGAGAACTGCTGCTACGACTTCTTCGAGCTTTCTGCACTCGAGATGGCACGCAAAGGTGTCTTCGGGGACATTATCCATGCTGAAGGTGCTTATTGCCATAACCTTACAGACTTCTGGGACGGATATTGGAGAAACTGGCGTCTTGAATTCAACAGCAAGCACAAGGGAGACATCTATCCTACTCATGGCCTCGGCCCTGTCTGCCAGGCCCTTAATATCCATAGGGGAGACCGCCTGAAGACTCTTGTAGCCATGGATACCCCTTCTGCTAACGGTATCAAGTCTGTCAAGAGATACCAGAACGAGGATATGCCTGATTTCCAGAATGGTGACCTCACTTCCACAATGATTCTCACCGAAAACGGCAAGTCTATCCTTATCGAACACGATGTGATGACTCCGCGTCCTTACAACAGAATGTACCAGCTTGTCGGAACTGAAGGCTATGCTGCGAAATACCCTGTAGAGCAGTGGAGCATCAGCAAGGGACAGGCTGAGCACATCGGTCTTATCGTAAGTGACGATAAGGCAGAAGGCGACGGCCTTATGAATGAAAGAGACCGTATCGACTTCCACGGAACTCTTCCTGAAAGTGTAGTGAAGAAACTTCAGGAAATGTATCCTACACCTATTCTTGATGATGACCTCGAGGCACTTGCAAAGAAGGTCGGCGGACATGGCGGAATGGACTTCCTTATGGACTACCGTCTGAACTACTGTCTCCACTACGGACTTCCGCTCGATATGGACGTATATGACCTTGCAGAATGGTGCTGCATCGGTGAACTCGGTTCCATTTCCATCGCGAACGGCTGCGCTCCTGTCGAGGTGCCTGACTTCACTCGTGGAGCTTGGAACAAGGTGGATGGCTTCAAGTATGCCTTCGCCGACGGTTCTATGAGATAAAACCATATTTTCACGACTATTTACTAATAAATAGCTAAATGAGATCCTTATTGCTTAGTAAGGTCAGTACATTGCTGGCCTTATGCCTCCTTACATTTTCTGTGGAGGCGGTTGCGCAGCATCGCGTGTCCGGAAAAATCACGGATAAAGCTACTGGTGAGCCACTTGTGGGTGTCAGCGTAGCAGTAAAGGGAACTTCCAAAGGCGTCATCACAAACGTGGATGGAAAGTACACTGTAGAAGTAGCTCCAGATGCTACACTCCTCCTCGGTTACCTCGGTTACAAAGACCTTTCAGTCGATGTGGACGGCCGTTCTGTAGTCAATGCGACAATGGAATCCGACATCAACACGCTCGATGAAGTCGTGATGGTAGGTTACTCGTCAATGAAAAAGGCTGAGCTTTCCAGTGCGGTCACCACTGTGCAGGGAGACAAGCTTCGCGACGTCACGACTCCTGACCTCGGGTCAATGCTTCAGGGCAAGATCGCCGGCGTCCAGGTTACCAATTCCTCTGGTGCTCCAGGCTCTTCTGCAACCATCCGCATCAGGGGAACAGGCAGTATTGCAGCCGGTTCAGACCCTCTCTATGTCGTGGATGGCGTAGCAGGAGGTACATTCAACCCTAACGATGTCGAGAGCATTACGGTCTTGAAGGATGCCGGTTCTACCGGTATCTATGGCGCTTCCGGTTCCGGCGGTGTAATCGTCGTTACCACCAAGCATGCCAAGGCAGGGCAGGACCCGATTGTGAACTTCAAGGCTCAGGTCGGCCTCAAACAGCTTTTGACCGGACGTTTCCGCGTTCTCAACGCAAACGAGCTATATAACTTCTATTCATCAGTTCTTTCCAAAGCTTCAATGAAGGCTTATCCGAAGGAACTCCGTAACCAGGATTTCGACTGGCTGGATGACGCGCGCCGTTTGGGTGTCACCCAGAACTATTACGCTTCCGCTTCCGCCAACCTCAAGAAAATCACTTTCCTCACCAGTCTCGACTGGTATGACGAGAACGGAACCCAGCGCGAATCCAAGTACAACAAGCTTTCCGGCAAGGTGGAAGTCGGTGCTGAACTCGTGAAAGGAGTAAATCTTACTGCTCGCGTAAACTACACCCAGTCCAAGACCATCACCGGGCACGGTCTCGGATGTTATAACCAGCTTCCGTGGAATAACCCTTACGATGAGCGCACCGGAAAATACATCTACATTGACTCTGCCGTGCGTCCTGACAACGGGAAAACCTGGTATGGCCGCGAGGCGAACAACCCTCTCTTCGCATCGTCAATGAATCCTAACCCGTATTCGACATCGAAGAGCTTCATCGGTGACCTTCGCCTGTCTTGGGACATCACCGATTACCTCTCCATCTCCACTACAAACCGCTACTCCTCAGACGACTCTTTCTACAAGAGCGTCACCACTCCGGAGGCGAAAAGCAAGAGTTGGCCGGATGGACAGATCAGTCAGGGACTCACTTGGGGCCACTCTTTCGGAACTACCAACATTCTCAAATTCAACAAGTTGTTTAAGAATGTCCATAGTGTCAATGCCCTCCTCGGCCATGAATACGGCTGCAGCGACTACGAGTATATGAACGTTGTTACCTCAGGCCTCAAGAACGGAATGCAGGTGCTCAACGGAACCAAGCCTGAGAACATCTACGGAACCAAGACAGAGGCTGCTTCCTGGTCACTTTTCGCCCAGGCGCAGTACTCCTATAACGAGCGTTACTTCTTCAATGCCACATTCCGTGCAGATGCCTCTTCAGTTTTTGCACCTAAGAACAAGGTCGGCTACTTCCCGGCAGGCTCTTTCGCCTGGCTCATCTCCAATGAGGATTTCATGAAGTCCCAGGATGTCGTCTCCTTCCTCAAGCTCAGGGCAAGTTATGGTCTTACCGGTAACTCCAATATCGGAAACTACAAGTACCTCGATATCTATGGGTTCAACGAAAGACTTCAGTATCAGGGAGTTCAGGGAGCTTATCCTGAAACTGTAGCCAATCCTTACCTCCATTGGGAGACAGCGGTGATGAGAAACCTCGGAATCGATGTGTCGTTCCGCAATTTCCTCACCCTCAATATTGATGTTTACAGTAACCTTAACAGGGATCTTCTCCTCGATGTCCCTCTCGCCCTCAGCTCCGGCTTCTCACGCAGAACTGAAAATGTCGGCAAGGTAAGCAACAAGGGTGTGGAACTCACATTGACCTCCAACAACTTCAACCGCAAGAACTTCAAGTGGACTACCACCCTCAATCTCGGACACAACAAGAATACTGTCGTATATCTTCCTGACCACGAGGACATCATGTCTTCAAGCTCACAGGGTAACCAGATTTACCGCGAAGGCGAGGCCCTCTACAGCTGGTACATGCCGAAGTGGCTGGGCGTAGATCCTGAGACCGGCGACCCTCTCTGGGAACATCTGATCAAGGATGAGAACGGCAATGTCACAGGTACCGAGCCTACCAACAAGCTCGACCTCACCAATGACAACCAGATTGTCGGCAATGCTCAGCCTAAACTTGTCGGTGGTCTTCTCAATACTTTCAATGTCTATGGCATCGAGATAAGCGCAAACCTCCAGTTCAACTATGGCAACAAGGTCTTCAATGACTCACGCCGTTATGTGGACTCGGACGGAGCTTACATCGACTATAACTTCATGTCCATCGACAACGGCCTCGGATGGAGCCGCTGGACCAAGAAGGGTGACAATGCTACGCATCCTCGCGCAAGACTCGGAGGAAACCGTCTTTCAAACGAGGTTACTTCACGTTATCTCGAAGACGGCAGCTATCTGCGTATCAAGAATATTACCATCAGCTATCCTCTTCCTGCCAATGTGCTGAGGAAGATGCATCTTCAGGGACTGAGGATTTTCCTCTCAGGTGATAACCTCTACACATTCACCAAATTCTCCGGAATGGACCCTGAGGTAGGTGTAAAGGGACTTTTCAGCTACAACTATCCTGTGTCCCGCGTATTCTCTCTTGGAGTTGACGTTAAATTTTAATGAAAGCAGTCATGAAAAAATATATATTGCTGATAGCCACGCTGATAACAGCGGTTTCCTGCAATCTTGAATTCTTCCCGTACGACAAGGTTTCGTCCGGAAGCATGCAGAATGTCGAGAATGCCGGAGTGGCCACTGACGGTAACTACGCCCTTTTCAAAGCGGCGTTGGACTACGGCGGATTCTTCACCGTCGGCAACACTTATGTCCGTCACCTCTTCCAGCTCAACGAGTTCAAGGGTGACAATACCCTGATGTCAGGAAAGAGTACTGACCCTCTGTTCCTCGATTCCACACTCGATGACTCGGCTACTGATACCAATACCGAGTACTTCTGGTTCATATCCTACAAGATATGCTACGCTACATCAGTGCTTATCAATATGATACCGGACGATACTGGCGATGCTGAACTTCGTCATATCAAGGGAGAAAACCTCGTCATGAGAGCATTTGCCCACATGAACCTCTGCCAGGTCTTCAGCTTCCCTTATGTATGGAGCGACGGCTCTGAGCCGGGCGTGATCATCAACACGGGTGAAAGCGGTACGACCCGCGCCACCGTAAAACAGGTCTATGACCAGGTGGAGGCTGACCTCAAGGCGGCCGTGGCATGTATGGACGGCGGCACGAGACGCGGCAACAACAGCTACATCAGCAAGGCTACCGCACAGGGACTTCTCGCCCGTCTCTATCTCTATGAAGGACGTGACCAGGACTGTATAAACATGGTGGGTGAGATGCTTGCGGGCGCAGAGCCTTCTTCAATGCTCGACCCTGACTATGAGCACCTTTTCCAGTTCACCAAGGAGTCCAAGGAAGTCCTCTGGTGCGTAGGTCTCATTGACAATACCACTGACATCGCAGGCCAGTCCGCAGTTCTCGGTTCAATGTACTGGTGTCAGGGTGACCCTGGCGACGGTTCAGGATGGGCAGAGATCTACTGGTCTCAGCCGCTCCTCGACCTCTTCTGGAGATATCCTGAGGATAAGCGCCTTACGATGCTTGACCAGATGCACAAGTCCAAGACCGGAGCCAAGATGATTTACTGGCCGATTCCGACAGGTGATGCGCACTATGAGAACAACATTGACCGTAATCCTGTCTTCAATGAGGCTACAGGCAAGTGGACCTGCACTGAATACTGGTTCGAAGGTGAAACCGAGCGCTCCATGAAGCACGAAGTCGAGACCGAGATTGTCAATACCTACCCGAAATACTACATCACTACCCATGATGGCAACAAGCAGTATGTCACTGTTACTGATTCACTCGGATGCCGTATCGGCGGTGGCGGAAATGTCTATCCGCTGAACTACATGAAGAAGTTCTCCTGCCAGGAAGGCCAGCTCACGAACCTTTCATCTCCTGCGTTCATCCGTTGGGGCGAGCTCATTCTCGACCGTGCAGAGGCTTATGCTCACTTGGGCGAAGACCAGAAAGCGCTTGACGACGTGAACGTCATCAGAAAACGTGCAGGGCTTTCCGACGAGGCCATGTTCACACTCGCCAACTACAAGGAGCGCGGCTATGACACCGTTCTGGATGTCGTTCTGGATGAGCGCCGTCTCGAGCTCTGCTTCGAAGGCTTCCGCGTGTTCGACCTCCAGAGAAACAAGAAGGACATTGACCGCAGATATGCAGGCCGTCAGCCGTGGGAAGTCGTCAAGTACGACGATCTCCGTCTGCGCTACCAGATCCCTAAGAAGGAAATCCTCGTGACAGGCATTCCTCAGAATCCACGCTAATAATAATACTATCTGAAAAATATGAAATTCCATACTTCATATGGGTTTGGCAGGCTCATCACCGTATCTCTTGCGGTGATGACGCTTGCTGTTTTCCCTGGCTGCGACAAGTCCAAAACCGAAATAGAACAGCCGCTTCCACCGATTACGCCTCTTCCTCAGCCGGAACTTCCGGAAGAAGTCGAGGACACTTACGACGAGTCCAAGATCTTGTCCAATGTGAAGGAATTCTCCTTCTTCGACAATCTTGATGCGCTTCCGCACCAGGAAGTGAAATTCGAGCGTGGTGCTAAAATCACCAAGCTCACTTCCGATGCCGACTATATCTACGGCTATGTGGAGGTCAATACTGCTGACCGCGACAAGTGGACGGAAAGAACCAATATCCTGAACAACCTCGGTGTATGGCTCGACACGGACGACAAGCGTGAAGGACAGGGCGGCGGATGGTTCCTCTGTGACTACAAGGGCTTCAATATACTTCTGCGCGGCAAATGCGCTACGGCCTATGAACCTTCTGTCTGGAATCCGCAGGCAAGCGACGTATCTGCAGGCGGAGACAACTTCGGCAACACCATCACGTCTATGGAAGAGTGGTCCAATATCGGTACTGGACGCGGTGAGTTCGCAAACGGTATCTTCAAATACACATTTACCATCGACCGTACCCGTCTGGAACTTCGTGAAATGGAGGAAATCGGCATCGGCATCACCTTCGACGAAGGCGGTATGAATGACTATGCCATTATACCTGACCGTGCTGGATTTCGCTTGAAACTGAATAATCAATAAACTAATAATCAATAATTTATGAATACTAAAGAGTATTGCAGACCTGAGGTGAAAGTGCTTGTTTTCACTACTGAAGGCGGATTTGCTACGGTTCGAAGCGGCTACGAAAGTAATATGGAAGGCCAGTACAATCTGGAGTCTCCTGAATTTGAGGAATGGTAATCAGATGCCGTGGAATAAGATAACCAATAATTGAAGAAACATCATGAAAAGAAATATAATCTATACAGCAGCTTGCCTCGTGGCATTTGCTTCTTGCCAGAAACAGGAAGTTGCAGAAGCACCATCACAGGTGGAGGTTGCAGTCGAATTGACGGCTTCTGCCGCTGCAGATGCGACCAAGACCGTGATGACCGAATACAATGCACACTGGTGGTCAGTATCTGACAAAATCAGTCTGTTCTACACCGTAGAGGGCAAAACAGGTCACAGTGTGTTCACATCCAAGAATCTCATACCGGCTGCTTCTGCAAAGTTCGCCGGCAGCCTCTCTCTTCCTGCAGAAGACACGGATCTGACGACGGTTTCCGCTCTTGCAGTCTATCCGGCTACCACAGCTGACGTTTCCGACGGGACTTCTGTCAATGTTACTGTACCATCCGTGCAGACGGCTGTCGAGGGCTCATTCATGGAAGGTGCGTATCCTGTCGTGGCCAAGACATCTGACCTTACTGCAGCGCTTTCATTCAAGGCTGTATGCGGTGGCGTGAAAGTCTCTTTCCAGACTCCGGGCATCACCTCATTTACTTTTGACGCCAAAGAAGCCAAGATCGCCGGTATCGCGAGCGTGAAAATCGGTGAGGACGGCACTCCTGTCGCTACTCTCGGCAAAGATGCAGTGTCTAAAATCACTGTCAATGCCCCTGCAGGCGGTTTCGAGGTCGGCAAGTGGTATTACATGACTGCCCTGCCTGCTACCATTTCTGGCGGTTACAAGATAACTCTCCATGGCGGCGAGGCTGATGGTACGGAACTCGCTGGATCTTCAGACATTACCATCAAACGTTCCGTTTTTGGTGTGCTTGACAGCAAGGATGCTCCTGATAAATATGCGGACCTCAAGGCAAACCTCAAGCCGATTTCGTGGTGGGATGAGAATAAGGAAACTACATTGGACCCGAAACCAGCTTACACAGGTACAGATAGAGAGTACGACAGGACACAGGCAAATAAAAACAGCAATATGATTATCACCAGTGTTAAGTTTGTCTCTGACGCAAGTTATGTTTATGGGTATTTCGAAGGAACTGGAACTGATATTTCAAGGCTGAAAAATCTTGGTCTTTGGCTGGATGTTGACGGAAACCAGAAAGGTGAACAAGGTGGCGATTGGCTCTTTACTCTTTACAGGTATTATGATAAAATTGCACGTGGCTCCATCGGTGCAGATGGAAATATGGAATGGAATCCAAGTCTGTACGAGTCTCCTAAGGGGTCTTCTTGGTTTGGAAGTAAAGTTGCGACTCCATCTCAAGTTGCTTACGGAGCAGGAACTTACGAGAATTCTGTTTTCAAATATTCTGTAATTATCGACAGACGTGTGCTTGGAGTCAGAAATAAAAGTTCAATGGTTATAGGAATTAATTTCGATGACAATAAGAGTACAGGGATCGATAATTTTACAAATCCTGACCGTGGCGGATATGTCGTGCCTCTCAAGAATTCCGATTCTGATCAGCCAGGTTTTATATCTTTACTTAAAGATTTTGATTATTGGACCAATGTTTCCGAACCGAAGTACACTAAAGATGGATTTGACAAGGGAAATTCAGTTGTGAAATTTGATTCAGATGCATCTTATGTTTATGGCTATTTTGAAGTCAATACAGATAAACTGATTTATTCTGATTATGATGCTAAGACTAAAATCAATTTTATTCGTTTACATCCGGGAATCATAGCAAATCTCGCGATAGGAATCGATACTGATGGCATAAAGGAAGGACAGGGCCCTGGCTGGATGTTCAGTAATAAAGGATATGATGTCGTTCTTCGTGGAAGTTCATCAAGTTATAAAATAACAGATAATAAAGGATGGGCCACTGTTGATTGGGGAGGTGTGTCAAGTTATCCTGAAAAAGATTTTGGAGACAAATTCCCGGAATATACAATCACGCCATCCATTTGGACTCCAAAAGCTTATGATATGAGTACCGCCGCAGATAATTGGGGCACAACTGCTCTTGCAAAGACAGATGGAATTGATAACCTCGCAATAGGTAAGGGTGATTGGAATAGTATCAGCAAGGTGTTCAGATACACATTCGCTATTGACCGAGATAAGCTCGGAATCTATGGCAAAGACGAACTTGAGATAGGAGTTGCATTTAATTTCAACTATACCGGATTCGTTTGTATCCCAAGCCGTGCTGGCTTCACCATCAAACTCAACAACTAATCACCAGAAAGCATGAAGAGAAACATTATAGCGGCAGCGATGGTTTGCATCGCGCTTATGGCGGGATGTGAGAAACCGCAGGAGGAGCCGGAAAAGCCGGGCAACACGCCATTGGAGCCTGAAACGCCGGTGACTCCTGAGAAACCAGACGAGGGCGAGGCCACATACAAGATGACCGATGTCGAACTGACAGGTGAAATCGAGGCACTTACCAAGACCACATTCTCCGACGGCAAAGTCACATGGAAAAGCGGCGACAAGATCTCCGTATTCTATACTGCTGACAGCAAGACGGAAGTGAGCGAATTCACATCCGCAGGCGAAGGCGCGAGCGCCACATTCAAGGGCAGGATGAGCCTTCTCATTGACCCGAAAAAGCCTACGGAAGTTCCTGCAGTGGAGAAATGGGCAGTTTATCCAGCTGCGACGGCCTCCGCATTCGACGGTGCGGCGTTCACAGTCACAGTGCCTGAGACACAGACCGCGCAGGAAGGCTCGTTTGCAGCCGAAACCTGCTGGCCGCTCGTTGCCAAATCCGGGGACAGCTCACTCAAGTTCTCCGCAGTATGCGGCGGCGTGGCTGTCACCTTCCAGAGAGCAGGCATCACATCCTTCACTTTCAAGGCTGCCAATGGCGAGAAGATAGCCGGAAAAGCTTCCGTAGCCCTCGATGCCACAGGCAAACCTGCTGCGACCCCTGCAGAGCAGAGCGTCTCGGAGATAAAGGTCAATGCCCCTGCAGCCGGATTTGAAGTAGGCAAGACCTATTACGTGACAGCACTTCCTGCAAACCTCGCAGGAGGCTACACCATCACCCTTTCCGATGCTGGAACCGTAGCCTGCGAGACGGCAGTGGAGATTTCACGTGATGCTTTCACGGCAGTTACCGTTGAAGAAAAACCTCAGGAAGACCCTAATGTGAAGCTTAAGACAGCATTGAAACCGCTCTCATGGTGGGAGTCGGAGATGGCTTATCTTCCTGCCCCTTCACCGGCCTACACTGCCACGGACAAGGAATATGACAGGACACAGTGGAAACGCAACATCAGCTGTATCCGTCTCACTTCCGACCTCGACTACATCTACGGCTATATCGAGTCCAAGGGAGACGAGGATTTGTCTATGCTGAAGAACCTCGGAATCTGGCTTGACACAGACGGAGACCAGAGCGCAACCCAGGGCGGCGGATGGCTCTTCACCCTATACAAATTCTTCGATGTGTCAGTCTATGGCGAGGTCGGCGAAAACCTTGTGTGGACACCTGGCCTGCATAGCCAGACATCCGCAGACGGAGAGAAATATGGTGCAGAAGTGACCACAGGCTCTCCTGCAGGATATGGTGAAGGCAGTTTCTCCGCTTCTGTATTCAAATATACCTTCGTGATTGACCGTAAAGTCGTAGGACTGGCTGACGCTACCAAGACGGTGGTCGGTGTCAATTTCGACAACGGCAAAGGAATCGTCGGAGCAAACCTTACCAATCCTGACAGGGGCGGTTACAGGCTCAACCTCAAGAATGCCGATTCCCCAGCTTTCGACGAGACCGCTATCTACAGGAAGCTTCGCGGCGTAAACGACTGGGCCAATGTGGACTACACCCCGATTACAAACCCTGGCAACAACCGTGGCAACACCAAGATCAAGTTCGATTCCGACGCAGACTATGTTTACGGTTATATCGAAGTTCCTGACACTGACAATCTCTATTTCAAGAACGGCGAGTACTATGAGTTCTGCCCTGGCTTCATCAGCAAGCTGGCCATCGGACTCGACCTCGACGGCGTGGAGTCAGGACAGGGAATAGGCTGGCCGGTAGGCACTTGCTGGGAAACCGTCCTGAACGGAAGAATCATCTCCTGCAAACGCCCTCTGAGCGATGAAGACAAGGCTCTCGGGTGGAAGGACAGATGGGGACATTACATCTTCCCTTCAGATTCTTTCGATCCAGAGACCAAAACCCGTCCTGCCTATACCATCACCCCTGAAACATGGAGCCCTTCCATCACGGAAGGCAAGAACGGAGGCTTCGGTGACGTCAAGGCCGGCACATCAGACTGGCAGAACTTCGCTACCGGAAAGGGCGAATGGAAGGACAAGACTTTCCGTTACAGCTTCATCATCGAGCGTGAACGTCTCGGACTCAAGGGATTGACAGAGCTCAAGCTCGGAATATTTATGTATGAAGACGGTGTCAGCGGTTACTCCAACACCCCTGATGCAGTCGGAAGCACCATCAAACTGAACAACTAAAGAACAGACAGGCGCATTATATGAAATTCACAAGGCTTTTATATTTGTTGGGTATCTCGCTTGTTGCGGCAGTCGGCTGCAACAGCGAGGTCTCCCTCGATTTCCATAAAGAAGGCAACTGCTGGCAGATGTCGCAGAAACAATTCGAAAGATTTGCCAAAAAACTCTCAACAGCCGATCCTGACGAAGCGTACAGACTCATTGACAGAGTCTATACCACCGTTGACAGCCTTACTGCTGCAGAGCAGGACGGAACTTTCATCGTCTTCTCGGATGCGATGGAACAGACGTTCTATCAGGTGGATTCACCGCTCCGTGACGACGAACTCTATCTCCACATCCTCGACCGCGAAGCCCGTTGCACGTCATTGATGTCCACGGACTACAGACGTGTGGACTGGAAGAGGCATCTGCTTCAGGCCAATGCAGTGGGCAGCGAAGTGATTGACCTCCCTATAAGCGACAGCAATTGTGACGAGACATCGCTTCACCGCCTTCTGGACCGCCAGGCCGTCATTCTCATCTATGGTGAGGACTGCAAGGCCTGCACGAAACTGATGGAAGAAGCCGTGAATTCATCAGTGCTCAAAAAGGCTGCCTCAGACGACAAACTCCGTCTCATTTCTATCTATATCGGAGACAACAATGACGAGTTCGCCGCCAAGTCAGCTGTCCTGAAAGACTGGGCGAACTATATCGACTCCAGACAGCTGGTGCGTTATGAAAATGCATTCGACAGCCGTCTGGTGCCGTCCCTCTACCTCATTTCCGACAAGAAGATGGTCAAGGTAAAGGGAACATTGTCAGTGAAGGAAATCGAGAAGGCTCTTGACGCTCCTGCGATTTATTCTACCCGCATTGTCCTGAACGAGGGCGAGCAGGTATGGGGCGGACGCATTGCCGACGGCAAGTTCATGCCTTACAAGGACGGCTTTAAGACCACCTTCAGCCAGAACAGCGGAAACCAGATAATGCCGTTGCTGATAACAAGCGACGGGCGCTATGTCTGGTCTGATGCACCTTATGATTTCCATATTGACGGAAATGTGCTTACTGTGGAGAATGCGCTTGCGAAGATAGAGACCGGCATTGTCGGCAAGACTCTCGCGGACGCATACCGCTTCGGCGAGCGTGAATTTTTCCCTGCGGACGGTAAACTCCCTCCTTCGGAGTTTTTCGAATGTCCGCAGTACAATACCTGGATAGAACTACAGTACAACCAAAACCAAAAAGACGTGCTTGAATATGCACGCGGCATAATCCGTAACGGACTTCCGGCCGGCATCATCATGATTGACGACACATGGCAGGAAGACTACGGCAAATGGGTGTTTCACCCGGGGCGTTTCCCTGACCCGAAGGCCATGTCAGATGAACTTCACCGTATGGGATTCAAACTTATGCTCTGGGTGTGCCCGTTTGTCAGCATGGACCAGTATCAGATCTGGGCTGAAATCAATTCTTTCGGCGGATTTGTCGGAAAGAAAGGCGCGGGAGTCTATCCTGTGGAGTGGTGGAACGGCTATTCTGCCGAGCTCGACCTTTCCAATCCTCAGACTGTCAAGTGGTTCGACCGGCAGCTTGACAATCTCTGCAAGAACTATGGCGTAGATGGATTCAAGTTCGATGCCGGCGACTTCAACCTCTTCCCGCAGGATTCCCGTACAATGGGCAATCTGCAGGCCTACGAGTATTGCCAGGCATTTGCTGACTATGCCGACAAGTATCCTTACAATGAATACCGTGCCTCTTGGCGTGACGGCGGAAAGGCCATCGTACAGCGTCTTCATGACAAGGCTCACAACTGGGAAGCGGTCCAGGTCCTCATTCCTGAGATGATGGCGACCAACCTTATGGGTTACTGGTATTCCTGTCCGGATATGATCGGCGGCGGCAGCTTCGCTTCGTTCCTTCCGGGATGTCCGATAGATCAGGACCTCATCGTCCGCTCTGCACAGACTCATGCCCTGATGCCGATGATGCAGTTCTCCGTGGCTCCGTGGCGCATTCTCGACAAGGAACATCTCGATGCAGTGCTCAAGTCGGTGAAGATCAGGGAAAAACTCCTGCCTGAAATCAAGTCTCTGATAATCAGGGCTTCCAAGACGGGTGAGCCGGTAGTGACACCTCTCGAATTCCATTTTCCTCACCAGGAACTCTCGGGCGTGAAGGACGAGTTCATGATAGGCTCTGACATCCTCGTGGCTCCGATGGTGAATCCGGGACGTGAGCGTGAAGTCATCCTTCCTGAAGGCAGATGGATTGCGGATGACGGAAAGGAATACACCGGCGGACAGACAGTCAAGATAAATGTTCCACTTGACAGAATTCCATATTTCAGACTTGCAGAATAATAATTTACAACATTGAAACAATGACGAAAAGAATTTATATAGCGGCATTGCTGAGCGTGGCATTGATTTCAGGATGCCAGAAAGAAAGCGTTACTGAAGGTGACGGCACCCAGACGGGAGGCTTCGATCCGAAGGCAGGGTGGGAGATTGCCAGCGAACTGGAGAACAAGGTGGAGAGCTTCAAGGCTCCTGAGGCGCCGTTCGAGTACACCATCACCTACGAGTACGACAAGGACGAGTTCTGCAACCCGGAGCGCGGACCTTATGCCCCGCTTGAGTACCATTTCAAGGACGTGGCTACCAAGGGCTTCCCTAAGCCATATACGCTCGAGCGTCTCGTCTCCTGCAAGACGACCAACTGTACGCTGCACTACCTCGGAGTATATCTCTGTGACTACCTCGAGTCCGACATTCCTCAGGAAGCTCTCGAAATTCTCCGCACCCATTTCACTCTCGAGCGTCAGGCCGGAACGAAAGTGATTCTCCGACATGCCTACTCATGGGACAACAAATGGCCTGTGCAGGAGCCTGAACTCAAATGGATAAAGCGCCATATCGAGCAGCTTTCACCTATCTGGAACGAGTTCAAGGACGTGATCTATGTTTTCCAGGGCGGATTCATCGGAGTCTATGGAGAATGGCACACGCTCACCAACATCACCAAGGATGCACAGAAAGGCGAATTGGTGAAGTGCTATCTTGACCATACCCCGAAGGACAGGCAGATTGCCCTGCGCACCCCTGGTCACAAGAGACTCGTGATGAAGTATATCAATGACGGCCAATACTCTCTTGCCGATACGATTACGGCTGCGACCGCATTTGACGGCTCGTACAATTCCCGTCTCGGCAACCACAATGATTGCGTGCTCGTGAATGGCAATGATGCTGGAACATTCGGCGGAACACCTGACAAGAAACTTCTCCGCACCGAGAGCAATTATGTGTCTGTCGGTGGCGAGTCCTGTTTCGTGGGCGACTACACATACTGCGACTGCGAGTATTCCAACAAGCACCTGCGCCAGTATCATTGGTCCTACCTCTCGAACCACTATGCCATCGTGGACTATTGGAAGAACAACGGCTGCAACAAGGACCTTTCTACCCGTATCGGCTACCGTTTCGTGTTCAACGGCTCGTCCTTCTTCGGCAAATTCACTGCCGGCGGCGACTTCCTGATGAAGATGTGTCTGACCAATTATGGCTTCGCGTCTCTTATCAATGAAAGGAAGATCGAGCTGATTCTGACCAATGACGCTGACCCTTCAGAGAAGTATGTCTTTGTCTCAGACAAGGATCCGCGTGACTGGAAAGGCTGTCATCATTACGAATGGGACGAGAAACTGACGCTTCCTGAAACCCTGAAACCGGGTGCGAACTATACCCTCTGGCTGAACCTTCCTGACATTGCCCCGAATCTTCATGACAATCCTGCCTACAGCGTGAGGGTTGCGAGCCGTGGCGTCTGGGACGCGACTACAGGATACAACAGAATTGCAGCATTCAAGGCTGAATAAAATATGACATTGACAAATAAAATAGCGATGACGGTTCTGCTCATCGCGCTTGCATTCACCGGCGTATCGTGTCAGAAGGACGTGAATCCTGAGAATGGGCGAGAGACCACATTGGACTTCGACCCGTTCGCAGGCTGGCGTCTTGACGAATTCGATGGGACGGTGGAGAGTTTCAAGGCTCCTAAGCCTCCGTTTGACTACACGCTGACTTATCAGTATGAGAAAGCGGAATTCTGTTCCCCTGAGAGAGGTTCCTATGAGCAGATGGAATACCATTTCAAGGACGGCAATGTCCCTCAGCCGTTCACTGTGGCACGACTCAAGACTTGCCGCAGTCTCAACTGCACCCTGCATTATCTCGGAGTCTATTTCTGTGACTATCTGCGTTGCGACATTCCGGAAGAGGCTCTCGCCGTGCTCCGTACCCATTTCGAACGTGAACGTGAGGCCGGATGCAAAGTCGTACTGCGCCACGCTTACTCATGGAGTGACAAGGCCGAGATGATGGAACCTGATCTTCCTCAGCTTCTCAGGCATATCCAGCAGCTCGCTCCTATCTGGGAAGAGTACAAGGATGTGATCTATGTGCTTCAGGCCGGATTTGTGGGCGTCTATGGAGAATGGCACACTACCACCAACATCAAGACGGACGAGCAGAAGGGCACCATCGTGAAAGCGCTTCTGGACAGCTTCCCGAAAGACAGGATGGTGGCAGTCCGCACTGTCGGCCAGAAACGCAGCGCCATGAGCTACATTCTCGGCCGCCAGTACAAGCTTGCCGACACCGTGAACGTCACTACCGCTTTCAATGGTGACTACGGCTCCCGCCTTACGAACCATTGCGACTGTTATTTCGTCAATTCCACGGACGGCGGAACATACGGCGGCACGCCTGACAAGAAGCTGCTCCGCACCGAGGGCAATTATACGACCATCGGTGGCGAGTCCTGCTTTCAGCGTGACTATACGTATTGCGAGTGCGGCTATGCGAACAAGCACATGCGCGATTTCCATCTTTCCTATCTCCGCATATGGAACGGTGAAATCGTGGATTACTGGAAGCAGAACAAGTGCCACACGGACCTCACCTCACGTGTCGGTTACCGTTTCGTGCTGAACGGAGCATCGTTCTTCGGACATTTCACCGCCGGGGGAGAGTTCCTGATGAAATACTGTCTGACCAACTATGGCTTCGCGTCTCTGATCAATGAACGCAAACTCGAATTCATTCTCCGCAATGACAATGACTGGACGGAAAAATATGTCTATGTCTCGAAAAAGGACCCGCGTGACTGGAAGGGATGCAGGCATTATGAATATGATGAGACACTTGTGCTGCCGGAAGGTCTGAAAAAAGGAGAGAGCTACACGCTCTTCATAAACCTTCCCGACATTGATCCGAAACTTCATGACAATCCTGATTTCAGCGTGCGTTTCGCAAACAAGGGCGTCTGGGACGAGGCGTTCGGCTACAACAGAGTGGCTTCATTTATAGCAGAATAACCATAACCAAACAAATAACTATATGTACCACAAAACGTTACATAAAATCTTCCTGATGTCCGCACTGCTTCTGTGCAGTCTTGGGGCATTTGCTCAGACGAGAGTTGTCAGCGGACAGGTCTTCGATGCGGCAAAGCAGCCTCTTATGGGCATTACAGTGATGTCGTCTCCTTCGAACGGAGTCGTGACCGACATGAACGGAGCATTTTCATTGACAGTTCCGTCGGAAACTGTGACTCTCGAATTCGTCTGTCTCGGCTATTCGACAGTAAGACAGACAGTGCAGCCGGCGCAGGACAATATTACGGTCTATATGACCGAGGATGCGATGAACCTTCAGGAAACCGTCGTGGTCGGATACGGCGTGCAGAAGAAGGTAAATCTTACCGGAGCGGTTTCCACCGTCACTTCCAAGGAACTCGACAACAGGACCTCTCCGACACTTACCCACATGCTTCAGGGCTCTGTTCCCGGAATGTTCGTGTCCACATCCAACGGTTCGCCTGACGATGTCGCTTCCATCAACATCCGTGGTTACAACTCCATCAACGGCGGTTCTCCGCTCGTGCTCATCGACGGTGTCGAGGGCGACATGGCCAAGGTCAATCCTCATGACGTGGAGTCCGTGTCCGTTCTGAAAGACGCTTCTTCCGCAGCCATCTACGGAGCACGCGCGTCATTCGGAGTCGTTCTCATAACCACCAAGAGCGGCAAGGACAGCAAGGGAAAACCGGTCGTTCGCTACAGCGGCAACGGCGGATTCTCTGTCCCGACCACACGCACCGACTATGAGTCGAGGGGTTATGACTCCGTCTATATCAATGACCTCTTCACTTTTGCCACCAACGGCACGAACTACACCCATTACACCGAGGAGGATATGCACCAGCTCTACATCCGCCGCAACGACAAGACCGAAAATCCTGAAAGACCTTGGGTGCTCCAGGAGATGAGGAACGGAAAGATGAGCTATATCTACTACTGCAACACCGACTGGTACAAGTCGCTCTATACGACAGTGAATCCGTTCACCCAGCACAACATCTCAGTGTCAGGCGGTTCCGAGTATTTCAAATACTACCTTTCCGGCGGCTACGAGCACAAGGAAGGAACATTCCGTGTGCGTCCGGACAAGTACAACAAGTACAACCTCCGCAGCAAGCTTGAGTTCAAGATAAACAAATACATCACGCTCAGCGACAACCTCGGCTTCTATACCTCGGACTACGACTGGCCGGGCAACGGAAACTACAACTATACGTTCATGTACTCACAAGTCCACGGACTTGCCAGCATTCCGCTCCGCAACCCTGACGGGACCAATGTGTACAAGACCATCTTCACCGATTCCAATGTCACCAACGGCTGCCATATCGAGCTGCTTGACGACAAGAAAGTGAACAACAAGAAGAAATACAACTTCTCCAACACAGCTGAACTCGGCATCCATCCGATTGAAGGTCTGGACATCCGTGCGAATTTCACCTATACCTTCAATAACGACCGTTCTACAAACCGTTGGGTACCTTGTACTTACAGCATGTATCCGGGCGAGATTCTCACCGAAGACTACGGCCGTTTCCAGAACAAGCTCGAGGACAGTTTCGCCTACACCCGCTACATCGCGGCCAATGTCTATGCGACCTACCATACATCCATAAAGGGCAAGCATAATATCAATGCCACTGCAGGTTACAACTACGAGACCCAGCACTACCGCTACACATACACCAGCGGAAACAACCTGTCTTCAGAGTACCTCAGCGAGTACAATCTCGTGCAGCCTAACTCCAAGGGCAGCAAGGAATTCTCTGTCAATGGAAACCAGACCGAATATGCTCTCGCAGGTGTGTTCGCAAGGTTCAACTACGACTATATGGGCAAATATCTCGTTGAGGTCAGCGGACGTTACGACGGAACATCCCGTTTCGCGAGCAACAGCCGTTGGGGCTTCTTCCCTTCAGCATCAGTGGGTTGGAAACTCTCTGAGGAGAAATTCTGGGAGCCGCTGAAGTCCTCATGGGACCTCTTCAAACTCAGATTCTCTTATGGCGCGCTTGGTAACCAGCAGGTTTCTGACTATGCATACATCCGTTCCGTCTCCACCTATAATCTCGGTTATATTTTCGAGAACGGAGCGTCCAACAAGCCTAACGGAGCCTCAGTCGGTTCTTCAAGTATGGATGGCCTGACATGGGAAACCACCTATCATTACAACCTCGGCCTCGACCTCGGCTTCCTCGGAAACCGTCTTGCTTTCTCCGGAGATGCATATATCCGTGATACCAAGGGTATGATTACTTCAGGGGAGGCTGTTCCTTCAGTCTATGGAGCGGCAGCGCCTAGCGCAAATGCTGCTAACCTGCGTTCAAAGGGTATTGAACTGACCCTGTCATGGAAAGACACTTTCACTCTCGCAGGCAGTCCTTTCACCTATGGCGTGAGCGTGAACTACAGTGACTATATAACTAAGCTTACCAAATACAAGAACCCTTCCAAGGTGCTCGGAACCTATTATGAGGGCATGACATTCGGTGAGATCTGGGGCTTCCGTACTGACGGACTTTTCGAGTCTGACGCTGCGGCAGCGGAATACACTTCCAAGATCGACCAGTCTTATCTTCAGGGAAACCTGACAGGCGGCTGGAAAGGCGGTGACTTGCGTATCCGCGACCTCGACGGAGATGACGTGATTTCACGTGGAGCCTACACTGTGGACAACTCAGGCGACCTCACCATCATAGGAAACTCGCTTCCGCGCTTCCAGTACGGTGTCAATATTACTGCACAGTGGCTCGGCTTCGACTTCTCCATGTTCATCCAGGGCATCGGCCGTCTCAACTGGTACCCGCCAGCAGACAACCAGGCGTTCTGGGTAGCATATAACCGCCCTCAGGCGACATATATTCCTAAGAACTATATGGACAATGTCTGGAGCGATGACAATACCGGCGCATATTTCCCGCGTCCGAGAGGATTTCAGGCCAATAAGGGTACTACCTATCTGACGATGACCAATGACCGTTATCTCCAGAATCTCGCATACTGCCGTCTGAAGAACCTCACTTTCGGATACACCATTCCGGAAAAGGTCCTCTCCAAGACGTTCATCAGCGCATTGAGAGTTTACTTCACCGGTGAGAACCTCGGCTATCTCTCGCCGCTCACCAAAGTCTCACGCTACATGGACCCTGAAGCGATGGCAAAGCAGAACTCATTCGGCTACTACTATCCTTACCAGAAGTCATTTGTGTTCGGTGTGGACATAACATTCTAATAAAGGAGGAATCTGTATGAAAATCAAGAATATACTTTATATTACCGCAGTTGCCGCATTCGGCATTTCTGCGTGCAGTCTTGACAAGTTCCCTCTCGACAAGGAAACCTCAGACTCTTACTTTAAGGATGCGCCTCAGTTCGAGAACGTTTCCAATACATTCTATGCCGACCTTTTCAAAGGCCCGTTCTTCGACGAAGAGAGCGACATCTGTTTCAAGACGAATCTTCCGATGAAGATACGTGGCGGAAAGCTCCGTGTGGTTCCGTCTTCCGGCGGCGGCTGGGACTGGGGCACTCTCCGCGACATAAACAATATGCTCGACAATCTCGGCAACTGTGCCGATGAATCAGTCAGAGCCGAGTACGAGGCGGTAGGACGTTTCTTCAGGGCGTATTTCTATTTCCTCAAGGTACGCGACTTCGGTGACGTTCCATGGTATGACCACGAACTCAGCGTCAAGGAACACAACGAGCTCTACAAGGCAAGAGACTCCAGGGACTATGTCATGAGCAAGATGCTCGAAGACATTGACTTTGCCGTCGCTAACCTCTCCACAGAAAAGAACCTGTACAAAATCTCCAAGTGGACAGCGCTCGCTTTCAAATCCCGTTTCTGCCTTTTCGAGGGCACATGGCGCAACTACCATGGCAATGACGGCGCCGAGCACGACGGAAATTACTGGCTCGCACAGGCGGCTTCTGCTGCCAAGGAGTTCATAACTACCTCACCTTACAAGATTTACAGCACAGGGAAACCTGCCGAGGACTATATGATGCTCTTCGCCTCACAGGTGGCAAACAGCGACGAGGTCATCCTCGCCAAGGCCTACAGTTATTCTCTCGGCCTTTCACACTTCGCCACCTACAACACTTTCGGACAGAATCAGTTTGCCTTCAACAAGAAGTTCGTGGACAGCTATCTTATGGCTGACGGAACTGAGTTCACTGCCAATGCCGGCTGGGAGACAAAGGAATACTATGAGGAGATGACTGGCCGTGATCCGCGCCTGGCCCAGACCATGCGCTGCCCGGGTTACCACCGCATTGACGCGGATTCCCTCATGGTCGGCGATTTCAATACCAGCTGCACCGGCTATCAGGTCGTGAAGTACGCGCAGAGCAACAATGTGCTCGAGACGGGACGCTGGATGGCTACTGACAATGATATGCCTATCTTCCGTGCTGCCGAGGTCTATCTCAACTATGCCGAGGCTATGGCTGAGCGTACCGATGTAAATATTACTCAGGATGACATTGATTTGAGTATCAAACCTTTGCGCGACCGCGTCGGAATGCCGAATCTGAAACTCGCTGATGCGAATGACTCTCCGAGTGCCTATATGTCAAGTGCAGAATACGGCTATCCGAATGTGAAGGGCGCGAACAAGGGTGTCATCCTCGAGATCCGTCGTGAGAGGACGATTGAACTTGCGGAAGAAGGTGACTTCAGATGGTATGACCTGATGAGATGGAAGGCAGGCAAGTGTATTGAGCAGAACTTCTACGGAATGTATTTCCTTGGTGTTGACCGCGGATTCGACCTCGACCATGACGGCCAGAATGAAGTCTGGATCTACACGAAGGAGAAGCCTGCAGACCTGGACGAGAAGGTCACTTACAATGTGCTTCAGGTCGGCAAGACCATCACTCTCAGCGGCAAGACCAATGGTTATGTGGACCCTCATCAGAAGACTCAGCATGTCTTCGACGAGTCCCGCGATTACCTGATGCCGCTGCCGTCTGAGGACCTGGCGCTCAACAAGAATCTCAAGCAGAACCCTAATTGGGGAACCAAAAAGAAACAATAACCACTTTTTTAACAATTTAAACACAAACAACATGAAAAGAACATTTATGTTTTTTGCAGCCGCCATCATGATGGGTGCTGCAGTCGTTTCCTGCGACAAGTCATCTTCCACAAACAATAACGGTGGTGATGAAGGTGAAGGCGAGGTTCCTACAGAGTCTATCGCTATTGACGGAAACTTCGAGGACTGGGATGCCTGCAAGACAGCTGTAGTTGCAACTCTTCCTGCTGATGCCACCGATAAGGTTGCTCTCAAGACGGTTAAATTCACTTCTGATGCTGACTATATCTATTGCTATGCCGAGTTTGTAAACAATCTTCCTGCTCTTGAAAAGATAGATCCGTCTTGGGATGGAAACGGTGCCTGGAATACAGGTGGTCTTGCCAAAGAACTTACATTGTTTATCGATACGGATGCGAACCCTAAGACAGGTATGGTGTACAGAGAGGTTGGACCTTTCAATCAAATAGGATTTGAAGTCGCTTGTGAACTCTACCAGTACATCGCTGTAGAGACCGGTAAGATCAATCTTGGCTGGAGTCAGTACAACTATTGGGATCCTTCAGATGAAAGGGCTAAGGTGCAGGGTGAAGTACCGGAGGATGGTCATCCATACGAATGGCCTCCTTATTTGTGGGGAACTGATAATGGAGGAAACCTCGACAATACTCTTGTTGTCAGAAGTGATTTTCAGGCAAGACTTGTCGGAACTGTAGTAAAAGAAGAGTTTGCCATCAGCCGTGACGCTATGGACCAGCTCCGCGGACAGAACAAGGTCAATATCAGCGTCCTCTCTTATGGTGGTGAGAAGTATGCTAAAGCGCTTTATGGCTATCTTCCTCAGGGCGGTGACAAGCAGTACATCACTCTTGAACTTATGAAATAACTTTCCCTACAAGTGAAAATATGAAAAAAACAATGAATTTTTTCGCTGCGGCAGTGATGGTGTCACTCGCAGCAGTTGCCTGCAGCAAGGACAACGGCGGCAACAAGAACAACAATGACGATGACAGCAACGCCGACGTTGAGGGAGTCGTAATCGACGGAAACTTCGACGATTGGGCAAAACTTCCGGAGGCTGATGTCGTGATGAAAGAGGTTGAGTCTGATGCTGACAAGAAAGCTGTCAAACTCGTAAAATTCTATGACACGGACGAACTTCTTTACGTTTATGCGGAGGTTGATGCTGCTGTAATCGGAACAGCCTATACAGAGGCTGAGAAATGGGACAGTGGCAAGAGCCAGCCTCGTACCCTCCGTCTTATGTTTGATGCTGACAATAATGAAGATACAGGCGGAAAGATGCCTGAATTCCCTGAGGAGCCTAATGGCTATGATGTCCTGGTTGACTCATACATCTGGTCTAATGCCGGTAAGATCAAGCTCGGTTGGAGCGAATGCTGGACTTACATTGATCCGGAAGCCAATAAACTGTTCCTGGGAATGAGTCCTGCTACAAGCCAGCAGAATGTGGCTTTGGACAATATGGTAGTATCTGCAGCAAATGTTGCGGGCTCTCTCGTCAAGGGCGGTTTCTATGGCGTTGAATATGCAGTTGACAAGACAAATGTTCCTGACCTCGGCAAACAAGTCAGAGTTGTTGCCCTGTACGTAGATGATGGCTGGAACAATGCCGGCATCCTCCCATCCGACGGCACTTCCATCAAACTTACACTCAAATAGCCTTTATAATTATCCAGAGGATGGCTATCAGTATGCAGATAGCCATCCTCTCCAAATTCTACGCAGAAATAACCACTAAATACACGACTATGAATACCGCTAAAACACTATTATTAATAACATTTGTCCTCTTGCCATTGATATCTTGTATGTCAGAGCCGTTGCAGGAGAAAGAAGCTATCGAAACTACTTCCGAAAAACCTTCCGTTAGTATGAAATCTATGACTAAGGCATCTTCTCAAATTGATAGCGTCGCGGTCAAGGACAAAATTCAGTCTGACTATGATTTTATTCTTATGAATCATATAGTTCGCTCCGATAGTGGACTTTATATTTTGTGTCTTGCTAAAGAAGAAGCGATTGAAATAGGAATTCCGTCTGAACTATACGACAATTACTCATCTTTTGTTGAATCTTTAAATCCTACAAATAAATGAAACGTGGTCTGATATATTGCTTTTTATCTGTTTTGTTTGTGGGATTGTCTCTTAGAACTGCTGCTGAAGACAATGGAGAACAAAAAGTGCGTAAGGCGTTGGACGAAATTTTCTCGGAACTTGACAAAACGAGAATTCCAACTGGATTTCTTGAAGAGTATGCTGTTGATTACATTGCTATGGATAAATATGATGATAATCAGCAAGATACCACATTGATAAGTGTGGACGTCATGACTTATCTCATGAAAGGTATTCGTAGTGCATCTGTAGGTGAAAAGCCTTTTGGAGATGTTGATGGAATTATATCCAAATATAAAAATGACAAACCGGTAGCGGAGCGTACTGAAACTTATATCTTGTTTAATGCTTATAAATATAATTATATACCGGACTCTGCTGTTTCGGAGGGAAAAATCCAGGTGGTGAATGACAAGGTTAAAGATGTTTATAAAAACGGATCATGGGTAAATCCCTATAGTGAACGCAAATTGATAGCATTTTCACCAATTGAACATACCGTTCCAATGGGCGTTGATTTTACATTTAAGTTTCTGCCTGAACAAGCGATGACCAATATGGGAATATCCCGAATAATTTTTGATGCTGGTGATGGGAGTTCTCCGAAAAATATATATAAAACTTCGTTTACAGCTCATTATACATCTCCTGGTCGTAAGAAACTGCATATGACAGTGTGGTTAAATGGTATGACAGTAGGGGTTAATGTTATGTTGATGTCATTGATCCGCAAGAAGGAATCAATATCCCGACAAAAGGAGATATTGGAAAGGTAGTATATGGAGACTTGAATAAAGAGTTCGCACAGCAAGATAGCCCGAGAACCCCGAAATATTCTGCGATAGTCACAATAAAATATGCTCCGTCCCATAATAATACTCTTCAGAAACCGCTTATTGTTGTAGAAGGTTTTGATTCGACAATTCTGTTCCCTACTTACGAAGATGATGTAGAAAAGATTTATGGAAGAAGTAATTTATATTCATTTCTACAAGATAGCGGACTATACTTCAATTATTTTAAAGAGAACTATGATATAGTATATGTTGATTGGAATACTCCAGAAGTCAGTATAGATAGTAATTCATCCCTGTTAAGGATGATAATTAGATGGGTGAATTCTCAGAAAGTGACGGATGAAAAAAAAATTATTATAGCACAAAGTATGGGCGGCCTCATCGCCCAACAGGCTCTTTGTATAATGGAGGCTATAGAGAAAGAGCATCAGACCCGTATGTTTGTAAGTTATGATGTTCCATATTTTGGAGTGAATATTCCTATAGGGCTACAGGGTTTTGTGCACTCTTTTTTTGAGTATGCAACGCATTTTGGACTTACTACGGTGAACTCATTGTCATCTGACTGGTGGTATTTTGGGAAATCCGATATCTTGAGTTATCTATATGAAGTTTTATACAATAATAGTCTGTCTGCGCATGAAATGATGATGCAGGTGATGAAATCTGATGGTACTATAGTGGATAATCGCACTGTTTTGCAACAGAATTTTAAGAAGAGAGGGCTTCCTAAAGGCGATGTTGGTAGTCCTATTGTAAATATTGGGTTCTCAAACGGAGTTGGTTCTAGTTTGTATCCGGTTCTTGACAATGGTAATTTATTGTATATAAATGGTGAACTTGAACCTAAGTATTGGGCTTCGTTGTTCTTGTCGCTAATCTATGATTTTAATGGTCCGATTAAAACGCTGACTGATAATAACAGGTGGATAAAACATCTTTTGGCTTTGCCAGGAAAAAGCCGTCTGAGCCTTAATGCATATGCAAAAGCAAGTACAAGTGTAGGAAACCAGAAAATCTCAGCAATTGAAATAGTGTACAGGAAAAAACTTCTCGGCTTAATAAAAATCAAAATACCTGTATTCTCATCGTCGTGCACATTAAATATAAGTGACGATTATGACACTTATTATGGTTCGGGATATTCTTTAAGTCCGATTGAAAGTTTGTCACAATATTTGACTTCAGATGGCAATTCTTATGACTTCGGATTGGCTGCAAAGGAAAAGTGGGGACGTTATGATTTTTCTGCGAACCTTGTTTCTGGTTTTATGTTTGTTCCAACAGCTAGTGCCTTGGCTGTAGGTGGAGGGTCTCGCTCTTTGAATAAATCGGACTTCCAGAATTATGCATACTATAATGGTAATAGTGATGATATTCCGTTTGACCAGTACATGTGTTCATCAACATCAAATTCTCACATTGGTTTTGATGATGAACTCTATGGGCTTATGAAGAATAATTTATTCGTCATTTCTGGCCCTCAAATCCCAGTTACCGGAGATAAATATGTTGTTAAAGGTTTAGATGAGAAAATTGAAGTCAGTTGGAGCAGTTCAAAATCTTGGATGACGTTCTCACATGACGGAACTGTAACTATTGATAAAGATAAAGCTGACGGTGTCGTGGAAATAACGGCCACATGGTCTGAAGGACATAATTCATATTCTAAATCTAAGAAGGTTATTGCTGGAATTCCTGAATTCTCGCTTGATTTGGGACGAATTGGTAGTGGACATGGAGCGTGGCTCGAAGTTAAGGTTAATGACCCTGAATTTGTAGAACTGGCGGGAGATGATTTGAAATATCTTTGGAGACGTAAAGAGGGAGAGTCTGGCAAAATAGAGTCGTTGGGATTAAGTTCAAATAATCGTCAGATTTATTATGATTTTGATGCTAAAGGTGATGCATGGTATTATGTGACGTTGTTTTTAGGTGAATATAATTCATCCACACATACTGTGAAAGTGCCATATTATAAGACACTCACAAATCCAAATACCTATTCATATAGTGCCACTCTTGATAGCGATGGAGGTGTGTTTCTCTCATCTGATGATAACCAGAAGTTGCCTGAACTTGAGCAGGAACTTATGAGAAGTGAATCACTCCTTAATGGTATAAAGGCTTTTAAGGAAAAAGATGAGCGTATGACAATCATTCCTGTTGAACTGAATATGGATGGGATGTCACGTACAATACTTGTTAAGATTGTGAAAAGTGATGTTCTGAAAGATGCGATTAATTAGAAATGTGAATACTATGAAAACTCATAATGGACTAATAATCGTATGCTTGACGATACTGCTATCTACAGTTCTTTTTACTTCTTGTCACAAATGGTTTCCTCATAATTATGAATATGGGATGTCATTCGAGATTGATGGAGTTGATTTTGAGGTGGAGTCAACTTACAATAGCACAGGGCTTTGTCTATTCGATACAATGCCGAGAATTGTAGGAACTCAAATGCGGTTGTATTGGTTCTTGCCGTCAGGTTCTAATCCGATGTCTGGAGTAGCTTATTATCGTATGAATAAGGAACAATATTCGTCAGACGTCGTAAAGGCATGCTGTCCGGCAAGAGTTGAGTTGCGTTTTGATGCGGGGAAAGAATTCCGCAAGGTCCGTAATGCAGAAGTTATTATTCCGTCAACTGGCAGCTTGACGCTTCTTGGAAAGTTTGCTGATTTGTCGGAAGTTGATTTTTCTCAAAGCCAAGAGGTTGAGAATTATGCGTTTAAGAGTGATGCTCTTGTCTCTTGCGAAGTTGCTTCTTTTGATGCAGGCTATTTTAAATTGGAGAGCTGTGACGTGGATGCCAACGGAAGAGGTACATATGAAGGCAGTTTTGATCTTACATTCAAGGTGGACTTAAATGGCGTTCAACGAGAGGTTCATCTTCAGAATGGTCATTTCTATAGCCGCAAAAAAGAATAATGGCTTGAATTGGAAATTCATATAATTTAATATAATAAAAGATGAAAAAGATTCTTTATCCCGTATGTGTGGCGGCGGCTGTGCTGTTCGGCGCGGTGTCTTGTCAGAAAGATGCCCCGGCCGTGGACAACACCCCGTCTGTGATTTCTCCGGATGACGGCACTGACGAAGAGCCTGAGCCGGACCCGAGCGAACTGCTGCCGATCAAGATTGACGCGGATTTTTCAGATTGGGATGCACTCGACGCGTCCAAAGTTGCGGAGACCGTATGTGCGGAGGATGCGAAATGGAAGGCTCTCAAGAAGATGAGAGTATATGCCAATGACGACTATATCTGGATGTATTTCGAACTTGACGAATCCATGCTCAAGACGGATGCCGGCGCGGTCCTCAATGTTTTCTTCAATGCTGACAATGACCCTTCTACCGGAGGGAATCCGCTCGGTGAACATCTCGGGAACGACGTGGACTACATGCTTCAGGGATATTGTTATCAGCCGGGTGGCTACTCATCGTGGAGTCCTACATTCTGGCAATACAGCGGCAAAGTCGGTGCTGTCGAATGGAAATGGGATAACATTTCCGCTTCAGGTATCGGCAGCGGCAGCGGAAAGGCAGGGAAATATGAACTTCAGATCATACGTCTGATGATGGACGTGCCATTTGCGGACACATTTACGGTGGGCGTTGACCTTCAGCAGAATTGGATAAGCTCTGGAGTGCTTCCTAATGCGAAAGGCGGCGCAGCCGAGAAACTTGCAGTTACAATCGACAAGAAATAATATGTGCTATGAAAGCTAAAGGATACATTTACACCCTCTGTGCCCTGTCATTCGCCTGTGTACTGAACTGCGGATGCGATAAGGAACCTGTCCTCACCAGGGAAGCGGAAACAGTGACATACAGACCGTCAAAAACCAATTTCTGCAATCCCGAGAGAGGATATTATTCCCAATATACTGTAAGATTCAACAGCGGCAAGATGCCTAAGGCGATTTCTTCATCGGTGATTTCATTGAACCGCAGAAGTTGTCAGACATTGACATTGAGCATGTTCTATCTCACTGATTTTATGGAAGGCGACATCAGTGCGGCAGCTCTCGACATCATTCGCCAGAGCTTTCAGGCACATCGTGATGCCGGCATGAAAACCATCGTGCGCTTTGCCTACAAGGACAATAACGATGAGGCATCCAAGCCGTATGACCCGGAAGTGGACATCGTTCTCCGCCACGTGGCGCAGCTCAAACCTATACTTCAGGAATACAGCGACATCATCCTTGTTCTCCAGGCCGGTTTCTGCGGCTCGTGGGGAGAATGGGCTTATACGACACATTTTAACCAGAGCCTTAGCAACTCTGCCGCATACGAACCTCGCAGGAAGCTCATATACGCCCTGTTGGATGCAATGCCTAAGGACAGGCAGGTTGCAGTCCGTACACCAATGCTGAAGTTCGGCCTGTTCAAGACCAAGTTGCGTGATACTATAACTGTAGAGACAGCTTATGACGGCTCGGACCTCTCACGTATAGCCGGACACAATGACTGCTTCATCTCAAGTGGCTCTGACTGGGGAACTTACGGCAGCAACAAGGACCGTGCCCTCTGGAAGGCCGAGACCGCCTACACGATTATGGGTGGCGAGACCTGCTCCGGCGACGCGACTTACTGCGCCTGCTCACTTTCAATCGAGGCGATGGAGGACTACCACTGGACCTACCAGAACCGCGGCTACCACAGCGGCACTTTCAAGGTCTGGGAGGCAGGTCAATGTATGGATGAAATCTCGATGAGGCTCGGCTACCGCTTCGTGCTCGACAAGGCAGATTTCTACTCCGATTTCAAGGCAGGAACGAACTTGACTGTGTCAATGTCGATCAAGAACGAAGGTTTCGCGGCTCTGGCCAATCCTCGTGGACTTGAATTCATCATCGTGGATCCTGAGACGGGCGAGAAAAGTGTCTATAAATCCAATATCGACCCACGTCGCTGGGCAGCAGGTCGTGTATCGGAAGTTACTGAAACACTTCATCTTCCGTCCACTCTCCAGACCGGCCACAAGTATGCCCTCTATCTGAATCTTCCAGATGCCCGTGCAACTCTCCACGACAATCCGCTCTACAGTATCCGCCTGGCGAACATGAAACTCTGGGAAGAATCCACCGGATACAACAAGCTCTGCGACTTCATCGCGAAGTAGCGTGATGCTGAAAGCGTCGCCGGTGTCTTTTTGGTAACCTTTTTTGGTAACCTTTTTTCAGGACGGCACATTCGGTGCAACCTGTAAATGACTGATAGATAAGTGTTTAACGCTTTTCAGAGTTGAGAAAATGCCAACTCTGAAAAGCGCTAAATCGTTGTGATACAGGGTTTTACGTGGTGCGCCCCTATCACCCCGTACACGTTATCGTCCTCCATCCACGTACACGTTACCGTCCTTCATCCTTGTTTTCAGCCCTGTTCATCAGATTCGTCTCGCGGCCCCGTTCACCTCAACCGTTCTCCGTACACGTTTTCAGCTCTGTTCACCGGATTCGTCTCCGAAACCGTCCTCCGTCCCCGTTCACCTTCCGAATCGTATCGTCACGCTTTCGCCGCTTCGGACGCTGAGGTGAACGAAACCTGAGGAGTCGGTAGGGAACTCATTGCCGTAAAGATCCCGTGCAATGCTTCCTGCCGGCACCTTCAGAACCACCGAGTTCCGTCCGCCTGCCGTGACAGTGCCACCATCGTCCGTACTAGCCGTGGTCAGTCCATCCGTCGCGGCAGAACCCTTGGCCATCGCACCTGAGCTCCTGCCGCATGCCATCAAGTCACCTGCTTCCACGGAATTTACTCCGTCACTCGCGCCCGAATATGGTCCGTCCATCGCGGCGCCACCATCGCCACTCGCAACCGAATCTGGACCATCCGTCACGGCAGAACCCTTGGCCATCGCGCCTGAACTCCTGCCGCACTCCATCAACTCACCTGCTTCCACGGAATTTACTCCGCCACTCGCACCCGAATCTGGTCCGTCCATCGCAGCACCACCATCGCCACTCGCAACCGAGCCTCCGCCACGTTCACCAGCATGGAGCGGCAGGCCTGTGATGGTCACCTGCTCCACGCGCGAATCATTCCAGTTGAAATCCACGGACACATTCCCCCTGGCCCTGAGGCCTCTTGCACTGCCGCTTCTCCACCCGGACGGTAGGGCAGGGAGTAGGGCTATGTATCCGTCCTGACTCTGGAGCAGCATCTCGGTTATGCCGGACGTGCCCCCGAAATTGCCGTCTATCTGGAACGGCGGATGCGAGCAGAACAAGTTAGGGAAAGTGCCGCTGAACTGCTCCAGATGCAGATTGCCCTTGTAATATGGTATGGTATAGATAACGTATCTATCTCACTGTACCTCAAGGCCGGAGCCAGAAGCGCCTTCAGCAGTTTCAGGGCATGGTCACCGTCACCGAGCCTCGCATAGAAATTGATCTTCCAGGCCCTGCTCCATCCCGTGCCTTCGTCGCCCCTGACCTTCAGAGTGTTACGGCAGGCCTCGGCGAGCTCCGGTGACCGTAGAGTACTGATGGAATTGCCGGGATGCAGCCCGTACAGATGAGAGACATGCCTGTGCTGAGGCTCCACTTCAGCATACTCCTCAAGCCACTCCATCAGCCGTCCACGGGAATCCACCCTCATAGGCGGAAACCGCTTCGTCGCAGCTGCGAGACTGTCAGAAAAATCCTTGTCAATGCCGAGAATCCCGGCTGCGGCAGACGTCGATGAAAACAGCTCCCCGAGCAGCTGGACATCCATTGTCGGCCCCATGCAGATACTCGTCGCAATAGAGTCTTTCCCGCACCAGAAAGCGTTCTCCGGAGAAGAACTTGGCGCAGTGACAAGCCATTGATGTACAGGCTCTTCCACCAGAGTTGACAAGAAAAATCTCGCGGCTCCCCTCATTATCGGATATGCCCTTTTCAGGAAATCCTTGTCGAGAGTGTAACGGTAATGGTCCCAGAGATGGGCGCAAAGCCAGGCCCCGCCGGTATTGGTCGCGCCCCACGACGGATGCTCGCCCGGAGCAGTATAATTCCACACATTGGTCATCATGTGCAGCACCCAGCCCTCTGCCTCACTTCCGTAGAAACACTTGGCGCTCTCATGCCCGGACGGAACCAGCCGTTCCATCATGGACATCAGCGGCTGGACAAACTCACTCAGACCGACCTGCTCCATCGGCCAATAGTTCATCTGGATATTTATATTCGTGTGATAATCACCGTTCCACGGCGTGCTCGTACCGTCCGCCCACAGCCCCTGAAGATTCGGAGGAAGCGACCCCGGCCTCGTACTGCTTATGAAAAGGTAACGCCCATAGTTCCAGTACAATACCGCAAGTCCCGGAGCCAGACTCCCGCTGTCCGAAGAGGCAGCTTTCCGGAGTCGTTCATCAGTCGCCAGCGCATCGTCATCGCACTCCTCAAGATAAATCCCTGCCCTTCCGTAAAGCTCGCCATGTGCTGCTATGTGGCCGGAACTCAACTCGTTATAATTCTTACGGACCGCCGCGTCAAGCAGGCTGTCGCAGAAACTCACATACCTCTCGCCGGGAAATATGGTCCCCTCCGCAGAATACGAAGTAGCGGCAGAAATGATCAATGTAGCTTCGCTAGCTCCTGTCAATGTTATTGCCCCGTCGCTGTACACTGCCTTGCCGTCAGAAGAGGCGACCGTCATCGACACCTTATAGCTTATACCTTTCTTGCCAGGAATACCGCTCTCAAGACTGCCCTCAAGCGTGGCTGCATGCGCCTTCCTGCGTCCGCATTTCTTGTGCTCAACCCCTGCAGCAGCATTTTCCTGTCGGCTCAGCACCGCCTTGAATGACAATGCTCCCTTTTCGGAAGAAGTAAGCCGCAGCACCATCACGTCATCAGCCCTCGATGCGAAGAACTCCTTGCTGTAACGGATGCCGTCCACGATAAAAGAACTTCTCGCAACTCCTTCATCCATAATCAGTTCGCGGATATATTCCACAGGTTGTAAATCCGGCCCGCAACCGTCATTGACAGGAAAATCATAGTCAATGTCCAGCGCGCCGAGAGTCTGATAGGTCCCGTACCTGGCATCTGAGACCTCTTTCCGCGGCAGAAACCGCTCGTACATAAGCGCCTGGGCCTCAGCGTTTTTCCCCTCGAACAGCAGACTCCTTATCTCAGGCAGGTAGGAAGCCGCCTCAGGATTACGGTAGTCGGCCTCGCAGCCGCTCCACATGGAAATCTCATTGAGCGTAATGTGCTCATGGCGGGTCCCGCTGTCGGTCATCAGTCCCAGCCGGCCGTTCCCGAGCGGCAGAGTCTCCTCCCAGATCTTGGCAGGACGCCGGTAGAACAATCTGTCTTCAGTACCTGTGGCATTGGCCAAACTGCCCAGAACCAGGCAGACGGATGCGCACAAAAGCATATTGCCCACTTTCATAACTCGATCCATTTTACGTCAGAATATCTTTTCCACCAGGTAAGCTGCTTCTTGGCATAATGTCTGGTATTCCGCTGAATCAGCCTTACAGCCTCGTCCAATGATGTTTTTCCGTCGATGTAATCGAACATTTCCTTGTACCCCACAGTCTGCAGAGCCGGCAGATCCCGACATGGCAGCAGACTGCGTACCTCATCCTCGAGCCCTGCATTGACCATAGCCGTAACACGCTCATTGATACGGCTATACAGAACTTCTCTCGGTCGCGTGAGGCAGATTTTCTCTATCTCGAAATCCCGCTTTTTCGGCTCACGGAGCTTGAACTCGGTGAACGAGCGCCCCGATATCATGATGGTCTCCAGCGCCCTGACCACCCTCTGTCCGTTGTGGATGTCTATGGCTTCCCACGCCTTCGGGTCCATTCTGCGCAGTTCCTCTGCCAATGCACCGACACCCTCAGTCTTGACCCTCTGCGTAAGCTCTTCCCTCAGCTCGGGAGGCGGAACAGGCAGACAGTCCAGACCATTGCATATCGCGTCGATATAAAAGCCTGAACCTCCGCACATTACAAGTGTCTCATGCCCCTCGCTGAAAAGTCTGTCAATGAGAGCCAGAGCATCTATTTCATATTGGCCGGAGGAATATGGCTCGGTAACGTGGATGCTATGGATAAAATAATGCTTCACAGCGGCTAACTGCGAAGCATCAGGGACAGCAGTCCCAATAGTCATTTCCTTGTATATCTGTCTCGAATCGCAGGAAATCACCGGAGAACCGTATTTGAGGGCGGCTTCGATGCAGAAGTCGGTTTTACCTACGGCCGTGGGTCCGGTAATTATGACAAGCTTCCTGCCCATTGAAAGGTCAATGAACGGTTAGAACAGGAGTTCCTCTGATCCGTCATAAACCTCATCGCTGTCCTCTGCGATGGATGACTTGAGATCATCCTCCTCATCCTCCTCGTCGTCATCATCATCATCGATAGGGTCAATATCGTCAATGTCATCTGCGTCATCTGCATCCTTCTCTGCCTTGTCCTCTTTTGCCATAAGCGATTCGCCAGGCAGATGTCTCTGCTCATCCGGAAGATCCTCGTAAGCCACATATCCGTTCTCGAACTCCACCGGATTAGGACCTTTGCTCTCAACCAGTGCAGGATAAGTCCTTCCCGGCTCCTCTTCCACCTCACCTTCGAATGTGACGATCACGCTCTTCCTGTCAGTGACATCATAGAAATAGGTGAATCTGGCAATGCCCCTGTTTACTGTTTCCTCTACCGTTACTTCGTCCACAGCGCCTGCGCCCAGGTCGAACATTCCGTAGCGGGCCACCAGATTTCCGTTTTCATCGAGCCCCTTGAACTGTATAAGCTGGTCGTGAGAGAAATCCATATCATCCCTCATCCTTTTGTGAAAATCATATAAAGTCGTCGTTGACTTCAATTCGTAAACGCGGGCGAACCCTTTAATCCCCGGAAGGGATACACGATACCTGAGAATCATAAATGCTAGTCTAATAAAAATTGCTTCAACCGCCCCAAAGTTACAAAATATTTCCGTTCCGTTGCATAATAATCCGCTTTTAACTAAATTTGAGCCTATGGAAAAGAACATTGACCCTATCTGCGACACTTACAAGAGCATTGCGGCTCCTGCCGAAGGACTCTTCAAGGACAACGGCAGCAGGTTCATCGCATTGGCCTATCCTGTCGAGACGGTCGAGCAGATAAGGGAAATTGTCAGTTCTTTGAAAAAGGAGTATCACGATGCGCGGCATCATTGCTATGCCTATCGTCTTGGCTATAAGGGAGATGTGTTCCGGGCCAATGATGACGGCGAACCTTCGTCTTCAGCGGGACGTCCGATTCTCGGGCAGATTGATTCCAATTGTTTGAGCGACATATTGATAGTGGTGGTGCGGTATTTCGGCGGCATCAAGCTCGGCATACCGGGACTGATACGCGCGTACAAGAGCTCATCTGCGGATGCATTGGCCCATGCCGAGATCATAACCAAAACAGCGACAAGGCATTACAGGCTTTCGTTCGGCTATATGGAAATGAACGGGGTGATGAAGATAGTGAAGGATATGGGGCTTGAGCAGAGCGGCCAGGCTTTCGGCAATGAATGCGGCATTGACCTGAAAGTGCGTCTTTCCGCGGTGGATGATTTCGAGAAGCGAGTAGGGAACGTGGAGGGCTGCAGGATGGAAATTTTGGAGTGACCAGACACTCTTCATATAAGAACTTAATAATGCGGCTTTTCTGGTGCGGCCGTCTGAAATGATTGTGCATTATGCCTAAAAGTCTGATTTCAATCGGCGATTTCTCCAAGGATGAGATTCTCCATATCCTGGACGTCGCCAAGGAATTTGAAAAGAACAGAGAGCAGAACTTCCTCGCGGGAAAAGTCATCGCCTGTCTGTTCTTCGAACCGTCCACAAGAACGAGGCTCTCATTTGAAGCAGCGGTTAACCGCCTGGGAGCCAGAGTCATAGGTTTTCCTGATTCCAGAAATACCAGCGTTTCCAAAGGTGAAACTCTCGAAGACACCATCAAGATCGTCTCCAATTATGTAGATATGATCGTGATGCGTCATCCGATGGAAGGAGCCGCCGAAATCGCTGCCAAGGTGTCGCCGGTGCCTGTTGTCAATGCAGGTGACGGTTCCAACCAGCATCCTACCCAGACGCTTCTGGACATGTATTCGATAATGCAGACTCAGGGCAGGCTCGACTGTCTTACCATAAATATGGTAGGTGACCTGAAATACGGCCGTACCGTCCATTCGCTCTCAGAGGCCATGTCTGATTTCTCTCCGAAGTATGTGTTCACCGCCCCGGATGATCTCAAGATGCCTTCCAAATATCTGAAATACCTGGACAGCAAGCATATACCTTACGAGGAGACCGCTTCATTGGAAGAACACCTGAATGACTGCGACATCCTTTATATGACCAGGGTGCAGCAGGAGCGCTTCCCGAGCAAGGAGGATTATGACAAGGTGAAGGACGTCTATGAACTTCACGCTTCCATGCTTTCCGGCGTGAAACCGAACATGAAGATTCTTCATCCGCTTCCGAGAATCACGGAAATCGCTACCGATGTGGATGATACGCCTTACGCATATTATTTCCAGCAGGCGAGAAACGGTATGTATGTCAGAATGGCTGTAATTTCATATCTTCTCGGTTACAGGTAGAATTCTTAAGAAAATGAAGTATTTTGTTGGAAAATAATAAATAATCATTACCTTTACAACGATTTATATTTTAAATATGAATCGTTGTTATATTTTTAAAAAACACGCAAAACTATGTCAGACGTACACGTTTTCAATGCAGGCCCCTGCCTCCTCCCCCAGCAGGCTATTGACAATTCAATAGAAGCCCTGAAGAATTTCAAGAATACCGGTATTTCAGTATTGTCAGTCTCTCACAGATCCAAGGAGTGGGGAGAGGTGATGGATGAAGTCCGCGCGAACTGGAAAGAACTTCTCCACATCCCCGATACCCACGAGGTGGTGTTCCTCGGCGGCGGCGCGAGCCTCCAGTTCCTGTATGTGGCCATGAACTTCCTTGGGAACAAGGCGGCCTACCTGGACACGGGCGTCTGGGCCCACAAGGCATTGCAGCAGGCGCAGGGCCTAGGAAATGCTTATGCATTGGCCTGCTCTTCAGACAAGAACTACTCCTATATCCCTAAGGGCTATGTGATACCTGAGGACATCGACTATTTCCATATCACCACGAACAATACCATCTACGGTACCGAGATAAAGGAGGACATTGACTGTCCTGTACCTCTCATTGCGGACATGTCGTCAGACATCATGAGCCGTCCGGTGGACGTGAGCAAATATGCGATGATCTATGGCGGTGCGCAGAAGAACGTCGGCCCTGCAGGCGTAGTGTTCGCCATCATCCGCAAGGACGCGCTCGGAAAAGTCAGCAGATATATCCCGACAATGCTCGACTACCGCACCCATATCGACAAAGAGTCAATGTTCAATACACCTCCTGTGTTCTCGATTTTCGTGATGAACGAGACTCTCAAGTGGGTAAAGGACATGGGCGGCGTGGAAGCCATTCACAAGCTGGACGTCGAGAAAGCGGACATCCTGTACAAGGAGATTGACAGAAATTCTCTCTTTACCGGAACAGCGGCTGTCGAGGACCGTTCAATCATGAACGTATGCTTCGTCATGGCTCCGGGATATGAGGCGCTCCAGGACGAGTTCCTTTCATTCGCGAAAGGCCAGGGAATGGTCGGTCTCAAGGGCCATCGTTCTGTAGGCGGCTTCAGGGCATCCATATACAATGCCTGCACGAAGGAAGATGTGCTCGCGCTCACAGCCTGCATGAAAGAATTCGAGTCAATGAAAAAATAACGTCCTGATACAATGAAAGTACTTGTTGCTACACAGAAGCCTTTTGCTCCGGCGGCAGTGAAAGGCATTGAGGAAATCCTCGTTAAAGCCGGTCATACGGTAACGGTTTTGGAGAAATATGCTGACGAAGGTGAACTGATTGCAGCTGTTTCTGATGTTGATGCCATGATCGTACGTTCTGACAAGGTTACTCCTAAAGTTCTTGCGGCTGCAGGAAATCTGAAAATCGTGGTTCGTGCAGGAGCCGGATTCGACAACATTGACCTTGCGGAGTCCAAGGCCCGCGGTGTCATCGTCGAGAATACTCCCGGTCAGAACTCGAATGCGGTGGCTGAGCTGGCGATCGCCATGATGATTTACATGAGCCGTAACCAGTTTACTCCGACGGCCGGTTCAGAGATTTCAGGCAAGAGGCTTGGTATCCAGGCATTCGGCAATGTCGGCCGTCTGGTCGGCAGGAAAGCTGAGGCATTGGGCATGACGGTATTGGCTACGGACCCGTTCGTGCCAGCTGAGAAAATCGCCGAGGCCGGCGCGAAACCGGTCGCTACGGTCAAGGAACTTTATGCTGAGTCCGATTTCGTTTCCGTACATATCCCTGCTACCCCTGAGACCATCGGCTCCATCGGATATGACCTGATCACATCGATGCCGAAAGGCGCTGTCCTGGTCAATACAGCACGCAAGGAAGTGATAGACGAAGCAGGTCTCGAGAAGGCATTGGAAGACAGGCCGGACCTCAAATATGTGACGGACGTGGCTCCGGACAATCTCGCTGTCCTCAAGGAGAAATTCGGACTCAGAGTATTTGCCACACCTAAGAAGATGGGAGCGCAGACCGCTGAGGCCAATATGAATGCAGGCCTTGCTGCCGCACGACAGATTGTAGCTTATTTTGCTGAAGGATGCACCCGCTTCCAGGTAAACAAATAGTACACGATTATGGTAAGAGTGAAACCGTTTGCGGCGATAAGGCCGCCAAAAGATATTGTGACAGAGGTGGCTGCACCTCCTTATGATGTGCTCAACTCTGTGGAGGCCAAGAAGATGGCCGGTGAGAAGTCCTTGCTCCACATCACCAAGCCTGAGATAGATTTTGACCCGATTCTGCCGGATCATGATGACAAGGTCTATGACAGGGCCGTGAAGAATTTCGCCCAGTGGCAGAAGAACGGCTGGCTGGTGCAGGACAAGAAGCCTTGCTACTATGTCTATGCCCAGACTATGGAAGGACGCACCCAGTACGGACTGGTGCTATGCGCCCATACCGACGACTATGCTGAGGGCAAGATCAAGAAGCACGAGCTTACACGCAAGGACAAGGAAGATGACCGTATGGTCCACGTGAAAATCCAGAATGCCAACATCGAACCGGTATTTTTCGCCTATAAGGATAACTCTCAGCTGAACGAGATCGTCTCCAGAACAGTGGCAGCTGCTCCTGAGTATTCGTTTACCGACGAGAACGGCTTCGGGCATTCGTTCTGGGTGATCGACGACGACGCTACGATAGAGAGGATTACCGATATCTTCACGAACAAGGTCAATGCTTTCTATGTGGCTGACGGTCATCACCGTACAGCTGCCGCTGCCAGAGTCGGCGCAGAGAAGCGTTCCGGCAATGCCGCTCATACCGGCGACGAGGAATACAACTATTTCATGGCTGTATGCTTCCCTGAAACCCAGCTGAAAATCATTGACTACAACAGAGTCGTGAAGGACTTGAACGGTCTTACTCCGGAGCAGTTCCTGTCAGCCCTGGAGGAGGATTTCACTGTCACTCCATATGAAGGAGAAGGGGAGTGCCATCCGTCCCATCTGCACAATTTCTCGATGTACCTCGGCGGCAAATGGTATTCCATGGAGACCAAGCCGGGCCGTTATGATGACAATGACCCTATAGGTGTCCTCGATGTTACCATCCTTTCAAACCTTGTCCTCGACAAGATATTGGGCATTAAGGATCTGAGGACCGACAAGAGAATCGATTTCGTGGGCGGTATCCGTGGACTCGGAGAACTCTCGCGTCGTGTGGACAGCGGTGAGATGAAGGTTGCCTTCGCTCTCTATCCTGTTTCCATGAAACAGCTTACCGACATTGCGGACAGCGGCAACATCATGCCTCCTAAGACCACCTGGTTCGAGCCTAAGCTCCGTTCAGGACTGGCTATCCATAAACTGGACTGATGCCGCTTAAGGCAAAGCAATAAAAAACAGGGCGATGTGGAATCGTCCTGTTTTTTATTGCGTCAATCTTGAATCAGAATGGCAAGTCGTCGCCTGGCATATCGTCTGCGGTGAGTTCCGGAGCCGGTGAAGGCAGCGGTTCGGATGGTGCCGGAGCAGGGCCGTAAGCCTGTCCGCCTGCTGCGGCTGAAGAAGTGATTCTCCACGCGCGCAAGTCAGTGTACCACTTTCCGTTATACTCTCTGCTTGAGATATTGAAACTTACACGGATCTTCTCTCCGAGACGGAACGAGCCGAGTTCCTTTACTTTGTCAGTGCCCCATACATTGAAGCAGACCTTGTTAGGGAAATTGCCGTCCTGGTACTCGATTACGAATTCCTGTTTCGCCCAGTCGCCTCTGGCGGATTTGCCGGACTGAACCGCAAGCTTGGTAATAAGTGTTCCTTCAAGTTCCATTATTTTGCCTCTTCTTCTTCAGTAGCAGCGACTTTGTTTACCTTTACAAGCTCAATATCGAAGATCAATGTGCTGTTAGGCTCGATTCTGCTCTGTCCGTTCTCGCCATATCCGAGTTCTGAAGGTACGAAGAGTTTGATCTTGCCGCCTTCGCCGATGAGCTGGAGACCCTCTGTCCATCCCTTGATGACACGGTTGAGAAGCATTCTCACGCCCTCGTCGTTCTTAGGAGACTCGTCGAATACTGTACCGTCAGTAAGAGTACCCTTGTAGTGTACGAATACTGTGTCTGCAGCAGCAGGCTTAACGTCGTTACCAGGCTCTGTGATGATGTACTGGAGACCGCTCTCGGTAACCTGTACGCCTTCAGCCTTTGCGTTCTTTGCGAGGAACTCTGTCTCTTTCTGCTTGTTGGTAGCTGCAACATAAGCGCGTCTCTTGGAGAGGAACTCATTGAACACGTCGTTCAACAGCTCAGGATCGATCTTGAACTGCTTTGCGTAAGCAGAGTCACGAGGCTCGCCCTTTGCATTGATGAAATCCTCGATACCTTTTCTCATGAGCTTGTAGTTGAGCTCGTCACCGAAGTTGTAACCTTTGATGAAGTAACCGAAGTTGATACCCATGAGGTAGCTGACAGAGTCAACCTCTGACCTGCTTGGCTTCAGGGACTTAGGATCTACCGGTTTAACTGTTTTGGTGGAGTCGGCACCGTCAATGGCTGCTTTGTTGCCGCCGTTTGATGTGCAAGATACTGCAAGCGCTACGATGAGTGATGCTGCGATGAATTTTAATGTTTTCATTTTAGTATAATTATTAAATATCTTTTTCCTCTTCTTCAGCAGCCGCAAATATCGTAATTTTATTTGAAAGTCAGAAATTTAATGCTAAATTTGGTTAAATGATTTTTTGCCTATGGGAATTGACTCAGAGCTCATCCACGCTAAACTGAAAGAGTTTTTCGGGTTCTCTTCATTCAAAGGGGAACAGGAACAGATTATATCCAACCTGCTGCAAGGCAATGATTCATTTGTGATTATGCCGACAGGTGGAGGAAAGTCATTGTGCTACCAGCTGCCTGCACTTCTGATGGAAGGCACGGCCATCGTGATTTCCCCGCTGATCGCATTGATGAAAAACCAGGTGGACGCCATCCGCGGTTTCGTGGCGGGAAACGAAGGCATTGCACATTTCCTTAACTCTTCATTGACAAAAGCCCAGATTGCGGAGGTTACGGAGGATCTTACTTCCGGAGTGACCAAGCTGCTGTATGTGGCGCCGGAGAGCCTTACGAAGGAGGAGAACATCGCGATCCTGAGACAGATCCGCATATCTTTCTTCGCCGTGGACGAGGCGCACTGCATTTCCGACTGGGGACATGACTTCAGACCTGAATACAGGAAGATCCGTCCTATCGTGGACGAAATCGGCAGGGCCCCGATCATAGCATTGACGGCGACAGCCGCTCCGAAGGTTCAGAACGACATCCTGAAGAACCTGGGGATTATGGACGCGCATGTGTTCAAGTCCTCGTTCAACAGGCCGAATCTCTACTATGAAGTACGCGACAAGATAGACCAGGACAAGGACATCATCAAGTATATCAAGCAGCATCCCGGAAAGTCGGGCATCATATATTGTCTGAGCCGCAAGAAGGTGGAGGAACTGGCCCAGGTGCTTGTGATCAATGGTATCCGTGCCGTGCCTTACCACGCCGGCCTGGATGCGAAAGTGAGGGCGGAGAACCAGGACAAGTTCCTGATGGAGGAAGTGGACGTGATCGTGGCCACCATCGCATTCGGAATGGGTATCGACAAGCCTGATGTGCGGTTCGTCATCCATTACGACGTGCCGAGAAGTCTGGAAGGGTATTATCAGGAGACCGGAAGGGCCGGTAGAGACGGTCGGGAAGGTGTCTGCATAGCATATTACAGTTATAAGGATATCCGCAAGCTGGACAAGTTCCTGATGAGCAAACCGGTGTCCGAGCAGGAAATCGGACGTCAACTGCTCATGGAAATCGAGGCCTACGCAGAGTCGGGTGACTGCCGCAGGAAGCTGCTGCTGAGCTATTTCGGTGAAGATTATACTCAGGACAACTGTGGTGCTTGTGACAACTGCCTGTCGCCTAAGCCGCGTTTCGATGCGAGAAAGGAGATGGCGATGGTCATCCGTCTGGTAAATTCTCTGCCGGAGCATTTCAAGGTGGAACATCTTGCCAATGTGCTGACCGGCATTGCCACGGCGATGATAAAGTCGTACAATCATGACAAGCTTCCGATGTTCGGCGCCGGGTCGGACCATCCTGTAAGATTCTGGGAAATGGTTATCCATCAGGGGATTATAAGGCATTTCCTGAAAAGGAACATTGACTCGTACGGGCTTGTTTCCGTGACTGACGAGGGCCTGGCATTCGCTGCCGCGCCGACCGAACTGATGTTGGCAGCCGACCGCAGCTTTTCCGAGGGCAATGCAGATGATGACGATGACGATGACGCTCCTGTTCCGGCGAAAGGCTCCGGCGGAGGCGATATGCAGCTTCTGTCAATGTTGAAGGACCTCAGGCGTGACGAGGGCAAGAGGCTCCATCTTCAGCCTTGGATAATCTTCAGCGATTCGTCCCTGGAAGACATGTCCATAATGTATCCAGAGACGTTTGACGAGCTCATCAAGTGCCAGGGTATCGGCGAGGGCAAGGCGAAGAAATACGGAAAGCCGTTCCTCGAGCTGATTACCAGATATGTTGAGGACAATGAAATCTCCCGTCCGGATGATTTTCTGGTAAGGTCGATGCCGAACAAGTCTTCGGACAAGATATTCATCATCCAGAGCGTGGACAGGCGTATGGCATTGGAAGATATTGCGGAAGCCCGCAATATGGAGATGTCTGATCTGCTTTCCGCCATGGAGGGCATCGTGGAGTCCGGCACGAAGCTGAATCTGGATTACTATATCGACAACAATCTGGATGCGGACGTGGCCGACGAACTCTACGAATGGTTCAGGACTGAAGCCGAGTCCGACTCGCTTGAGGATGCCATCGACGCTCTTGCCGGCGACTATGAAGAGATGGAAATCAGGCTGGTGCGTATGAAATTCCTCTCCGAGGTGGCGAATTGAAGCCGGCGGCTCGAGCCTGCTCCTCTCGCCTTTTCAGCATTTTCGGATGCGGAGTCACTGCTCGAGAGCCTCGCTGCGCTTTCACGGCTTAGGGCCTACTCATTGGGCAGCATCACTAGCTTGCGCTTCTCGTAATGTGCAAGGTAGCGGAATCCGCAGCTTTTCAGAATATGTGCGAACCTGTCGAAATGCAGGCCCACGTTCCCGGCATCGTGTGAATCGGAGCCGAGACTGACTATCTCACCTCCAAGTTCACGGTACCTGTGCAGGATGTTCTCGTCCAAGACCGGTGTCCTGCCTTTCAGCTCCTGATATGTCTTGGTATTGATTTCCAATGCCTTGCCGTTCTCTGCAAGGAATCTGAGCATCTCGTCCAGTACGTCCGGGAAATCTTTGTACAGGATGCTGGCCTCGGGATACGGGGCATATCTGGTGACATAATCATAGTGTCCCATGATGTCGAAACGGTCCCCGAGCCAGACGATTTCTTCGTACAATGTCTCGAGATAGTGCCTGTACGCCGTCTTCCAGTCCTTGCCTTCATAGTAGCCGCCCCAGAACGGGTCCGTACCGTCGAGATAATGCACTGAGGCAATGACTTCGTCGAAACTGTGCTCCTCCAGATGCCTGGCGATTTTCTCCCGCTCGCTTTTCTGGACGCCTATCTCTATGCCTTTGAACACTTTGAATCCTGTCGGAATTGCGACATCTCCGTTTCCGGGAGCCGCAGCTTTTGCCAGTTCGCCGCAGCCCAGTATTTCTCCGGAATGGACAAGATCATTGACCCTGTCGATTTCGGCATTGCGCGCGTCCACGTCGAAGACTTCGGAGACGAACGACTCGTATTTGGCCTTTATCGGCGGCACATAGAAGTCGCAGTGGTCGGTGAAGCAGATGCCGCCCAGCCCTTTCCGGATGGCACTGCATGCGGTCGCTTCCACGCTTGTGCGTTCTCCGTCGAAGGAAAACTGGCAGTGATTGTGATTGTCGAAAAGCATTGTCCTGACTCCTAACTAAGTCCGTCTATGGCACCGTCCTTCACGTCGATCCTGAGAGCCTGCGGCGATTTCGGCAGCCCCGGCATGCGGATGATGTCTCCTGCGATGGCCACTATCATCTCTGCCCCGGCATTGATGACAACGTCCTTGATGTCGAACTCGAATCCTTCCGGCGCTCCGTAGAGTTTAGGGTCCTGTGAGAATGAATACTGCGTCTTGGCGATGCAGACAGGGAATTTCGCGTACTCCGTGCCCTCGATTTTCGCGAGCATCTTGCGGGCTTCCGGACTGAACTCCACAGCCCCGGCACGATAAATCTCTTTCGCTACGCGGGTTATCTTGTTTTCAATGCTTTCCTCGTCCCGGTAGATGAATTTCACCGGCTCGGAAGGCTGATTGTCAATGGTTTTCACGACAAGTTCCGCGAGTTCTACCGCACCATCACCGCCTCTGCTGAATGCGTCGTTCAATGCAAACGGCACTCCGAGTTCGGCGCAATGTTCACGTACCATCCGGATTTCGTCGTCCCTGTCATCGCCGAACTTGTTGAAGCATACGAGTACGCTCTGTCCGAATTTGCGCATGTTCTCAATGTGTCTGTCCAGATTGGCAAATCCTTTCCGTACACCTTCCTCCGAGGCTTCGCTGATTTTGTCCACAGGTACGTCGCCGTGCATCTTGAGTCCGCGCAATGTGGCTACAAGTATGGTGAGTGACGGGTTCAGCCCCGCTTTCCTGCATTTGATGTCGAAGAATTTCTCTGCACCCAGATCTGCACCGAAGCCGGCCTCAGTCACCACGTAGTCACCATAGGTCATGGCCATACGTGTGGCGAGAATGGAGTTGCAGCCGTGAGCGATATTGGCAAAAGGACCGCCGTGGATGAATGCCGGTGTGCCTTCCGTGGTCTGCACGAGGTTCGGGTTCATCGCATCCAGAAGCAGGGCCACGATAGCGCCTGCGACTCCCATGTCCTTAACCGTAAACGGCTTGTTGTCAAGTGTATAGCCGAGGAGAATGTTCTCGATTCTGCGTCTGAGGTCGTCAATGTCCCTGGACAGGCAGAGGATGGCCATTATTTCTGAAGCCGGTGTGATGTCGAAGCCTGATTCCTGTACAAGTCCGTTGGAGTGAGGCCCGAGACCGGTTACGATATGCCTGAGCGAGCGGTCGTTCACGTCCATCACGCGTTTCCACAATATCTGTTTCAGTCCGAAGCCTTCTGCCTGGTGCTGGTACAGATAGTTGTCCAGCAGTGCTGAAATCATATTGTTGGCCGATGTGATGGCGTGGAAATCTCCGGTAAAATGCAGATTGATCTTCTCCATCGGAAGAATCTGGGCGTATCCGCCGCCTGCCGCCCCGCCTTTCATTCCGAAGCAAGGGCCGAGAGAAGGCTCCCTCAATGCAGCCACAGCATTTTTCCCGATTTTATTGAGTCCGAGAGCAAGTCCCACCGAGACCGTCGTCTTTCCGATTCCTGCTTTGGTAGGTGTGATGGCAGTCACCAGAATCAGTTTGCTTTTCTTGACTTTCTCCTCATCTATCAGAGTAAGAGGCACTTTGGCCATATTCTTTCCATAGGGTTCAAGCTCTTCCTGCGGTATCCCCAGTCTTTCCGCAATCTCGCCGATCGGCCTGAGCCTGATGCTTCTTGCAATCTCAATGTCAGATTTCATATTCCGTTTTGTTAAGTCTTACAAAGATAGTAAATCCTCCACAAATCTCTACAACTTATTTTCACCGCTTGCTTACAGCCCGAAATACCGCTCGAAGAAACTCTGGATCTTCTCGATGACGGATCTCTTCTTCTCCTGCCTGTTGCCGCCGCCGAAACGCGACATCGGCGGAAGAATCTTGTCAATGTCCGTGCCCGTGGTCCTGACCTGTCCGTCCCTGAAGCTGCTTTCGATGAACTTCTCAGTCTCCTCCGGCTTAAGATGTTCACTTTCAATGATTTCATTCAAGTCCTCAGCCTTGCGCCGCTGGACATATTCCCGCCATCCCCGGTCCACATCCGTACCTGCATTGACACTGCTTATGAAACTTTCTATCAGCTCCTTCTTGCTCCTGAGCTGGAGACTTGAACCGATGGCCTTCGAGATATTGACCAGAATCTCCTTGTCAGTGCAGTTCGTGTCGTGATATTTCTGCACCAGCAGGAGGATATAGTCAATGTTGATTTCCACCTGGCGGATCAGCTCGGTCTCGAAGATGAGGTCATCATTGATGTTTTCCTTGTCCCCCGGTTTCCTGCGGCGCCATTTGTCCCGCAAGTCGAGATAATGACTCTGGTAATCCTGCAACTGCCTGTCCGACAGCTCTTCACGTCCCTCATATTGGTCGAATGTGGAGAGAATGTTGATGGATTTCAGCAGGCTTCCGAACAGTGCTACAAAACGCTTTTCCGCATCCTCGCCCAAAACAGGCCGGCCTTCCGGAAATTCGCTCTTGAGCTGATCGACCAGCTCACTGTAGCCGTAGCAATGCTTGCCGTCCTTGTTGTCATAACCGTTGTAGTATGACCAGAAATCCTTGAGCACGACTATACTGCTGGCATCCTTGTCCCCGAACAGGGCGATGGCATCGTCGGTGGCCTGTTGCAAATCCCTGAAACATACTATGTTGCCGAAAGTCTTTACGGAATTGAGTATCCTGTTCGTTCTGGAAAACGCCTGGATGAGCCCGTGCTGCTTCAGGTTCTTGTCCACGAACAGAGTGTTGAGCGTGGTGGCGTCAAACCCTGTGAGGAACATGTTCACCACGATAAGCAGATCCACCTGCCTGTTTTTCATCCTCAGGGACAGGTCCTTGTAGTAGTTCTGGAACTTGTCGCCGGACGTGTCGTAATTCGTGGCGAACATCTGGTTGTAATCCTTGATTGCACCCTCCAGAAAATCCCGGGACTGCTGGTCCAGCTGCGTTGTGCTCTCCGGATTCTCCTCTGCCAGGATACCGTCAATGTCTTCCTCATTGGCACTGTAACTGTATATCGTGGCAATCTTGAGCCTTTGAGACTCAGGCAGATCGGCCTGCTGCTTCTTGAACTCATTGTAATACGCCTTGGCCATCGGAATGGAGGCCACGGCGAACATTGCATTGAATCCGTTCAGTTTCTGCTCCGTCTTGTGTTCCGAAACTGCTGCCCCTTTCTTCGCGCTGGCGACCTTGTGGATATCATCGAGAACCCTGAAGGAATAGTAGGAACTGCGTTTGGTCTTCTGGTCGAAATGGTCAATGATATATTTCACCACCTGCGACACTCTTTCCGGCGAAGCCATTGCCTTTTCCCTGTCAATGGCGGAAATCTGTTCATCCGCAATGCCGGTTTTCTCCTTGATGGTATTGACGTAGTCGATCCTGAAGGGCAGGACATTCTCGTCATTGATCGCATCCACAATGGTGTAGGTGTGGAGCTTGTCGCCGAAGGCCTGTTGGGTGGTCTTCAGCCTCAGGTCACCGCCTGTCCCTGCATTCTGTGCGAAAATCGGCGTGCCGGTGAACCCGAAAAGATGGTATTTCTTGAAGTTCTTCGTGATGGCTGTGTGCATCTCGCCGAAGTTGCTTCTGTGGCATTCGTCGAAAATGATCACCACGCGCTGCTGGAAAACAGGATGGTTCTTGTTCTTCTGGACAAAGATGGAAAGCTTCTGTATGGTAGTGACAATGATGCGGTAGTCATGGTATCCGCCGCTCTTGTCCCTGTTCTCCAACTGCCTCTGCAGTACGGCGGTAGAAGAATTGCCGTCAGCCGCGCCTTCCTCGAAACGGTTGTATTCCTTCATCGTCTGGTAGTCCAGGTCTTTTCTATCGACCACGAAAAGGACTTTGTCGATGTAGGGGAGTCCGGATGCCAGCTGCGCTGTCTTGAATGAGGTCAATGTCTTGCCGGAGTCCGTCGTGTGCCAGATGTATCCGCCCCCTCTGATGCTCCCGTAGAACTTGTAGTTGTGTGCGACATTGATCCGCTGGATGATTCTTTCAGTGGCAGCAATCTGGTACGGACGCATCACCATCAGCATCCTTTCGCTTGTGAAGACGCAATACTTGGTGAGGATGTTCAGCAGGGTGTGCTTGGAGAAGAATGTCTTGGTAAAATCAAGCAAGTCATTGATTACCTTATTGTTGCTGTCGGCCCAGAATGAAGAGAACTCGAATGAGTTGCTGGTCTTCCTGGACTTGTTCCGTCCTCCGGTCTCCTGCTCTTTCAGATGGTTTGCGCGGGTGGTGTTCGAGTAGTATTTCGTGTTGGTGCCGTTCGAGATGACAAATATCTGCACGTACTCGTAGAGTCCGCTTCCCGCCCAGAAACTATCCCGCTGATAGCGGTTTATCTGGTTGAACGCTTCTTTCAGCTGTACGCCACGGCGTTTCAGTTCAATGTGTACGAGGGGGAGTCCGTTGACAAGTACGGTCACGTCGTACCTCGTGTCATAGTTTCCGTCTTCCTCGACATATTGGTTGATGACCTGGACGAAATTGTTGTGGATATTCTTCTTGTCGATGAGGTAGATGTTCCGGCTTTCCCCGTTGTCCCTCTTCAGGACCTGGATGTAATCTTCCTGTATTCTGGCGGTCTTGGCTACAATATCATCGTTCTTGTTGGCAATGCACTCGTTGAAGAAGTGCTCCCATTCATTGTCGGTGAAATGGTAGTCGTTCAGCTTCTCCAGACTTGTGCGGAGATTGGATACGAGGTCCGCCTCCGTATGGATCGGCAGGTACTCATAGCCCTGCTCCCCAAGGAGTCTGATGAACTCTTTCTCCAGCTCAGCCTCGCTCTGGTACGCCTCGGACGTGCTCACCGCGTGCTCATATTCCGAGACCACAGTGTACTCTGCGCTTTCTGCAATGATATTGTATTGGGACATAGGCTATTTTCTTTTTTCAAGTCTTAATCTTAACTCATTCAGCACCTCACCCTTGTATTTGAACCATAGTGTTCCCTGGACGGGGTGGTCAAAGTGTTTCAGTTCCCGTGCAAGGGCTGACAGGGATGTTGTCTGTCCCTTATAAAGGATGTGCCTGTCATCAAGGACTGTCGCCACGACTGACTCGTCTTCAACGAAGGTAACCTCGCTGCCAAAAGCTATATTGCAATCTGAGAACCTGAAAGGACCTCTCTTCGATTCTGCTCTCACGTCTTCAGCTATCTTCTCATCTTCCACCTCATGTCCTTCCGGTTTCATTTTCTTCAACCTGTCAGTGGTGCCGCTAATCTTGGCAATGCAATCCAGAAGAGAGTAGGCATCCTCTGCCGACATTGCATAGAACTCCTTGACACGCTGTTTCCCGTCAAAGGTCTCAATGGTTCTCAAGTCGGGGTTCAGGCTGTCAATCAGCTTGTGGAGTTCCTTGTCAGTAAGATCACTCTCCACCTCATAGATGGCATACACCCTGAATGCAAAAGGGATGGTTTCACTCCTGTTGAGTTGCTTCAGCCTCTGTTCAATATCGGTGGCATACCCGATCTTGACGTAATCAGGAAAGGAAGGATTGGTCAGAATGTAGATTACTCCTTTATGTTCTTTCTTTGCCATATCTTATGCCTCTTTTCTTTTGAAGGTCAATAACTTGTCTCGATAAAACTCATACTGCTGCCTGCGCTTTTCCATTTCTGCCGGAAGCCCCGAAGTCAGGTCGTTGGTGAGGGTATCGAAGCGGTCAAGGATGTCTGCGATTCTCTGTTGCTCCTCCATCGGTGGGATGGGGATTCTTTTTTGTTTTACTTCAGTTGAATTCATGTTAGGGACACTGCTCTTTTTTATATCAAAACCAACTGTTGAAAGAATATAAAACAGGTATTTTGTTGATATTATTTTACTCAGAGGTATAAGTACTTTCAATCTAATTATCGGAGTGAAGTATGCTGAATGAAAAAATACGGCTCCGGTATTCGCTCCAATTGATGAAATACATACGGCATCTTGAGTAATTTGATATGTCGCTGAATATCCATAAATATCCTTACCGTTTCCCCATATAGGATATTTAAAATCTCCTTGTGGTGTATCTCCTTTGATGCTATCAACAGGGACTTCTCCGCCAGTGATGACATTACATATCTCCCCAATCTTCATCCACTTTATTTCTTGCCCCCCCTATTTATATCCTTGAAATTCAATAAATTATCGCGATAAAAGTTGTATTGTTGCTTTCTTTTTTGCAGTTCTGCTTGCAGTTCTGCTTGCAGTTCTGTAAACGCATCTAACACTCTCACGATCTCTTCCTGCACAGGAAGCGGCGGCACTGGGATTTCAAAATCTTCAATCATAGGCTTTCTAATAGATGTAACTGTCGCACTAACTGCTTTTGTCATTATGAATCGCTTGAATGCGCTTTTCATGTAATAGAAAGCGAATTTTACATTTATTTGTTGTGTTGTGAAATGTATCCTATATACTCTTTGATGTAGCGCATATTTCCCATTGATATAATGAAAAATATCACCTATGCCACCTTCGCCTGGGATAATAATGGCTTCTTCGTCATATTCGAAATCATTTTTGCTCTTGACAATTTGAGACCTTACGAAAAATGGGTATTTCCCATCTTCATCTGCTTCATTGCCATTACTACTGCCTGTCCCGACTTGTGCTATATCTTTGATTTTAATCCACTCCACTCCATCCGGACAGTACTGCTGTATTAACTTTTCTAACTTGCTCATGTTTCCTTCTGTCAAGTATTGCTTTTTCCTTTTAATTGCTTACCTTTGCATTGGAGATTTTCATGTGAATGGTTGAGGGGCTCGTCAAACTTATTTTAAAAAGCATTCGCCCACGGGTGAGTGCTTTTTGCGTTTTAGAGATATACTGACGGAAGTACTCTCAAAGGCCGCTCTCAGCTCTCAAGCTTACAAATCATTTATGCAACATGAAAATATCCATTATCATCAAGTTTGACGAGCGCCCTGGCACAGAGTGCGGAGCAGCTCACAAACCTATTTTTGTCAGAGGCCATTTCAGAATGGTCGGAGGCAAAAAGGTTTACGTGAAGGCCCACTACCGTAACCGGTAGGCGGACAGCCTTGTCTGAACGCCCGTCAGTATCGGAGCCGCTCCCCACCCGAGCGGCTTCGTCATTACCTTCCACTCCGAAATAGCACAATGACATTATATCTCAATTTCGTTAATTATCTTGTCAATCTCCGCTCTCAGCACATTCTCCCGTGATACGATTTCCGCAAGTTCAGCATTGAGCTTCACAATATCCACCTTTTCTCTGGTGTCCTCCTGTTCCACGTATGTGGAAACCGACAGATTGTAGTCGCTCTTCGCGATCTCGTCATTGGCCACCAGCCTGCTTACATACTGCACATCCTTTCTCTCCGTGAAAATCTCTAAAATGTGCCGGATATTCTCGTCGGTGAGCTTGTTGCTGTTCGTGACCTTGACACATTCATTGGAGGCGTCGATGAACAGTGTACCGTTGTCCTTCTTGGCCCTCTTCAGTACCATGATGCAGGTCGCGATGCTGGTGCCGAAAAACAGATTGTCCGGCAGCTGTATAATGCAGTCAACATAGTTGTTGTCAATGAGATACTGCCTGATTTTCTTCTCCGAGCCGCCCCTGTACATCACGCCTGGGAAACAAACGATTGCCGCAGTTCCGTTGCTCGCCAGCCACGCCAGCGAATGCATGATGAACGCCAGGTCCGCCTTCGATTTCGGTGCAAGCACACCTGCCGGCGCGAACCTCGGGTCATTGATCAATGTGATGTCGTCGTCGCCCTTCCACTTGGTGGAGTACGGCGGATTCGAAACTATCACCTCGAACGGCTCGTCATCCCAATGCTGAGGCGAAAGCAGTGTGTCCTCGCATGCTATGTCGAACTTGTCATAGTCGATGTCGTGCAGGAACATGTTGATTCTGCACAGGTTATATGTCGTGAGATTGATTTCCTGGCCGAAGAAGCCTTGGCGGACATTGTCCTTTCCCAATATCTTCGCGGCCTTCAGCAGCAATGAGCCTGAACCGCAGGCCGGGTCGTAAACTTTATTGACCTCCGTCTTGCCCACTGTCGCCAGTCTGGTAAGTAGTTCGCTCACTTCCTGCGGGGTATAGTACTCTCCGCCTGACTTGCCGGCATTGGATGCGTACATGCCCATCAGGTATTCATATGCGTCACCGAAAGCGTCGATGGTATTGTCCTGATAATCACCCAATTTCATTGACGCGATTCCTCTCAGGAGCTTGACGAGTTTCTCGTTCCTCTTGATGACGGTCGCGCCTAATTTGTTGGAATTCACGTCGAGGTCGGCGAACAGCCCCTTGAAATCGTCCTCGCTTGCGGTGCCTTTGGCTGAACTTTCGATGGCTTTGAAAATGCTCTCGAGTGTCGTGTTCAGATTGTCGTCTGTGTCACAGACTTTGCATACGTTTTCGAAAAGCTGTGACGGCAGGATGAAAAATCCCTTCACGCTCACCATCTCATCTCTGATGCCCTCTGCCACGCTATCTTCCAGATCCGCATAGTTGAAGTCCTTGTTTTCGGTCTCCCATTCGCCGCGGTTGATGTACGAGGTGATGTTCTCGCTTATGTATCTGTAAAAGAGCATTCCCAGGATGTAGGACTTGAAGTCCCATCCGTCCACGGACCCTCTCATCTCATCGGCTATTGCCCAGATGGTCCTGTGAAGCTCCGCACGCTCCACTTCCTTCTTGTTGTCTGTCATTGTAAGTAGTTACCTTGCTTTTTCGTCCGGCTCCATTGTCTAGTAATCCTTAAAAAATAACTTTGTAATCTTTGCTCGTCTTTTCGGTCTATATTCCTTTTCTCATCAGTCGTGTACGTCCAGTACACTCCATCTTCGAAAAGAAATCTATCCTCGAAAATCCTTCACAAATCTTTACCAACTTATTTTTTCATGCTTACATGGCGTATATGCCCAGCTTCTTTGCTTGGCTTTTTCGTCCGGCATTCAAAGATAACAAAGTTATTTCAAGTTTCTCAACTTTCCTCCGACTTCTTCTGAGTTTCTTCGATATTCCCCGCATCATTTCCCAGTTCTCTGAGTCACTTGGTGCTCTCCGCATCGCTTCGCTGCTCTCGGCGTCTCTTCTCTTTCTTCTTTCTGTCTTCTCTCTTTCTATCTTCTTTTACTCTCTATCTCATCTTCCGCCATCTCTTCTATCTCTATATCTTCATCTTCTCTTGTGTC
>HF996010.1:0-27262 GCA_000432515.1 Bacteroides sp. CAG:545
CAGTTTCGCCTGAAATTCTCACGACCGGAAACCACACCGACTTCGGCAAAAGCCAGCTCTGCTCAGGTGCTCCGCAATTCGCCGCTGGCTATGCCGCTTACCGGCTCTAACTTACCGCAATCGGTAGTAGAGGAAGGCATAATGCACAGGTTTTTCCCCTTGACCCGAAAAAATTCCAATCAAAATTGCGAGTTGGCCTGCAAGTTAAAACCAACTGATAGACAAAAGGTTATACAGTCTCTTTTAGGTGAAAGTTGCGAGTTGAATTGCGAAATCATGATTACGCAATCTCTGAGTTAGACACATTACATAAAGATGAAACAAGCCACTGGGCTGGATCTCGTCCTCTCCGAGATTTCGTCGTTCGCGCTCCGACATCTCGCTCCGCCTGCGGCGGGGCTTTACAAAACGGAAAAGAGAAAACAGCGTTCAAGTGAACTTGACGCTGTTTTCTCTTTCTCGTTTTGCGGAGAGGACGAGATTCGAACTCGTGGTACGGTAAACCCGTACGTCAGTTTAGCAAACTGGTGGTTTCAGCCACTCACCCACCTCTCCGGAAATGCATTCCTTCGAGAGATTCGTTAACCGATTTCTCCTGATAGGAATGCAAAGATAAAACGAATATTCGGTTTTGCCAAAAAATTTTGACTACAATCCTAATTCATCTATAATTCGGGACATGCCGGCATATCTGTCCAAAGTCCAGAGAATGTAGCGGATATCCACGCAGACACACTTGTTGTAACCCGGAACTGCGTACAGATCACTGGCGAGAGACTCCTTGTTGCCGTCGAAAGCAAGGCCTATCAACTGACCAGAGGCATTGAGCACAGGACTGCCGGAATTGCCGCCGGTGATGTCATTGTCAGTCAGGAAATCGGCAGGCATTGTCCCTGCAGGAGCGCCTGCGAAGCCGGTAGCGGCCACATTTGCCTTCCCGCGTGATTTTCCTGATACAGGCTTCACAGACACAGCCCAGCGGCCCCAATCACGTGACTTCAGCATTGACATAAACTCGTCTGAAGGCTTGAAGTCGCGGTTGGAAGCATCGTATTTTTCGATGATGCCGTTCGTGGATGTCTGCCAAGAGCACCACATGCCGTCTTTCGGCTCCAATGGGCCTACCGTGCCATAAGTGACACGCATGGTGGAATTCGCATCCGGATACTGGGCGATACCCTTGTCACGACGCATTTCATAAAGCGCCTGGGTATATTCCTTGTTCAGAGCCAGAATCTGATTCCGGTGGTTCATGTCATTGTCACACTTGTTGAAATCGAGTATGCTTACATCCAGAAGCAGCTTCTTGAGCCTGTCCTCATTGAACTGGGCCGGGTCATTGAACTCAGCTGCCTTTTCCGGAGAGGCAACCATGGTCCCCTCCCAGACGTAGTCAGTCATTGACTTGAAATCATGACCGAACTTGGCAAGAAGTTCCTTCTGATAAGGTCCGAAAAGAGATGTGTCAATGTTAGAAAAGTATTGAGACACAGCGTATTCGAGCAAATCACGCTCCACTCTCGGGTCTGTCTCGGCAACACCCCTCATAAGATGTCTCTTCATCGGTCCGAACTTGCCGCGAGCACTGTTCATTCTCATAATCGTGCGACCGATAATCGTGCCGCGGAAGAAAGTCTCCCGGAAATAAGCCTTGTTGCGCTCCACGGACTCTGTCTCATCATACATCTTCTTCAAATCCGACATGAGACTACCCCATCTGGCTTTACGACCGGCATCAGCCTCTATCCACGCCTGAAGTGCCTTCTCCTCAGACTCCTTTATCGACTTGACACCGAACCGTTTAAGACACTCCGCCTCACCTTCCTGCATCTCACCTATATTGCTCAGACCGAAGAAAGTATCCGAGTACTTGAGCCATACAGAAGGGTCGGCATCCATCCAGCGACGCATAATCTCCATCTGATTACGTCTCAGTTCATTGGCAATCGGAAGAGTCACACGCTCCTGATAATCTGTCTCCAACGAAGACGCATAACGATTGGTTCTGCCTGGATAGCCGATAACCATCGTATAGTCACCAGGCTTATATCCCGCAAGAGAAATCTCCAACTTGCGGAGTGGCTTCAGAGGCACATTCTCCTTAGAGAACTTGGCAGGCCTGCCGTCAGGAGACATATATACACGATACATAGCGAAGTCGCATTTCTGCTGAGGCCATTCCCAGTTATCAGTATCACCACCGAAAGCAGCCACAGAAACAGGAGGCGCAGCTACAAGACGAAGATCCTCATACACATCGTACAATGCCATATAATACTTCTCCCCAGCCCACATTGAACTCAAATATGCCTCTTTACCGGTATCTTTCTTGTATTTCTTCTCCATGATAAAGCTGATACGGCGCATCCCGCACGGCTGCTTCTTGCAGCGTAACTCCTCACGAAGAGCCTGCACCTCGGCAGTCACGTCCAGAACACGTTTCAGGAAGAACACCTGCTTGTCCGGAATCGGCAGTTCCTGATCCTCCTTCAGAGCCCAATAACCTTCTTCCAGATAATTATGATCAGGCGTACTCAGCGCAAACACATCACTATAAGCGCAATGATGATTGGTAATCAGCAATCCCTTGTCGGAAATGATACTTCCGGTGCAATAGAAGCCCAACGATACGATAGCGTCAGACACCGCACTTCCCGGAGCATCAGCATTGTAAATCTCCCCTGCTGACAGTTTCAGACCACGCTCCTGCATCTTCTTCTCCAATGCGGAATTGATGTCCTGAATCAGCCACATTCCTTCATCCGCCTCAGCTGCCGCCTGTCCCAACAGGATTCCCGCCAAGGTCAATGCCATCAATCTAATCTTTCTTATTTTCATTTTATATTTATTGATATTCAAAATCTACTCAGCCAGAACAGTTTCAAGAGCCGAACCCTGATAAGGCATTTCCACACCTGGAGTCTTGAACTTCAGCTTGGCATCCACTTCACGGACATCATCTTCAGCATAGGTGATAGTCCATTTTTCCATATTGAGGAGTTCCCATATACGGCTTGCAGTCATAGGGGCCGCATATCTTACCATAAGTGCAGGAACGAGATCCTTGTTGAGTTCCAGATAGACGCCGATGATACCGTCGTTCTTAGACAAATGGTTGCTTACGAACGGAAGATTGCGCAGAATGATAGGCTTCTCGTAATTCGCATCAGGAATCTCATACACGAACTGCGGCTTACCCTCGAATTCCTCGACTCTCTTCTTGAACTGAGCCTTGAACGGAGTGAACATCCTGCGGATAAACGCTTCAGTAGAGATGTAGCTTTCGCCGTCCTCCAGGTCCACGAACTTGAAGTTCACAGGAGTAATCTTGGTTCCACCGCCATGCAAAGTCATTTCGAGTTCCTTCTTATTGACAATCTTCTTGAACCATGCCTTGTCGAGATTCTCTGACGGATCCATATAAACTCTGACAATGAGCGGGCAGGCAAACTCGGACTCCAGACCATATATCTTCTTTTCAGTCAGACGCATCTGCAGACCGAGATAGTTCAGGTCGAGCTTGTCATACATGTTCTCTGTCCTGATGGTCACCACCTTGATACTGTCCGTAGCGGCAGGATCCGGGGTGTTCACACGGAACTTGGACGGAGTGAACACGCTTTCCTGAATCTTTTCGGAAGTCGTAACTGAAGGGTCATAAGTAATCACGGCCCTGTGATGAGCCACGAATGTCTTCACACCATACACGCCGCGGATCTTCTCCAGCTTGGCCTTGAACGCCATAGAACTTCCGTAGCACTTCACTGAGCGCAGACCGGTCATCTCCATGGTCTCGAGCGCAGAAGGATCCACCAGCTGCTTCACAGTGCCGTCCTCGAGAGTCTCCTCGATGCCCCATGTAACATTGATGGTAGGCAATTCGTACTTGTCCCCTGCCCAGAATCCGAATGCGACAAGCAGCACAGCGATAATGGCCGGAAGCAGCACATTGCCAAGATTCCTGCTACCTTTCACGCATACACCTGTATGGATAGCGTCCATCGGGCAAACCGCCGTACATTCGCCGCAAAGCGTACAATCCACGGCATTGACAGCACCAGTCTTGCAGTTCGCGATATCGATGCCATAAGGACAATGCTTGTTGCAGATTCCGCAATGGGTGCATTTCGCATCATTCTTCATGATATGGAGCACCTGCAGCTTCGGCTTCCCGCAAAGAATCTCCAACAGGTAGCCGGCTACACAGAACGCAGCCAAAAGAGCCCACCAAGGGACATTGACACCCACCAGGCCGAGCACATAATACGCTGCCGCGAGAACGACTATCCACACCCAGAATTTCAATGAATTGGAAATCGCTCCAAGCGGACAGAGGTACTTGCACCAGAACATATTGATCATGAATCCGCATATCAGGACCAATGCTACAGTCACAATGGACATCCACAGGGTGATTTCTCCCTTGAATCCGGTCGCTACGGCGTAATACGGGTCCAGGTTCTTGCAGAACAGCTCACTTGCAGTGGCCGTCATGTAGAAAATCCAGAACAGCAGCGCGTATTTGATGACGCGGAGGACCTTGTCGGCGATGCTTCCGTTCTTTATTTCAATGCCTTTCCACCCGATTACATTGCGCAGCTTGACCAGGAGGTCCTGCACTGTTCCGAGCGGACAGATATAACCGCAGAAAAGCTTACTGAAAAGCACTACCGCAGCAGCGAGGACAATGCCCATGACTATCTGCACCATGCTCATGCTGCAAGGCAATGATCCTCTTACGAAGAATGTTGCCAATGCCTGAAGTCCGCCCATAGGGCAATATGCTTCAGGGTTGGCCGGGTTCTTACAAGGAATAAGCAAGAAACCGGCAATAGCGGCCAGAACACCCCACTGTAGGAGATACTTAGGCCAATTCTTTTTGATTGTTGATTGTTTAGCCATTAACTTGTGTATTTTAATTTATTCTTCATTAAGTACTGACAATAGGCGGGCACCCTTGTTCGCCTTGCGTGCTGTCTTAAGGACGTCAGAAGCCGTCACTTCTGAAAGAGCCTGTTTATAATCTTCATCCCAAACTCCGGATGCCGCATGATCCTGAATAGACGCATTTCGCTTAACCACAGATATTTGACGATTCTTCTGGAGTTTAGTATAATACTTCATCAGATAGTTCTTCGCTGCAGACATTTCCTCGTCAGTCGGTCCGTTCTCACAGAAATCAGACAGCAACTCATATGCGTCATTCACAAGAGTATCTCGCAGTTCCGGTCTGGTTTCGAAATCCACAGATGACTGGACAAGACCTTTCTTCTCACGGAAAATAGAAGAACTGAAGCTTACGGAATAGGTTCCGCCACGCTGCTCTCGAATCTGTGAAAGGCAACGCGCAGACATAATGTAATCCAAAACATCCACAGCACACAAGCTCCTCAAATCTGTCTTCACATTATACAGCCAGTTCACGCTGACCGTGGCTTTAGAGACTTTGGATGATGCCTTGAAAGTACGCACAAATTCATTGACCCCCTTATAAGAAGGAACTTTAGGCTGGACCTTCGCGAGCTTATGGGCATATCCGGCAGGCATGGACGCCAAATACTTTTCGGCGAAAGCCGCGATTTCCTCTTTCGGCATCGAACTGCAGATATAGACATCCGTAGCACCGGCATCTCTGATCTGGCGGGCATGAACATCCGCAAGCAGTTCCGGGGTCAATGCTCTTACGGCAGCGGAGTCGATTCTGCTGTACCACGGATGATTATTGTAGCAAACTTCGTTGAAGCCCTCACGGAATACCGATGAAGACGAACGAGGTTTACGCATAGATTCCACTGTCGCATCGATTGTGGTCTTCATCGTGCGGGCGTCAGAGAAATACGGTTCAGTAACAAGCAGATTCAATACACTGAAGGCACGATCCGCTTTATCAGCAGCTACAGCCGTGGTAATCACAGCATTAGAGGCTGAGAATGACACCATGTACGGGACACCTTCGAACTGAGGGCTATTCATATTCTCCACCCTGTCAGAGCCACGGATACCGAGATACTTCTCCATAAATTTCTCGGCAAATTTTTCTGCCGGAATATTATCAGGAGCTAAAGCACGCGCACCGGTTTTTACCACATAATTTATCGAAAGCGCAGTCTTGGACTTCACGCCGTCTGCCGGTGTCCACCATACGCGCATACCGTTGGAGAGGGTCCAAAGCTCCGTTTGAGAACCCTTGACCGGCTGAGATTTAATTATTTTCCCCTTAGGAAGGTCAATGCTGAAGTCCACTTTCTTGAACTTGATAGCATCGAATGTCAAGTCTTTCTGGGCGCATTCGTGGATTCTTTCACGAATCTGCTGCTCAGAAGGCATCTCATGTCCATCCTTCGGATTATAGAAATAAGAATATATCACCTCGCTTTCGGAGAACATCTTAGGGATATAATCGAGGATATCCTGCAGCTTCAAGGACGACATGATCTCCATCTTGATTTTCTGGAGTTCAGACGGGTAGGTCAATGCTCCTCCATGCAGGAAGTTGTCCACACAGCCTGCGACGATTTGATCATCAGTAACAGACTCCGGAGACAGAGCATTATGCAGTCTCAAATTCTTGACTACCTTAAGTTTAGCAGACTGAAATTCATCTTCAGTAAGACCGAAGCGAAGCAACCTGTTGGCGTTGTCGCAATAGAAATCGACAAGGCTCAGTGGTGACGCATCCCCACGAGGAAGGATGGTAAACAATGAAAAATAGAGATTCGTTCTGGAGGCATTGGAAACCATAACGCCCCTGGATGAAGGACAATCAGGAGACTTCACCTGCTCATCCATTCTCGCACTTACGGCAGCAGATATGATTTGTCTGATAAACTGCTCTTTATAGAACGACCTCTGGGCACGCTGACTGACCTCAGGATAAGGCTGTTTCAAGAACACCTTGAGTGCCAAGAATTTGGCAGAGGTATCAACCATGTTTTCGAAACGCTCGTGAACGAACGGCGCCAACTTGTAAGTCTCTTTTGGAACACAATTCTCAGGATTCTTAATATCCGAGAACATGGATTTTATCTTGGACTCCATCTCCTTGGCATCGAAATCTCCGACTACCACAATAGCCTGAAGATTAGGACGATACCACTTGTCGTAGAAATCCAGTATTTCTTCTCTTTTAAAGTTATTGATAACATCGAGGGAGCCTATGACATTTCTCTTCGGGAAAGTGGAACCCTCATAAAGGACAGCCTCTTGAAGCTCAAAAATTCGGGACTGGGGACTTGTTCTGGTACGCCATTCTTCTCTGATGACACCACGTTCGTCATCCAGTTCCTTCTGCTCGCAAGAAATGTCTCCTGACCAGTCATGAAGGACCATCAGGACAGAATCCACGAAGCTCTCCCGCTTAAGCGGAACATTATCCATGTGATAGACCGTTTCCGTCTTGCTGGTATATGCGTTGATATTGTAGCCGAAACGCACACCCTGAGCCTGAAGGAAATCGATTATACCCTTCTTCGGATAATGTTTGGTCCCGTTAAAAGCCATATGCTCAAGAAAATGCGCCAAACCATCCTGATTTGGAGCTTCCTGGAAAGCACCTACATTATGCACTATATAGAAGTCCGCATAACCTTTAGGATTAGCGTTATGCCTGATGTAATAGGTCATACCGTTATCCAACGTTCCTTTTATAATAAGGCTATCCACCGGCATCGGCTGAGCGACAGCGGATGCAGACGCGAACAAGAATACGGCAATAGCTGATACCAATATCCTGAATCCTTTGATTGTCATGTACTAATAACTTTTAGAAATCAATGCCGACAGTCACGTTCAGCACGTTTCTATATCTTCCGGACAAAAACTCCGGATCTTTAAACATACTTGTATAAGAATCACTGATTTCCGCAAACAGCGTCAACCCGTGACGGATAATGCGCGAATACTTGAACGACACCTTCACAAAGCCTGCAGGAGATGTCCTGTATTCATAATTCCTATCCAAGTATACAGTACCGGAATAAGCATTTCCTGTAGCTGAAACTTTCTTTCCGTCCTCATTCTTGGTTCCGGTTCCATAATGAGCACCAGCATAAAGTCCTGTCGAGAAGACGTTATAACCCTTTTTGCAGTTCTTGACAGCATACATATTGAAATCCAATTCCGTGATATCCTGCTTTCTGTAATCAGGATAGCTCTCGGATGTCAGCGATGTATAATTCATTCCGAGTTCTGCGCCATACTCCCAGTCGGGAAGCATCCCGGACAAACCCGCATAGCCTTTGTAAGAAAGATCTGCATTAATCTGTGTCTTGTCCAATGCTGTCTGAGAACCGAGATATACCACTTCCAGATTACTTCCGGGAACTGAATTTATCTTGTAATTGTTTTCCTCATTACCTAAAGATGAATAAGTTCCGTCAAGAGTTATATAATGAGCCGTCTCATTTTTCTTCATGGAAAGTACGCCTTTATATGAGATTATATTACCCGACGCATCACAATAACGGATAGAACCAGAAGACTTTCTTCCGAAAAATCCGCTTCTGTGCAAGAATGATATTTCATTAAAGAACCTGGTACTTCCCGAGAATGTGAAATCAGCCTGAAGGCTTCCTCCATAAAACTGGTTAACCATAGGACGGCTTTCACGTCTTTCACTTCCTTCAGTAGCCAGGTATCCGTTGGAATTATCCAACATGGATCTTTTTCCGAAATAAGCGCCGTAATCGACAATGTAGTAATAGGTTTTTGCAGCCTCTCCGAAAATATCTGCATCTACCGACTCCACTGTCTTCCGGAATTCTCCGTCGATGCCTAAAGTAACTTTGTCTGACAACTTGGATGCAATTCCTAATGAGGCACCGAAATCAGCCCATTTGCAGGCAAAACGAGGATCCTTAAGTTTCGAGTAATTCGCTGTGTTATAAGACAGTTTGCCGCCTAGAGACCACATGTCACCAAGCCGGTAATTAATACCTCCTGACAAGTCAAAAACCTCTTTGGATTTCCTGCCGGGATTATCGGTCGTGCTCTCTTCGAAATTAATAAAGTTATAAGACGGATCCATAAGGACAGGACCACACATCTTGGATCCGGTAAAATACGAATAGGACAGCTTTCCTGAGAAAGCCATCCTATCCGAAACTTTTACATACGATTCGGTATATGCACCTGCTTCTGCAGCATTTCCTGATTCGTGCACATCCATATAAGAGCCGTCTGATTTGGTCATCCCCACATTTACAGTAGAGATATTCTTCACAGAAAGCGTATACAGCGATGCCGTATTAGGAGACACCAACCACGGGTTATCTGATTTCACATAGTCAAATGATTTGAACACAGACACCCCCTTTTCCTGTGCATTTGAGAATGACGGGAAAAGAATTAAAAGCGCTGCTGCCAAAGGCAGTTTCATATTACCTCTCATATTCTAAAATTCATATCTACTTCTTCAGAGAAGCGACCTTTCTCTGGTGGAAGTCGTTTGTAGAGTTGTTTGTATCTTTATAAATGATGTGAGCTCCGTTTGCGATAGATGCCTCTGCATCGATGCCTGAAGGATCGGTAGAGCCGCCCTCTTCAGCCTCGGTACCACCTGCATAATTGTAAACCAGTTTACCCTCATTCTCAGGAAGAGCCTCAGTAGCAGCCTTATCTACATTTCTGTAAACTGTATATCCGAGTTTGTTTACAAATCTTACATAACCGGCGTCAGCAGAAGCAAGTATACGTTTTTTGTTTAAATCCATCTTGGAATTGTCGAACACCTCCACGGCATCTTTCACCCAATCAAGAGGAACTTTTGCAGACTGCATAGCATTAGCAGGCATCTCGATATTGTCAGGATTTTTCACGAAAGCCTCGGTTGTAGTTCCTTCCGGAGCAAATACTACGAAACCAGGAGACATTACTGAAAGAGGCCAAGCATTTCCCATTCCATACAGATACGTCTTGAGATAATGGTCAGTAGAAATAGATGCATCAGGTGCCGGATATGCCTTGGCATTACTAAACACTTCAGGATCGTACATAACATAGTCAGCGTGGCTCAAATCTACTGAATTGGAAACTGTTGCACTATGATTAACCGCACCGTTCATAGCCACTACAATCTGAGAATATGCAGGAATCTTTACTGAGCCCTGGAACCACCAGCATGCGGCCCACATAGGCATATAGTCGGTATAAGAAAGCTTACCGTCTTTCATCCATTTGCTGGCCATATTGGAGTTCGTAGGACAAAGCATTCCGAAAGCATATTTGCTGGCATCAGCCTCCACTGGAGAGTTGTTGTACAAGATTACGTACTTGTCATACTGAAAAAACTTACCTGCATCATCAGCACATCCTCCGAAATAGAGTTCCTTGATGATTACCTGGCTGGTCTTGGAAGCTACCATATCCAGTTTGAAAGCGTTCTCAGCTCCATCTGCAACAATAACGGCAGAATTTGTTCCGTTATAAATGTTAGAGTTCTGATATAATGTAGCAGATGCCTCATATGCTCCAGCCTTCATCTGGAAGACAGCAACACCATTTGCATCTGTCAATGCCGTATAAACAGTCGCATTAGCAGAACTTCTAAGGGAGACTTCTACGTTCTCCACGGCAAAGGCTTCTCCACCCTTGGTGAGAGACACCTGTACGTCATTAATCTTGTCCTCTGTCTTCTTGCAGGAAACAAGAGCAATGGCCGCTGCCATCATGAAATACACGATTTTCTTCATAACTTTAAATATTAGTGATTATTAAAACTTCAAACGGACTGTCATTCCGTAGTAAAATGCCGGAAGATAACTTGACAATGAAGAATACTGCTTCGTCTTGGTCGAATAAACCTGACCGAGATTACGGAAGAAATTGTTAGCGTAGAACGAAATGGACGCTATATCTCCAATTTCCTTCGTTACACTGAAATTAGCCGAGAAATATGGTGATATGTAATCCTTTACAAAGTAATAATCATATACGGTACGATGACACAGATTCGACAAATCCCCATATAGTTTCGGATTATTCTTACTTGCCCAAAGGAACTTCTCCTTGAACGGAATAAGTTCATCAGGATTATCATAAGTGGAATAGTACTCAGGATATGTCACAGTCAACACCCTTCTGTCCATAAACGACGGGTCATCGGCAGGAAGCCATCCTGAAGAACTGGAGGTTGCGTAAGTCCTTTGTGCTCCATCCACTCCTTCACTAAGATAACGATGATATCTCATAAGAGAAGCTTCCACTTTCATAGAAACAATCATTCTCACAGAAGGAATATGAGTCGTAATGGTAAGATTCGCATTAATTCGCTTCGATTCCGCACCATTGGCGATACCACTTTTACCTACATAATGACCAATGTATTTGTAAGGGGTCCCATCGGACATAAGTTGGGTAGTCGGAGAATACTCTACCATGCTGTAGTCCACATACTTATATCCATAGAAGGATCCGTCCAGACGGATTTCAGTGTTGATAGGTTTGATTCTCGCAAAGTCTATCACCCATTCGAGTCCATACCTGTTACTAGGTGATCCGCAATTGTTCGCATAGTAATTGGTTGTCAGAGCCTCCCTCTTCTTTCCATTTATGACCTCTGAAGGCAACACGCCGGTTTTATCCGAAACAGTAACCACGCCAGTTTTGCCATCCATGCTATACACTCTATTCGCAGCAGGAATTCCGCAACTTGCAAGAGCAGCCTGGTCGGTATAGTTATAAGAGAACTTATCGTACATCTTATCCACTTCGAAAGCGTTCTCAGTCCTGGTGTAATAACCCACGAGAGATATCTTGTTACCGGCCAGATTAATCTCCATTCCAAGTTCAGCCTGTTTGTTTCGCTGCCAGACAAGATCTTCGTTGTACAACGTATTCTTCGGCATAATATAATAGCCATAATAAGCTGTACCTGAAATAGATGTAGGATTAAACACCTTAATGTCATAATATGACGGGATAGGATACAAAATGGCAAATGACGGCTGTTTTACTGCCACACCATAACCGCCACGGAACGACAAATCGCGAACGACTTTATTCCTGCGGTTTTTTCCTGACAACACTACATATTTCGCACTGACTCTCGGCGACAGACTATAAGTATTGCCATATTCCGAACCATTTATGAAAGTTCCTTCTCCACGAAGTCCGGCAATGATGTTCAACCTTGTCTTTCCGATAGGAATCAACACATTGTCTTCGAGATAAACAGCCCCATTATTCATTGCAGGCTGAGCACTGTAATCATACAACCTGAAACTTGGAGCAGTAGCAAGATCTTCAGTAAACGCACCGGTTCCGAAGTTTTTGTCCGAATTCCAGTCGACACCGAGCTTCACCTTATTGTTTACCTTTCCGAAATGCGTAGCCCAATTAGCCTTTAATCCCACCTTATAAGTAAGAGGCTTGTCATCGATTCCCATGACATTATAGGAATACCCCTGTGGAACCAGCACAATATCCTGATTATCAGTCCCATCATAATCCTGGGCCACAAAATATCCTTCATTCCTGCCATGAAGCGATGCGACAGAAGCTGTATTCGAATAATGCTTACGCTCCCTGCTCTGCTTGTCGCCATAAACAATAGAAGCGTTCAGGTCAATGCCGGTAATCCATGGCTTGCTGAGCAGCCAGTTGAGAGACATATTCGCACGCAAACTGTTATCCTTGTCTTTCACCCAAGTACCCGCCAGAGCATCCGGATCCGCCTTCGAATCCCTGCCGCCAAGGTTCCCCGAAAGACCTACGGTCAATCGCAACGGCTTGTCAGTCAATCCCCCGTTATTAAAAAGATCGGAGTAGGTCAATGATATCTGCTTCCTGTCATAAGACGTATAAGGAGACATGGTATTTTTGATGGCTTTCGTATATTCCACGCTGGCATTCAACACCGCAGCCTTCTTTCCGATACCGAAACCTTTGCTCGCCGACACCTGCTTAGTGTTAGGATTCGAAGAAAATGTCACCATATATGGTGTTTTACCCTTCTTGGTAGATATCTTCACGATACCGGAACCGACATCACCATATTCTACAGAGGGAATACCTGAGATAACCTCTATAGATTCCACATTGCTGGTAGACAAATTATTGGTAGTCACACCTTTCGTTTCAGAAAAACTGGCATTGCTGGAAAGTCTGGCACCATCCACTTCCACGGCTGTACCGAACGAAGGGTTACCGGCCTCATTTGCTGAGCCGGTTCTGATAGAAAAGCGATTTTTATCAGTCAAATCAGGTTTCCCGGTAGTACCTCCAGGAAGAAGTCCGGAGATATCCGAGACATTCAACATCTGGACGTGGTCCAAAGTAGTCCTGTCGATAGTCCTCGCAGTAGATGCACTATTCTCATTTTCCTTTGCAGTCACCACTACAGTGTTAAGTGTAAGGTTATCCTCGACAATGTACGCCTTATAACCCGTGATATTTCTGGATATGATGATCTCTTTTTCATCTGTCACGTAGCCGAGACAAGACACCTTGATGACATTATTGCCCGACGGGACATTCTTTATAACGAATTTTCCGTTTGCATCTGCTACCGCCCATTGCTCTGTATTACCAAGTATTACAGTAGCAAATTCTACCGGTTTGTTAGACTTCTTGTCCAATACAACACCATCAATAGTCCAATTCTGCGCAAATCCCACTACAGAAGACATAAAAAAAATGATGGCAGTTACGATTAGCTTCATCATAATATCACTAGTTGTGTGCTTACAAATATATAAATATTTCTAAATTCTACGCTCCATGCAGGCGAATGGATCAGGATAAATCAGATAGGATATCTTCCAAATGCGTCCAAGGTGGCGGTCTATGTAACAAACTAGGGAACTTACAGTCTGGAAGCAGGCGGGGCGAAATCGCCGGACTTGGAATCGACAATTTTTCCTGATATGCTGTAAAGCGAGCCCTTCTGAGCAAAAGAAGGACTCGCGTTAAACATATTTGCGACTTGCTCACCCCTTCCGCCTCAAAAAATGGACTATTTCTTGTGAAAAACAGTTATAAATTGTTACTTCACCGGCCTTATCACGAAATTGAATTCGTATTCGGCAGGCCTTACAAGGTAAGGTTCGAGTGGCCATCTTCCCCAAGAATCAGTTCCACCTACGCCCATTTCCTTCAGGTCAAAGTTTACATAAGTAGTTCCGAGAGAACGGGCATCATTGTGCGCAAGTGGCAGAAGTTCAAGCGAATGCGTAGCCTCACCTGCCTGCTGGTTTGTAGGGTTCTTCCTCGGGCGAGGATCAGAAAGAGCTGAATCCATCTGCTTCTGGCTGAACGGCAGCGCAGAGCCGCTGAAGCGGGCATCAGATGTTATCTCTATTCCTGTTCCTGATGATGAGAGAACTTTCAGCCACCTCAAATCAGATTTCGTTCCGGATTCCTGAGTACGCACATAACCGTACCAATACTGGTCCTGAACCCTCTGTACGTAATGTCCGAGCAGAGCCGCGGACTTCCTGTCGCAATAATTGTCCCACGGACCGAGACCATAGAAGTCGAGCGTCGAGAACTCACCCGGCATCGCCAGTTTCATTCCGAAACGGAACAGGCATGGAGCCTTGCCGAGTTCGCCCTTGTCGTTCATCTTCTCCTTAGCCACGATCGCGCCGTCAGGATGGATTTCGTAAGTCATTGTCACTGAGCATACTTTTCCGAACGGAGCATATTCCGTAGTGACGACATAGTGGTCAGAGGACTTCTCCACATTGAAAGAAGCCACCTTGAACTCCGGATATCTCCACATCTTGAATCTGTTCTGGAAATTGGCACCCATATCGTTCTCTACGACAGCTCTGCCGAATGACGGCATAAGCGGTTCCTTCAGGGTCTCCACTCCGCCTATCACATAACTTGACAATGCGCCGGTATTCTTGTCGAAAACAGCCTTCCAGTCAGATACGCGGTCGCCTTCCATAGACTTCTCATAGATGAACTGGCCTGAGAACACTGCCTCTGAAGAGGTTTCCTCTGCATTGACAATATCATTTACAGCCGCAGAACCGGCATTGAAAGCGGAAGCAGGAGCCTCGTAGAGGACAATCTGGTCATAAGCCACTTCGTAGCCGGCAGGCAGCAGCCCGTCGCTTTCCTTCAGAGTCCAGCTGACCTTCACGCACACGTCAGTGTCAATGAAACCGTCCGGAGTGCCGAAACCAGTGCAGGAAGGCATGTTTCTCAATGACTTGCTAACAGCCGACAATATATCCTTGCCGGAAATGCCAAGACCTACCTCAACTGTCTGACCAGGAGCAGCTTTCACGTTCTCGACGATACCTGACTTGACTGCCGCGCCACCGGCTTCGATGGTCCAGTTCATCCTGTAGCGGGAAAGGTCAATGAAGAAATTCTCATTATATACATTGACCACAAATTCCTTGTCCTCCTCCAGGAATGACTTTCCAGGGGTGCAGAACTTCGTGTCGGCAGTGGTCAGAATGGAGCGGTGCTGATACCTTATCTCATAGGTCTGAGGGTGCCAGCTGCGGTCTGCCGCCAATATTCCGTTGCAGTTGAACGAGCCGTCGGACGCATCATAGTCATTGGCATCGCCGCCGTAAATGAAGATGTGGTCCGTACCATATTTCCGGGCATCCACCTTCTTGCAGATGGCCTGGTCCACATAATCCCAGATAAATCCGCCCTGGAATTCAGGATATTTGCGGACAAGATCCCAGTATTCCTTGAAATTTCCGTTGGAGTTACCCATCGCGTGCGAGTATTCGCAGAGGATAAGAGGCTTTGGAGGATTGTTCTTCAGATATTTCTCGCAATCTACCGGATGGGTGTACATCGGGCAGTAAACGTCTGTGTTGTATTTGAGTTCTGCTCTTTCGTACTGCACCGGACGTGAGGTGTCATAGGCTTTTATCCAGTCGTACACCTTCTCGAAGTTCTCACCGTTGCCGGCCTCGTTGCCCATACTCCAGACAATCACTGAAGGGTGATTGAAATCGCGGCATACCATCCTGCGGTTTCTGGACAGATGAGCCTCATAATAGTCAGGTCTGTGGGCCAATGACTCCTTGCCGTAGCCCATTCCGTGGGACTCTATATTGGCCTCATCCACTACATAGATGCCATATTTGTCGCAAAGGGCATACCACATAGGGTCATTCGGATAGTGGGATGTTCTTACTGCATTGACATTCAACTCTTTCATGATTCTTATATCCTCGAGCATCTCGTCATAGGACATCACGTATCCGCCATAAGGGCTCATTTCGTGACGGTCAACGCCCTTGAACAGGACTGCCTTACCATTGACAAGCAGTTGGCTGTTCTTTATCTCGACAGAGCGGAAGCCGAATTTCACTGATGCGCTTTCCACCAGGCCTTTCTTGTCGTAGGCGCTCACTGTCAATGTGTAGAGCGAAGGACTTTCCGCAGACCAGAGTTCCGGAGATGAAACAACTGACGTACAACGTATTACGCGGTTGCCGTCCTTATCTTTCACTACCTTGCTATCGACATTTTCCACACAGGAGCCGACTTCGTGACCTGACGGGTCAGTGACTTTGCAGGAGAATGATGTGACGCCCGGAGATACTACGATGGACATATCTATATTGCCGTCCATATCTCCCTTTACATTGATGTCCTCTATTCTCTTGGTCTCACGGGTATAGACATAGATCCCGCGCGCGATTCCGGAAAACCTCCAGAAGTCCTGGTCTTCCAGATAGGAGCCGTCGCACCAGCGGAAGATTTCGAGGGCAATCTGGTTCTCGCCTGCCTTAACATATTTGGTAATGTCGAAACGGGCCTCCAGCTTGCTGTCTTCGCTATATCCTACTTCCTTGCCATTCACCCAGATACGGACATTGGATGTGGCGGAACCGATGCACAGGCAGATCTGACGGCCTGTCCAGTCAGCCGGCATGTCGAAGGTGCGGCGATATTGTCCTACATAATTCCTTTCCTCCGGAACATAAGGCGGATTGTTCTCGAAATGTCCTCTCCATGCATATCCCACATTGACATAAAGAGGATCTCCGTAGCCGTTCAGTTCCCAGAGCCCAGGTACAGGGATGGTTCCCCAGGCAGAATCGTTGAATTTTTCTGAAAAGAAATCCTTTGTCCTCTCCGCAGGAGACTGGCAGAGCTGGAATTTCCATACTCCGTCCAGCGTCAATGTTTTCTGCTGGTCTGTCTGGAATGTGGCCCTCATCGGAAGCCTGTTCATCTCGAATACACCCGGATCCTGCCAGATTTCCATCTTTGTGGAGTTTCCGGAAACGGCAACAGATGACGACATCGCAGCTGCAGCCAAAGCACACGTCAATAAGTTCATAGTGTATAAATTATTTCAATTTTAAAGCTCGTGTATGAAGCGAATGCTAATTTACTCATTCTCTCCCACTCCTGCAAAAGTAAGGGGAAAATGACGGAATTTTTAGTATCTTTGTCTTCCTTAACAAAAGATGAATTATGTCCTTCGTACACCTTCACGTCCATACCCAATATTCGATTCTTGATGGCCAGTCTTCTATCGAAAACCTGTTCAACCGAGCCGAAGAGCTTGGTATGCCCGGTCTTGCGATTACGGACCACGGCAATATGTACGGCGTGAAAGAGTTTTTCAAGTTCGCGGCTAAGCACCCTTCCGTAAAGCCTATCATCGGATGCGAAATCTACGTGTCCAAGGGAGACCACAAGGTAAAGGAGAAGGGCTATTACCACCTTATCCTGCTGGCCAAGAACTACAACGGGTACAAGAACCTTATGAAGATCGTGTCCACCGGACATATCGAGGGAATGTACTACAAGCCGAGGGTTTCGCACGAGGTCATTGAAAAGTACCACGAGGACATCATCTGCTCTTCCGCCTGTATGGCAGGAGAGATTCCGAGAATGATTCTAGACGGCAATATCGCAGGCGCGGAAAAGGCCATAGAGTGGCACAAGAGGGTGTTCAAGGATGACTATTATCTGGAGGTGATGCTGCACAAGACGGAGGTTCCGGGACTTTCGCTCGAGGTGTATGAGAAGGAGAAGGAGTACGATGAGGTCATCTTCGATCTGGCCGAAAAGCATGGCGTGAAGGTCATCGCGACCAATGACGTCCACTTTGTGCGCAAGGAGGACGGCCCCGCCCATGACAGGCTTATCTGTCTGACTACCAATGCATACATTGACGATATCGACCGTCTCAGATATACCCAGCAGGAGTATCTGAAGACCGAGGAGGAGATGGCGGCATTGTTCCCGGACCATCCTGAGGTCATCACCAATACGCTGGAAATCTGCGACAAGGTGGAGAACTACACCATTGACCGTGGACACGTCTTGCCGAAGTTCGAGATTGACAAGGACTTCCTCGATGACATAGACACTTATCTTGAGAAATACAAGGGTGTCATTGACGCCGGACGCAATGACGAGAAGGGCAATGACCGTGGCGAGGAATTCCGTCATTCGGTCGCGTTCCTGTGCCATCTGTGCTACAAGGGTGCGCAGGAGCGGTACGGGGATGTTCTGGATGATGTCACTGCGGATCGTCTGGATTTCGAGCTCAAGACCATCTCCAGGATGGGTTTCCCTGACTACTTCCTCATCGTGCAGGACTATATCGCGGCAGCCAGGGCCCAAGGCATATCTGTAGGTCCGGGCCGTGGTTCCGCTGCCGGTTCCGCCGTAGCTTACTGCTTGGGTATCACCAATTTGGACCCTATCAAGTACGACCTCCTGTTCGAGCGTTTCCTGAATCCGGAGCGTGTGTCAATGCCTGATATTGATGTGGACTTCGATGATGACGGACGTTATCGTGTTATCCAGTATGTGCAGGACAGATATGGTGTCGATCATGTTTCCCATGTCATCACGTTCGGTACTATGGCCGCAAAGGGTGCCATCAAGGATGTGGCCCGTATCAGCCGGCTTCCTCTGGATGAGTCCAACAGACTTACGAAGATGATTCCGGACAAGCCTATCACGGTCACGGAGACCAGCGAGGTGGAACTGAAGGAGGGCGAGGAGCCGGATGAGGGCGATAAAGTCGTGGAAAAGGACGGGAAGCGTTTCAAGATCGTCAAGAAGGATGTAGAGAAGAAGCCTAACCTGAAGAACTGCGTAAAGTACATTCCTGAGTTGAAGAATGAACTGGAGAATGGTTCTGAACTGGTAAGGGAGGTACTCAAGTACGCATTGCAGCTCGAGGGATGTATCAGGCAGATCGGCATCCATGCCTGCGCTATGATTATCGGACGAGGCAATCTTACTGACTATATTCCGATTACGCTCGGTGAGGACAAGGCCACGGGGCAGAAGGTGTGGGTATCTCAGTACGAGGGCTCGTTCATCGAGGACGTGGGTATGCTCAAGATGGACTTCCTGGGACTCAGGACATTGTCCATCATAAAAATCTGCCTGGCTGAGGTCAAGAAGCGGTTCGGAATCGACATTGACATAGAAAAGATTCCTATCGACGACCCGAAGGCTTACGAGATTTATTCGAACGGCGATACGAAGAGCGTGTTCCAGTTCGAGTCTCCTGGAATGATGGAGTGGCTTCAGAAGCTGCATCCTGAGCGTTTCGAGGACCTTATCGCGATGAACGCGCTGTACCGTCCGGGCCCTATGGACTATATTCCTTCGTTCGTTGCCAGAAAGCGAGGAGAGGAGCCTATCACATACGACCTTCCTGCCATGGAGGAGTTCCTGAAGGAGACTTATGGTGTCACCGTCTATCAGGAGCAGGTGATGCTTATCTCCCAGAAGGTGGCGGGTTTCTCGAAAGGCAAGGCGGACAAACTCCGTAAAGCGATGGGCAAGAAGAAGATAGACATTCTCCAGTCGCTGTACGGAGAGTTCATCGAAGGCGGAAAGAAGAACGGACACCCTGAGGATGTGCTCAAGAAGATATGGAAGGACTGGGAGAAGTTCGCTTCTTATGCGTTCAACAAATCGCACGCTACCTGCTATGCCTGGGTAAGTTACCAGACGGGCTGGCTCAAGGCGCATTATCCTTCCGAGTTCCAGGCAGCCAACCTCAGCATGAACAAGAACAACATGACTGAGATCCAGGCCATTATGGCGGACTGCAAGAAGCATCATATCCGGGTTCTGAATCCGGACGTGAACGAGAGCGAGTCGAACTTCACCGTAAACAAGAACGGGGACATCCGTTTCGGAATGGGCGGAATGAAGGGGTTCGGAGCCAATATCGTGGACGCCATCGTGCAGGAGCGTACTGAACATGGCCTGTTTGAAGACATATATGACTTCTGCGTCAGGATGTCCGGCGTGGTAAACCGCAAATCGATGGAAGCGCTGGTGAATTCAGGTGCGTTCGACTCTTTCGGCATATCAAGATCGCAGTACTTCCTCGCCGGAAAGAACGGCCTCCAGTATCTGGATGACCTTATGAGTTACGGACAGGTTACCAGGCAGAATGCGGAAGACGATGCGGCATCTCTTTTCGGTGACGCTGAGGAACTTAAAATAGAGAAACCGGTGCCACCTGCATTGACCATAGAGCCTGACATTCTGGAAGTGCTTCAGAGAGAGAAGGATGTGGTGGGAATGTACCTCTCTGACCATCCTCTGAAGAAATATGAATTCGAACTAGAGAATTTCACGAACTGCAAGATGGCCGAACTGGGTGACCTGATTGCCGACTGCGACAAAAACAGACAGACGGCGCAGGTAGCATTGGCCGGACTCGTCACATCCGTGGAAACCAAGATTTCAAGGAACGGAAAACCGTTTGCCAAGGTGAACGTGGAAGACTTTTCCGGCATATATGAATTCGCATTCTTCGGCAAGGATTATGAAAATTTCATGAACTACCTGCATGAGCACACGGCCATCTACATTGAAGGAGAGATCTGTGAGAAATATTTCCTCAAACCGGAAGAAATCGCTGCCGGCAAAAAGGCGCCTTACACATTCAAGGTAAAGAAAATCAGCCTTTTGGGAAATGTGGCGGAAGACCGTCTGGCAGGCTTTGCAATAGAGATGCTGGCAAACGACATCACCCCTGAACTGCGTCATAGGCTCGTGCATCTGGTCAAGGAGAGCAAGGGAAATATTCCTCTGTCAATGATTGTCTTCGACCCGGTTACGAACTATATCGTGGAATTCATTTCTAGGAAGTACCACATCTCGGTCAGCGCGGATTTCATACTGCAGCTCAATGAACTCGGACTCAAATACCGGGTTTCCCGCAAGAACTTGTCATCATAGACGACGCTACAATATTCGCAATGACAGCCCTGAACCGCGCTAAAGAGCCTTTATCCTGAGGATGGACCCGATGAGTGAGGATTATCAGCGCTGTCCTGTTTTTCATGTCAATGACTATGGACGGGCCGGTGTACCCGGTGTGGCAGATCGTGCTCTCACGGTCGAACAAGTCGCCACGTGGACCGGAATGGGTACTGTGATGGTCCCAGCCCAATGCTCTGCCCACGCCGCCGTCAATATCTTCCGGAACACGGGCCATAAGGTCAATGGCGGCCGGCGAAAGGATACTGACGCCATTTGCAGTTCCTCCGTTCATTATTGCCGCACATATGACGCTCAGCCCCATCGCATCCGAAAAGACACCGGCATTGCCCGAATTCCCGCCGTTTATGCGCCTCGCAAGCGGATCGTGCACCTGACCGCAGAGAGGAGTGCCGTCAGGCTGCAGTTCCGTCGGCGCGCAATATTTCAGGTCAATGACGGGAGTCTCACCTACCGGCAGATAGCCTATATGCTTCAAGCCCAACGGACGGAACACGTTTTCCATAGCATAATCACAGAGTCTTTCTCCTGTAACTTTCTCAAGGATAGCCTGTAATGCAATGAAATTCAAGCAGCTGTACATAAACTTGGTGCCAGGGCGAAAGTTGCGGCCGGCATTGTCCGAGATATATCTGACCAGTGAATCCGGCTGGTTCTCCCCATATTTTTCCACGAATGACTTTACATTCAGATAAGGGTCGATGCCGGACGAATGGGTAAGCAGATGCTCCACAGTAATATCCTCCTTCCTATCTTCCGAGGTCCAGGGTCTGAAGCCTGGAATATAACGGCTTACGGGGTCATGTAGCCTAACTTTTCCCTGTTCTATCAGCTGCATGAATGACAATGTGGTGCCGACGCATTTGCTGCACGATGCCAAATCGAATACGGTCTCTTCCGTCATGGCTACAGTGTCAGGAACTACTGACTTGTTGCCGAACGGCTTGATATACACCAACTTGTCTTCTTTCACCACCGCCACTACCGCCCCCGGTATCAGGCCTTCGGCAACAGCAGCATTGACAGTACTGTCGATGAGGGCAAGTCTGGAGGAATTCATTGACATGGATTCCGGCGAAGCCTTTTTCAGCTCTCCCGGGAGGGATCTCCCTCGCGCTCCGCATGCGGACAAAAAGGAGACAGCCGCCAGAACGGCAGCTGTCAACCGATATATTTTTCTGCCTGTCATTAGAAAACAAGAACTGATTTTACAGGGTAATGGTCTGATATATAGGCTCTTTCATCATAAGGCTTTCTTATCACTTCGAAAAGAGTGCAGGCGTTGAAACCAGAATAATAGATATGGTCGATTACACCTTTGCTCCTGCCCCAACCATTGAAAGTGTCACCTTTGTCGGTCTTCACAGCCGTTTCGCGTGCGCTTGTCATCATATTGTTCAGGTCATTGAGAACCTCGTCGGCAGGAGTAACATTGAAGTCTCCTGTGAGAATCATAGGATAACCTTCCTTGTTCATTTCCTGTATCTTCTTGACAATCAGCACAAGGCCGTTTCTCTGGGCTTCACGTCCTTTGTGGTCGAGATGGGTGTTCACGTAATAGAACTTCTTTCCGTTCTTCTTGTCTTTCAGGAGTGCCCAGGTGGCTGTTCTCTTGCAAGCAGCATCCCATCCCTTGGACGGCTTGTCAGGAGTTTCGGAAAGCCAATATGTTCCCCACTTCAACAGCTTGACTGTCTTGGTGTTATAAAATATGGACATATGCTCGCCCTTGCTCTTTCCGTCTTCTCTGCCGACGCCCACGCACTTATATCCGTCGCAAAATTCATCGAGATACTTCACCTGATAGTCATACGCCTCCTGCACGCCGAATATGTCCGGCATCTGGTCCATAATCATCATTGCTGAAGCCGGATAGCGGTACTGCCACGAATTGGTGCCGTCCTTGGCCTCGCCGTTCCTGATATTATATGAAATAACTGACAGTTCGTCAGGCGAGCCTGCATTTGCATAAAACGGCATCGCCATAACCAAAGCTGACGCAAGAGATAAAATTTTACTTGTAATCGACATGATATTGATATTGTTTTAGTTCCCAAATTTAATAATTAAGTGACAGGAAAAAAAACGTATTGATAAAGAATTAGATACGCTGTATTTAAAAGTTTGTGACAAATACCGAAAGAAAAGGAATAAGTATTAAGGTGTCTTTCTGGGTCGAGAGAGTTTCTCTTGTTCGCAACTTTTATGGAATTTCTCAATTGCGTCTAACAAAGGCTGAATCCTTGGGTCCTTGCCTGTGTCAGGTGCGGCCTCTCCATATTGCTTATCATAGAGTGCTATACTTCCAGTTCTTATCAGTTCTTCATAGTTTTCAGGAATGAGGAAGGAAGCCCTTTCTCCGAGAACGCTTCGAAAACTATCGATATAGATTCGGAGCCCACCTTTATCCAGGTCCCCGAAATGGAGATATTGATTAGGGATCCTTTTAAGCCATTCAATCCATCTTCCGTAAGAATCCTTCCCATATGTTGCTCGATAGGTGAAAAGATAGGGCTTTTCAGCGTCGAATAGGTGGGCGTAATCCTTGATACGCATGAACGTGGCATAATTCTCTACACCAACGACAGTAATCTCAGGGTTGATTTCCAGGAGCGATTCATCGTCCACCTCGTAGCTGGTTCCTTTCGGAGGATCAAGACGGAAAGGTTGACCATCAAAAAAAATATCAATCGGCCAAATTGCATTTAGCCGAATTCCTTTCATCACGTCGGTTCCAAACGCCTTTGTGTCATTGACGAGTTTAGCTGCGTCACTGCGAGTCGGATTGTTTCCAGCTTGTTTATCTTCCAGCACCTTCAGATATCCATCCAGATCTTCGGTCCCGCAAAGACGCTGAGTGAACCCTTTTATCTGGCTATTATTAGCAGATGAAAAGATGATTGTCCGCCTATCTCTTTTTGCCGAAACCAAGTGCTCTTCACGTAATCGTTTTGCCACTTTCTCGGAAAGAAAAGATGCCCGAATAGTACCGTCCTCCATCAAGGCTAAAAGCCCACGAAGATCTTTAAGACTAACTCTCTCTTTCATAGGATTCTTCTTCAACAGGGTTAAAGGACAGTATTTTCACGGAATTAGTGTATTCAGATCCTTGACGTTTCCAGAAGGTATAAGCGTTTCGGAAGCTTTCCTCTGTCCCATTCGGCAGGACCGGTGAGTTCGCAAGGATATATACACCCATTCGGTTAGCAAGGGCCATAAGAGAGTTGAAGTTGCTCGGCGAGAGGGTTGCTTGCTCATCGATCGGGCAGTGAACCATGAATCCTTGTCCGTCCTCCGCGCATCTCTTCCTGATGTTTGTCAACAGAAGCAGATAAAGGAGATTCTTGAAGATGGTGTCAATACCGTTCGAACCCATGTCCTTGATATCCCTTCTGCGCCCGGACCGGTTGAGACCTTCATCGACCTCAATATATAAAGTGAACATGTCTTTTAGGTCAATCTGCTCATTACTGTTCTTGGCAAGATTCCCGGCGATATCCTGAATGAAGGAAATAAACTTCTTGTTGAAAGAAGACCCATCGAGAAAGTTCCTGTCGATGCCGTCATCTTTGCAATAATCCTCATGGATATCAATGGAACGCTTTATCAAGGCAATCAAGTCAGAGCCGACATCCTCTACCGAGAGTTCAATGCGCTTGATTACGTCGGTGAAGTTATACTCACGGAAGAGCCGGTTAATGCCGCTTACGGTGTCACGGACCTTCTTGATATCTGTTTCATAGTCCGAAGCCTGATAGGCAATGCCGCTGACAAACGGAACGGCGGCTAAATTCCAGGCTTTGCAGTGTTCCTGAATGAGATCCTCCGTGATGAACTCATACACGTCTTTCTGGGCCCGTGGGTCTTCTCCAATATCCTGACAGGAGTAAGAGGCTGGGAAGAATTGCTGGAGGCCAAACTCCAAGAGGTTGTTCCTGAATGTAGACCAACAAAGGTTCAGAATATTAGTCTGGCTTTCCAAACGCCCCTTGGTCCCTTTGTCCCGTTCCACGATAGCCTCGGCAGTGAAGTCCGTTTCAATGGGTTCCGCCTTTTCAAAGTCCTCTGTCCGGTTCTCAAAGAAATAATTTTTGACAACACTAACCTGTTTATTCAACTCTTCGATTTCTTCTTCCCGCTCCTTGACTGTCTTTTGCTTTTCCTCCGCCGTTTTGTCCTCTTCAGTTATTTTCGCCTTCTCGTCTTCTTCGTTCTTCCTGATGGATTCCGACAGGCTGGAAAGAGAATCAGCCCACTCGCTCTCGTGGTCGAAATAGTCGGCCTTGTCTTTCAGGTAATTGTGATAGGCGAGTTCATTATCAGAGATGGTCTTCACCTCTTTAGAGAGATTCTCTATCTCGTCTTGAATGGCCTTAATGCGGGCTGAATCAACTCCTTGCTCAGAAAGGGCCTGGGCGAGATCGGCATCTATTTGCTTTATGGTAGAGTATAGTTCTTCCTTCTCCTTAGTCAGAGCCTCTTTAAGTTCCTTTTCATAGGCCTCGAATTCATCATCAATCTCCTTGTGAAGCTTTCTCTTTCTTTCACCGAGATTCTGTCCGAATGATTCATATGCATCATTTTCAATCGTCAGATCGGCCTCGATCCTCTTCATCGTCTCTTCATGCTTGCGAATCTCTTCCTCTTTTAAGGTGACGGCCTCTTCAATGATGCGTTTCTCTTCTGATGTTATGGTATCAATCTGTGCCCGAACTGCGTCAAGGATATTTGATTGTGACTGCTTCTTTGTTTTGAGCTCGCTCAATAAAGCATTGTTCTCGCCAACCTTCTTGTCGATTGCGTCTATCTTCTCCTTTATCTCCTTTTCTGCAGCATCCTTTTCGTCTTGAAGCGCTTTAGCGGCCTTCTCAACGACAAGCTTTGCATTTTCCAACCGTTCTTGCAACAGAGCCGGATCAGTCTCGGTGGGAGAGAGTTTCGAAAGATCCAGTTGGACTCCATAAGCGGAATCTGTGCTCTCTTCAGTCCTCCTAGGATTAAGATCCTGACTGAATAGGACGGTCTCGGAAAGAACTTTTCCAAGATTTCGATTCCAGCCCTTTACGTTCTTACTCAGCCACTCAGCAAGGGAACTATCGAAAGTGCTTAGCTTTTGAATAAGCTCATTCTGTTTCCGGGTAGCTTCTTTCAGTTCGTCGTCTTTATCATGGATGGCATCAGAATGTGCAAGAAGGATAGCGGCGGGAACATTTTTCTTTTCTGTCTCCGCAGCGCGGATTTCCTGATCGAGTTTTGAGATATCGCCATCGATGCGGCGGATATCCTTATCAAGCGCTGTGCCTCTTTCTGTGAGTTTCTTTAATTCTTCTCCTTTGGGATGCGATGCCTTTATCTTTTGTACTGCCAGATTTGCTTCGCTGATAAGCTTGGCCGTAAACTCCTTCTGGGTGTTTAGAAGGGAAGCCTTCTCAGTGTGCCGTTTTTCTTCAGCAGCGCGTTCTTCCTCAATCTTATCTGAGATCGAACCCTTACGTCTGGTCGCTTCAGTTTCCTTCTTTGCAATCTCTGTGTCAACTGAGGCAGAACGGAGCTCATCCTTTTGAATTAGCTCCTTCTTTTGAGCATCGAACTTTCCCGTCAATGTTTCTGACTGTCCCGAGAGGTCTTCGAGCCTTTTCTTTGCAAGTTCCAGGGAACTCTTTCTCTGCTCGGCAGAGAGCATCAGAGGAAGAAGGGACATCAGAGAGGCATATTGTTTCCTCTTATCTGCAATCTTGTCATAGTCGCCTTGAATACGTGAACGCTTATCGCGGAGATTCTGAATAGTCTCTTCCGCAAGGCCGCGCCTCTCTTTAATGGAGTTGCAGAAAGCCTCGTACTCTGCTTTGGCTTCCTCCATTTCCTTGGTGATCTCTACGATATTCTCTTCTGCGGAGTTCTTTGCAAACTTCGCTTGTCCGGGGTACTGCTCGTATGCGATCTTCTCATTGATGTAAGTCTCGTATGTCTTCTGATACTGTTTCTGTCGTGAACGCATATTGGTATCGGAAGTCCAGCAGCGGATGCAGTTGTACTGTCGGATTTGCTGTGAAGAACGCGC
>HF996010.1:27302-29855 GCA_000432515.1 Bacteroides sp. CAG:545
TGAACGGCAACATCAAAAGGCTTTGCCGTCGAGCCCATAGAACTGACAATCATCTCCTTCAGGACATCTCCCTGTACTTTCCCGAGGTTAAGGAGCATTTTTAGAAGGTTGGTAATCTTCTCGTGGGGCCGGTCTGCGCCGCGGCAGGATGTAAGTGAGAACTTCTCCCAGCTTCGCATCTTCCCGACGAGGCCATCCCTCCATCCGTAGAGAATATCGATATAATCTTTTCTTCCTTTGGCAGACCTCATATCAAGACCTGGATGCAGGCGCTCAGCAGCATTCTTTACACTCTCCAGATTATCATAGGCTACACCATTCTCGTCTATGAAAATGTCCTTCGAATAGGCACAGTCAAAGAATTGGAATGTCGGCCAGTTGGAGTTTTTGAGAAACACCAGAAAGCAATCTCCGGGCTTGTTAGAGCGTCTTACCTCATAAACAATATAGGAATTATTCATTTTGAGGTTGTATTGAACGAAGGGAAGCTTCCCCTCCCCAATGCCGAGAGCTTTCGTGGAGGAGTCTCCGGTATAAAACAGGGTCTCTATCTGCAGGAAGGTACTCTTTCCGGAACTGTTGTCGCCTGAGATATGGGTGTTGCCGTCGACCTGGACCTCTGCATAACGGAAGGTCGAGGAATTGATAAGGATGATCCTTTCAAGTCTTTTTTGTCCGAGTAATGTTTCCATAGCGAGGTCTACTGATTATTCGTTTCGTCAAACAAGGTTGATTCTGGGGCCTTTTCGATAGCATCTTCGTCTTCCTTTGAAACGAACTGGATGCTTTCGATGAAAGTGCGATAATACTCAAATGCCTCCGTCACCGGATAACGCATCTCGTTATATTCATTATCAAGGTAGCAGCTTACGATTTCCATTTCTTCCTTGAGAATCTTCAGCAGCTCAGCGGTCCACTCGTCAGTGTTATTCCCGGCGAAGAGGTTCTTGCAGGTCTCTTTTGCCGGAGGGCACAGCTCAAAGCGGGAAAGGATCCATTTGCGCGTAATAACATGTCCCACTCCGATGGACTGATCAAGCTGAAACAGAAGGTTCATTATGGCGAGGTACTTCTTGTAGTCCTTCGCCAGATCCTCAAAAGACTTGCGGTCGCCGTTTATCTTTTTCCTGAAATAGTAATAACCGTCACCTCGGGCGAGGTCCATTCCGGTCGTCGCCAGCCATAATGCAGCATAGTCTTCCCATCCGGCTTCAAGGGCCTCGTACCAGTTGCGCTGTTCTCCATCAGTAGAGGATGCACAGATAAAATGTCCTCCATTGAGATGGCGGAACATCTGTGGTGCATATTTAAGATTGCCAGTATCCATATCAGCGGTAGTTTACAATTTGATAATCCAATGAAATCTGTCTCCCGGAAACAGGGGATGTGTAGAGATAATTACCGGTCTTTCCGGCAGCGAATTCAAGCAATGGCTGGAACTCGCGGGATGCGCAATAGTAAGAGAAAAGTTCAATCCTCTGCCAGGTGGGAACGTCTTTTTTGAAGTCGTAGTCAATAAGAAACGAAAACAGATCATTGCCCTGGGCGCTGAAAGAACGGAAGAGTTTCCTGTAATCTGGACGGAATGGAGTTATTTCTCTATCAGGACGGGCATTAACTTCGGAGAAATCAATTGCAGGAGCAGAGCGGTTGACTTCTTTCCCCTGGAGTTCACCGGAGGCAATCTGAAGGAGTTCATCGATGAATCGTCCTTCTTCAATGAGGGAAGGTACATCAACCTTGTTAACCATAACATAGGTCTCGCTCTTTCGCCCGATATCTTCGTACTGCCGGATAACGTCGAGGAAAGTCGTTTCGGTTTCCAGCGTGCCGTAGGACATTTTCTTCGAAAGAAGGTGTGCCCTCTTTGCTACTCGGGTTGCACGCTCTACTTTCGAGATATACTCCTGCAAACGGCGCGTGACCTCGATGAGAGATTCTGAAGCCATGAAAAGCTGATCCTTTGCCCGGGAGAGCACGTTGGAGATCATATAGGTAATAGCCTCAGGGTCTCGAAGAATGACTGTCCGGAGTTTATGAGTGTCATCCGAAAGCAGCTGATGGCTCTCTTCCAGAAGCTTCTGAATCTGTTTTGCCCTCTCGGCGAGGGTGTTCAGTTTCGCCCGTTTAAGAGAAAGGCTGATGGCCGCCTTATAATCCTCTTCCATAAGGCGGGTAAGGTCCCCAATGCTCTGTTCCAGTCCGGAAGGGATTCTCTCTAGGACCTGGTAGAGACTGGAAATCAGACTCCGTTTGTCATTCGCTGTTTCGCAGGCATCCCATTCATTGCAGAGATTCTCAACTTCGGGACGAATCCTGGAAATAGCATCATCGCTTAGGAGAACGTTCGAGTGGAGTACTTTCTCATAAACATCCCGAAGGAGGGGATCGAGGATTATGCCGGTATCAATCTCCAACCCTAGTCTTTTGACAGCAAGGAATGTCTTCAGCTTTGCTTCAGCATTCTTTTCTTCCCCGCCAAGAATCTCTATGGCGGATTCATATGAAATCCCGCCTAGATTTCTATGCTGGTACAGCGCTATGAGAAGAGCG
>HF996010.1:29890-49115 GCA_000432515.1 Bacteroides sp. CAG:545
AGAGCGTCATAGCGCCGCTGGGTTTCAAGAAAATCTTTTAAGGAATCAACATTCATGGGCTTCGGTTATCCTGGAAATGTAAATTTAACCATTTTTCATTGAATTACATAATGGTTAGAAGCAGATTAAGAGATGTCATTAACAGGTTTACTCTTCAAGGCCGCGAATTTAGAAATAAAATATTACTTTTGCACCTTTGATGGTGTAATTTAATTGTTTATTGTCAATGGAGAAAAAGAATTTCAGCGATATAGGGAAAATCGAGGCTATTAAACTTCTGTTCGAGGAGTCGCCTTTCAAGCAGGCGGACGGCACTTCATACCTCTGCGGGGAAAAAGGCGGAGTAATCAGGACTGCTTCCAAACTTTGGCTTGAAGGCATTGACTTCGACCTGACTTATTTTCCGTTGAAACATCTCGGATACAAGAGCGTCGTCGGCACAGTAGGAGAGATTTATGCATCACTTGCCAGACCTCAGTCAATTTCCGTCAGACTCGGCATTTCGGCGAAACTGGACCTGCCGCAAGTAAGCGAATTGTGGAACGGCATCTGCACTGCTGCGGAAGAGCACCATATCAAGCGAGCAGACCTGGACCTCGTTCCATCACGTAATGGACTGGCTATCAGTATAGTTATAAGCGGTATCACTTCTCCTGAAGTCGCTGAGAATCGAAAATCCGCGAGCAGCAAGGACCTTATATGTATTTCCGGCAATGTCGGAGCGTCATTTTTGGGGATGAGTCTGCTGGAGCAGGAAAAGAAGAAATTCGAGAAGGCAGGAGAACTGACCGGACAGCCGGACCTTGAGAAATACAAGATGCTCGTCGCTTCTTATCTGAAACCGGAGATAGATCCTGACATTGTAAGTCAGCTCGGAGATTCCGGTATAATTCCTCCTTATGGTTATCTGGTGAACCGCGGTCTCGCTGATGCGGCAAGAAGGCTCAATCGGGACAGCGGTCTCGGAGTGAAACTTTACACTGACAAGATTCCGTTTGAAGGAAACTCATTCGAGGTCGGAAAGAAGCTGAACATTGACCCGGTATCTGCCGCGCTGAAAGGAGGCGACGACTACAGGCTCATGTTCGTGATTCCGATGTCAGCATACGAGACATTCCGACACGATTTTCAGACATTCTCCATCATCGGGCATCTCGCCCAGCCGGAAGTCGGTACCGTTCTCGTAACTCCCGAAGGCGTGGAACTTCCCGTTCACGCCCAAGGCTGGAACAATGATATCTTATACTGACGAACTATAAAATGAAAAAGATTAACTTTATTGTCCTGGCTTCAGCCGTCATGCTGATGCCGGTTTCCCTTACACGATCTAACTTAACCCGCTGAGGTCTAATGAGAATTGGACATTGGCGGGTTTCTCTCTATAGATGAACATTATCATATAGATAGGGAGATATTTTATGTCACCTTCGATGCTTAAGTTATCATTGCACAACACTAAAGCCTCCGGAATAGTGTATTCTTTACATTCGAGAATGTTATTGAGAGCTTTGTGCCTGACGTAATCTTTGCCTGATTTCACTTCTATCGGGAATACGTTTCCGTTATACTCCATAACAAAGTCCACTTCACCCTTTTTCTTGCTATTGTAATAGAACAGGTTTTCGAAGCCATGCGCCAAGAGTTCTTCTGCAACTACGTTTTCGTATATTGCACCGAAATTTATAGCGTCATCCCCTGTCAATATTCTGAGTTGTATTCCATCTGAATACTGACAAGCCAAGAGCCCTACATCGTTAGAGAACAGTTTAAAAAGATTTCGTGAAGAAGCTAATTTCAAAGGACTTTTAGGTTCTTCGATGTTATATACCGGAATGGCAACACCAGCATCTTTCAACCAAAGAAATTCATCTTTATACATCTCCGCTCGAGCTTTTTCGTTAAGGCTCTTGATGAAGAAACGCTTACTTTTGGAATTAAGTTCAGTTGGGATAAGATCGAAGATTTCTTTTATTTTCAGCTGTTGTTTCGAAGCATACTGTGAGATGTCCTCCTTATACAGTCTGATAATTTCTCTCTGGCTATCCATAACGTCTTGCAGGTTATTATTCGACTTATAAGACATGACAGCGGCGGGCATTCCTCCTACTATCAGATACAGCCTGAACACCTCCATCATTTTCTTATGGATAAATTCATCTACCGGATTGTTGTTGTCAAAGGAGTCTTTCAGACTGGCAATCACATCTTCGTTAACACCGACAGCCCACATAAACTCCTCCAAATCCAAAGGATACATGTCTCTGACAGACATATACCCCACAGGTACAGACCTTAAATTCTGCAGTTCGACACCAAGAAGAGAACCGCTCATTATATACCTGTATCTGCCATCATCCACAAGGAATTTGATAGCGGTAACTATCTCCGGACACTTTTGGACTTCATCGAAGAAAATGAGTGTCTTTCCCGGAATCAACGGTTTGTCAGTGAAAGCAGACAAACGCAGGAGAATGTCTAAACTGCTCTTGGCATTGGAAAATATATCGACAGCTTCCGGAGTATCTACAAAATTGATTTCTATAAAACTCTCGAAGTGCTTTTCCGCAAACTTTCGTATCGAATATGTTTTCCCGATCTGACGTGCTCCAGCCAACAAAAGAGCACCCTTATTTACCTCATAAAAATGCTCAATAACAGTTGTTATCTTTCTCTTCAGCATAGCAATTACACTTTTCCATAGCAAAAATATGTGATTTTCCACACTTTTCCAATATAATTACAAGCTAAAATATACACTTTTCAAAAAAACGCACTGTGCGTAAAAAAGAACCGAAGTTCAGATAATTTCCTTATTCAAAAAAAATATTCTGATTTTTTGTACAAAATCCAAGATTCCGGACTCTCCGTCTATGCTGTATTACCGTCTATGCTGTATTATTAGACGTCCGTATGAAAAGCGGCGCGAAATTATATATATATTTCTAATATTCAAAGAAATAATCACAAAAATATGATTTACGCGTACATTAGAATCAGCACGGACAAACAGTTCGTCATTAACCAGAAAGAAGAGATACTTAACTTCGTAGACATTAAAGGCTTAACTATCGACAAATGGGTCACGGAGACCATCAGCGGAAAGGTAGCAAAAGAAGCCCGAAAATTGGGCAGACTGCTCAAAAAAACGAAAACAGGAGACATCATAATCGTTACAGAAATATCCAGACTGAGCAGAACATTGGTCGAAGTCATGGAAATAATGGGGCATTGTCTGAAATCCGGCGTAAAACTCTATTCCATAAAAGAAGGCTATTCTTTCGATGATTCCATTAATAGTCAAGTACTTTGCTTCGCATTCGGTCTCACCGCCGACATCGAGCGCCGTCTAATCTCCATGCGCACCAAGGAAGCCCTCGCCGTCAGAAAAGCCGCCGGCGTCCAACTCGGAAGGCGTCCGGGTCAATGCCCGAAGATTAAGATTCTCCTCACCAATAAGGATAAAATCCTGACTCTCATGCGCGAAGGCAAATCCATCTCCCACATCAGCCGCGAGTTCCACGTAGCCCGCGCCACGATGATGAGGTTTGTTTATGCCAATGCCGAAGTGACGGCTGTTTTTTACGAAATGATCAAACATCAAGTTCCTCCAGTTCCTCAACAAAGTGTTGTTTAGTCCCTCCAAGGCGTCCAAAAAACGGACGTCTGAAATTGCTGAAAAACAGCTCATCTCATGCCCACGATGACCATAGCATTGGAAAACGAACAAACAAAACAAATTTTAATAAACAATGGAAATGAAAAAGTTAACTTATGAGGCACCAAAGGTACAGGTTTTCGGTGTCGAGACGCAAAACTGCTTTGCGTCGGGATTTGAGGACAGGGGACTCTCTCCTCTTAATGACCGCAATGACATAGATTGGGATGAAGAATAAAAAAGGGCAGAAGATATGAAAAAGATATTCTATTCAAGTTGTGCAATACTTGGACTGGTCAGTCTTGCAAATTGCACGAAAAGTTCAGACGTTGAGATAAAGGATCAGGCTGCTGAGCTCACAGCATCCATCGTGGAGACTAAGACATCCCTTAATGATCTGGATGTTACTTGGGCTAAAGGTGATGAAATCGCTATCCAGTTAAAGGATAAGCACATCAGCAATGCTATCAACGAAAAAGGAAATAGTGGAAACTATCCGGCAACAATGGGAACATACAAATTGTCCGACGATGCAGCAGGAAAGAAAGTAGGAACATTCTCTTTTGTCAGCGGCGGTGAAAGAATCGGTGACAAGGATGTATTTTTCGCTTTTTATCCCGCAAAGTATTGCGCTCCTCAAACAAGCAACGGATATTTTTATATGAACTTCCCTTCAACCCAGTATTATGAGGATAACAATGGCGGTAGTTTATCTCTTCCAATGTATGGAGTAGGATCTGGCAGAAACATCGAATTCAAGTATGCAGGTGCCGTCATCAAGCTCAAATTATGGGCCTCTACAGAAACCAAGGTCAATTCCATAACCATTAGTAGTGATACTGGAATTCCTCAGGGTTTATTCACTTATATTCAATCTGATGGGAATTGGACCGATCCGGTAGATAGAATATCTAATAGTGAAGTAACTTCATTTACAATGCAAATGCGTACCCCTCTTGCCATAGGCAAAAAGAAGGAAGAGGCTACAGAAGTTGCTCTTGTAATACCGGTTTCAACAGCCATCAAACTAGCGAATATGAAATTCTCAATCACTTGCGATCTTGGTGGCTGTTCATTTAAAAAGAACAAGCCTGTTACCATAAACCCGGGAGACGCAATATCATTCTCAGCTAAAGAAGTAATCTGCAGTCCTTCAAAAATGTTTATAGATGGCGAGGAAGGCGAAATCAATGTAGAAAGAATCACAAGTGCTACAAAGAAGGTTTCAATAGTCAGTGCAGATGGCGGTCTTATTTCTGAAAACTTACTCAAAGAGATTATAACCAAGTGCGAGAGCTTCAAGAATCTTGATCATCAAATCATATTGGATCTCAGCAAAGCAAAAGCCTGATTTGGTGTAATCAGAGGATACGATGATAAAGATGGCTTCTGTGGAGGTCGGTCTGACAGAAGCGTAAAAAACATTAGCGAATTCCATCTTCCTGAAGGCATCACTATTCTTGGGAACATGTCTCTGGCAAGCAGTCTCTACACTAAGATTGTAGTTCCGGCATCATTAACTTCCATTGATGGTTTCCCAAGCAGATATAACGACAAGATGACATGGGAAGTTAACGCGAACAACAAGAAGTTCACAGCTTATGAGGGCGCTTTGTATAGTAAAGATATGACTCAATTGATGGTTCTCAACGGTGGAAGTGGAGCGTCACATGTAGTTCCTGAAGGAACCAAATCCATTAGAAGTTGGTGTATGTTTGACAACTCCGTCATTACGACATTGACATTGCCAAGCACTCTGGAGAATTTATACTCAGACAGTATCGATGGTACACCTAATCTTTCCACAATTATCTGCTTGAGAGAAACCCCTGCAACATTGGATGGCCAGCAAGTTGAAACTTTCAAAGCCAAAAACAAGACTATCTATGTGCCAGGTGGAGCTATCGACGCCTACAAAAAAGCATGGAAGTCATTGGTAGATAGCGGTTGGGAAGTAAAGACATTGGAGGATGCAAAAAAGGCAGGCTTCACCATCACAACTCCAAGTACAGAATCAATAAATTTTTAATTAAATCAAATAGTTAGAGATAGTTGAAGTTTGCCTTCAACTATCTCTTGTTTTCACTTTATGAAGCGATTATTCTATTTACTTGCAGGATTATCGGTATTGTCATGCACTCAGGAAATACTTCCAACAGACAGTAGCGATGAGGTTCTCCAGGAACAGGCTTTTTATATAACGACAGGAGATAATTCCACAAAGACATTATTTGTAGACAACAAACTCGAATGGCAGGAGAATGATGCCGTAGGATTGTTTGTGGCGGATAAACTTGCAAACAAAAAGTTCCGCTGTATCGAAGCAAATAAGACATCAGCTACATTCAAAGGATATTACAGCCCTTTCGAATCAGTAACGAATGCAACTATCTTTGCATATTATCCGTATTCAGAACGTGCATATTCCGAGGGTAAGCTTAACCTTGCTCTTCCAGAGAATCAGGTCGCACCATTCGACCCTTCTGCAGATTTCGTATTGGCTGGAGCCACAAGGGACTATGATAAAGAGAATCCAGATTTGAATTTGTCCTTCGACAATCACATCTTCAGCATTGTCAAACTGACATTTTCAAATACAAACGCAGATTACTCTGACGAGGATATCTATGACATCGAAATCACCGCCCCAGAAGGAAGCATACTCACCGGTGAATTCAGCATTGACCCGAACAATGGGAAGGCTGCGGCTCCGAGCTTTATTTCGGAAAGGAGTTCAAACAGGGTTGTAATCTCTTATCCTGAAGGTTCTTACCCTAAATTGGGGACTGGCATCGAGCACACAATTTATGCTGTTGTCAATGCCGGTACTTATTCCGGATTAAAGGTATCTATCAGATGTTCTTCTCACAGATCATCGTTCGTTTCTTCAGAAACAGTTAATCTGGAGCCTAACCATATTTATAATGTTTCTAAAGTTTTTGACTTCGCTTCAGGAAAACAGGGAAAGAGTAAAAGGACTCTTCTGTATTGGGGAGATAGCATTGCAAATGATGTAGTTACATCGTATTTGCAGACACTTCTCGGGGATAGTTGGATAGTAGTCCGTGGTGGTGTCGGTGGTGATACACCGTTGGGGATTGCCGGAAGACAAGGTGCTATTCCTCTGGCGTTTAATGATAGTTTCACAATTCCGGGGAACGGTGACCCGATTGAGTTTAAATCAGCACTTTATTCGACTTGGACTACCGATGGAAATCCTGCGTCGAACGTAAACGAATATACTAGGGTAAGTTTCGATGCATGGTTTCAAGCGTCATCTTGCTCCCTTATCAACAATTGTTATGTCGGAGAAGATAAAGTAGAATGTAGTATCATTTTCAATACCTTAGACCAGAAAGTGTATATCCGTCGAATATCTGCTGGAGCTGATGTCAATGTTTCACCTGGTACCATATTGTATTCCAATGCTTCTCAGACGTATCCACATCCTGATGTCACTTGCGTTTATAGTGGAGCAAACCGTAATTACAATAATTCTTACGAAGCTCTAGCCAGAATGTATATGGCTATGAAGAAATATGCTTCATATGAGTTTGGTAATCATAATTTCGTGGCTATTGGATTTCATATGGGGCATATCAGATTCTCAGCTTCCGACGAGTATACTTACTGGACTCCTGAATACAGTAGGTGTTTCCAGAACACATTTGGCGACCAATACCTTGATTTAAAGACCTTTGGCAGTCAGAATGCTGAACGAATCTCTAAGGCGATAGGATGCCCATTCACAGAAAAGGATAAGGAACTATCCGATAATGGGTATTGGACAAGTTCTTGGCAGACAGAGTATTCATCTAACGTACACCCTAACGCAAACGGCTCGAAAGCATTGGCATTCATGGTCTACGAAAAGATGAAAACTTTAGGATACTTAGACTGACAGACAATTATTTAGACAATACCCATAGTCTTCTCGCATAGGTGAAGGCTTTATAAATAAAGTATTATTCTGGGCTCCCCGTAGTTGTGATAACCGCAGGGGAGCCCTTATTTTTTTTCGTACTGATTCTTTCGAAATAAATCATTTGAGCAAGAATGTCAGGAAGTATCGGGATATTTATCATCTACCAATAGATTGTTCAGGGATGGTCTTGGAGTTCGTCGAAGAAGAAGAGGGTATCTCCAGAAATAAACCAAAGTTCAGATAATTAGTATTAAATTTGAAACAGTAACCAAAGAATAACAAATGACTGAAAAGACACTGATTGTCGCAACTGCGATATTATGCGCTTTCGGATGGTCCTGTTGCAATTCGACACAAGACCGGGCCGAAAAGTTGAACGCGGAAGCGGCCAAAGAGTACCTGACCCCTATCAGACCCGCTTCTGAGGGCCGCAACCCTTGTTGGAATGAGTTCTGCAAGAAGTTCACCTATGCCCCGACTTTCGATATAAAACCCTCAGAAGGAGCTGTCGCCTATAGGTTTAAGGTCAATGCTGAAGAAGGTTCCGGTGAATGGTCTTTCACTTCATCAGATCCTACTACTGACCTCTCCCCTATTTGGGCTTCCATCCCACCTTCCAAGGTCAAGCTGACCGTGCTTGCACTCGATGACAATGACAATGTGAAAGACACTGTGTATCAGCGCAGTTTCCTTAGGGATTTTCCTTTCGAAGGACCATATAATTCTAATGTGAGACCGTATAAGGAGGCTGCTCTAATGGCTGCCCTTTATATCCACAAAACACCTGGTGTACAGAAATTCAAAGAGACATTGACACCTGACCTGGACCTTTACTCGCATTTCACCTATGCTAACAAAGTCATCGGCGGTCTCATCCGCGTCGAATCCAAAATCGCGAAATATGTACCGGCATTGAAAGAAGACGCTCTGCTGATAGCGAAGAATGCGGCGCAGTTCCTCATGGAACAGAGCCGTCCCGAAGGCGACAGACTGGAGTTTTTCCCTCCTACATATTACGGGGACAAGGTAGCTTCCAAGAAGGACTGGAATATTGGCAGAACCATGACCATGGATGCTTGTTATTCCGGAAACGCTTTCCTCGACCTTTTCGATGTCACCGGTGACTCACTTTATTACGACAGGGCATTGAAAATCGCCGATACGTTCGCCAAAATTCAGAACGAGGACGGTTCCTTCCCTATAAAGGTGTTTTTCGAGACCGGAGAGCCCGTAAACGGTGCCAAGGCTATGTTGCACCCGATTCTCAACTATACGCGACGTCTGGAGCGTGAATATGGCATTACGAAGTATGCCGACATGAGCGACCGAGCTGCAAAATGGATGAAAGAGGTAGCACTGGAGACTTTCGATCTTACCGGACAGTTCGAAGATGTCACTGTAGAGGGTTTGAAGCCATATCAGAATCTTACGAACTGCACGGCTGCTCCATACGCGTCGTATATTCTGAACGGGCATCCGACTTCTGAGGAAATAGAGGATTCCCGCGACCTTATCCGTCTGAGTGAGGACCAGTTCGTGCATTGGAATGCCCTGCCTAATAAGAACGGCGTGCGGCCTATCGCTATTCCTTGCGTTTATGAGCAGCACCGTTATCAGGTCCCGGTGGACAACAGCACGTGCAACGTGGCCAATGCTTATCTCGACTTGTATGAGGCTACTGGAGACAAACTGGCTTTTGCGAAGGCCAAGGCTCTCATCGATAATCTCACTGTGGTTCAGAACATTACGAACGGACAGATTCCTACTACTTTCGATTTGCGAGATCCTGAGCGCAACAAGAAGCGGTCTTACTGGATAAATTGTTCCAACGCTTCCATAACCATTCTGCTGCGTATGGCTGAATTGGTAGGAGAAGAGTAGTCCGATAATCAAAAAAAACCAGGCACCGGAAACATAGTTCTGATGCCTGGTTTTATTGTGATAAGGTCTGCCGCTATGCCAATCCTCTGAGGAGGTTGGACATATTCACCTTCTTGTCTATCATTGCACGAAGTTCTGAAATAGGCACTCTGACCTGTTCCATCGTGTCACGGTCACGTACTGTGACGCAGTTGTCATTGAGAGAATCATGGTCCACAGTCACGCAGAACGGAGTTCCGATAGCGTCCTGACGACGGTATCTCTTGCCGATGCTGTCCTTCTCGTCATACTGGTAATTGAAATCATATTTGATTTCATCAACGACTTTCTGAGCGAGTTCAGGAAGGCCGTCTTTCTTGAGCAATGGAAGCACAGCAACCTTGATAGGAGCGAGCGGTGCAGGAATACGGAGCACAACTCTGGATTCGCCGCCCTCGAGTTCTTCTACTGTGTATGAATGAGCCAAAACAGACAGGAACATACGGTCCACACCGATAGATGTCTCTACGCAATACGGAGTATAGCTTTCGCCTGTCTCCGGATCGTAGTACTGAATCTTCTTTCCTGAGAGTTTAGCGTGGTTGCCGAGGTCGAAATCAGTTCTTGAATGGATACCCTCGAGTTCCTTGAAACCGAATGGGAAATTGAACTCGATATCAGTTGCGGCATTGGCATAATGAGCAAGCTTCTCGTGGTCGTGGAACCTGTAATTCTCTGCACCCATACCGAGATTCACGTGCCATTTCATACGTGTTTTCTTCCAATACTCGAAGAATTCCATCTCTGTTCCAGGCTTGCAGAAGAACTCCATTTCCATCTGCTCGAACTCCCTCATACGGAAGATGAACTGACGGGCTACAATCTCGTTTCTGAAAGCCTTGCCTATCTGAGCGATACCGAAAGGAATCTTCATACGGCCGGTCTTCTGCACGTTGAGATACTCTATGAATATACCCTGTGCTGTTTCAGGACGGAGATAAATCTTGTCATCAGCATTGCCGGTATTGCTGATCTGGGTGCTGAACATAAGATTGAACTGACGCACATCTGTCCAGTTCGCTGTACCTGAAATAGGACAAACGATACCGCAATCCAGAATAATCTGCTTGTACTCGTTCAGGTCATTGGCCTTCTCAGCAGCTACATATCTGTTGTGAACCTGCTCATATTTGGCCTTTTCACGGAGGATATTCGGATTAGTCTCACGGAATTTGGCCTCATCGAAGTTTTCACCGAACTTCTTACGTCCTTTGGCAACCTCTTTCTCGATCTTCTCCTCTATCTTGCCGAGATAATCCTCGATAAGATTATCTGCACGGTATCTTTTCTTCGAATCCTTATTGTCGATAAGCGGGTCATTGAATGCAGCAACGTGTCCTGAAGCCACCCATGTCTTAGGGTGCATAAAAATACAAGAATCGATGCCCACCACATTCTCATGAAGACGGGTCATAGACTCCCACCAATATCTCTTGATGTTGTTCTTCAGTTCAACACCCATCTGGCCGTAGTCATAAACGGCTGCAAGTCCATCATAGATTTCGCTTGAAGGAAAAATGAAACCATATTCCTTGCAGTGCGCAACCAGGACCTTAAAAAGTTCTTCCTGTGTCATAACAGTTATATTAGTTTAATTATTTTCTTTGCAATCCACAAATGTAGTCATTTGGCACTTGTTTTCAAAGCAGGGCGAAATATTTCAGGGAAAGCGTTTTCTATCCCGTCAGTCGCAATCTGCCTCAGAGGCACCATAACAAAATCCCTTTCTGCCATCAGCGGATGAGGAACAGTCAGCCTCTCGGACGAAATCCGCCTGTCGCCGTACAGAAGTATGTCAATGTCAATGTTTCTGGAATGATACACCCGGCTGCCGTCCTCCCTGTATTCCATAACCTCATTCCGGCCCAATTCCGTCTCTATCTCCTTACACGTTTCCAATAACGACTCAGGGCTCACTGTACTGTCCACATTGACCCTTACAGCGCAATTCAAGAAGCTGTTTTCGGACTCGAATCCCCAAGGCTCAGTTTCAATGACGGACGATTCCTTCTCCACCCGTACTCCAGGCGTGGAATCCAGCATTGACAAAGCCTTTTCGATGTACAGGTTTCTGTCGCCCTGATTGGAGCCTAATCCCAAATAGACTTCTGTGGATCCGTTAGTCATCATCCAGTCCCAACTCTACTTTTGCCTCTTCAGAAAGCATGCTCTTGTCCCACGCAGGCTCGAAAATCAGGTCAATGCTGCAAGATTTGATGCCCGGAACATCCTCTACCGAAGCCTTCACATCCGCGAGTACCTCGTCAGCCATAGGACAGTTAGGCGCAGTGAAAGTCATCTTCACAAACACATCATGCGCCTTGTTTATCACCAGTTCATATATGAGTCCCAAGTCATAGACATTGACCGGAATCTCAGGATCATATACTTGTTTCAATGCCTTGATGACATCGGCATAGAACGGTGCTATTTCCTTGGCATCCTCCGCCGTCAGTATATCATTTTTATTCTCTTCCATATTCATCATTCTTATTTGTATCCGCCTGACTACTTGTTTTCAAGTGCTACTGCCTTGATAGTAGCTATCATTGAAGCAAGCCCATTGGCCCTTGTCGGCGACAGATTTTCTTTAAGTCCGATTTTCTCAATGAAACCGAAATCAGACGAAGCTATTTCTTCCGGTGTTCTACCTGAATAAACGCTTATCAGAAGCGATATTATACCTTTAGTGATGATGGCATCGCTGTCAGCCTTGAAATAAATCCTCCCATCCTGCACCTTATAATCAAGCCAAACCCTTGACTGACAACCTTTTATAAGTTTATCTTTAGTCTTGCACTCTTCAGGATAGGCTTCGAGATTTTTCCCAAGGTCAATGAGATATTCATACTTGTCCAGCCACTCGTCATACATGGAGAAGGTATCAACCACCTCATTTTCAGCCTCCTGCAATGATTTATTCTCTTGCATAATATATTATAACATATTAATAATCAATCTATTGTAGCATTTTCACAGCCTTATCCAAAGACTTTATGAAATACTCAGCTTCTTCCATGGTATTATACGGGGCCAATGAAAGCCTCAGCATGCCTGTGACTCCGAACCTGTCCATACAAGGCTCAGCGCACATCTGTCCGGATCTTGCCGCAATTCCCATCTTGTCGAGAATCAATGCCAAGTCTTCGTGATGCGCACCTTTCACTGAAATAGAAAACAGAGGAATCTTCTCTTCCATTGATGAAGGTACTCCGTACAATGTAATCCTCTCATCCTTCAACAACTCTTCCATCAGGTATTCCTTCACCCCGTCACAGTACTTGGTCAATGATTCATCCCTCATCATCAATGCCATCTCTATTGCAGGTCTGAGTGTTGGAACTCCTGTGAAATTCTGGGTTCCAGCCTCGAACTTTTCAGGGAGCGGAGCATAAGTCGTACCGCTGAATTTGACAGTGGCTATCATCTCTCCGCCACCCATGTAAGGTGGCATCTTGTCGAGCCATTTCTTCTTGCCGTAGAGAACGCCTACACCTGTCGCCGCATAGATTTTATGACCTGAAAACGCATAAAAATCGCAGTCAGTCTTAGTGACATCCATCCCATGATGAACTATTCCCTGCGCCCCGTCGACCAACACCGGAACACCTTTTGAATGACAGATTTCGACAATTCTGTCAATGGGATTGACAATTCCGAGCACATTGGAAATCTGAGTGACAGCGACAATTTTAGTCCGCTCTGTTATCAGGGAGTTCAATGAATCGACCATCAGATGGCCAGAATCATCCACCTTCAATACCTTCAGCACAGCTTTCTTTCTCTGGCACATCATCTGCCACGGAACTATATCCGAATGATGTTCCACTTCAGAAACTATGACTTCATCCCCTTCTCCCACAAAAGCCTCACCGAAAGAAAATGCCACGAGATTTATAGCAGCAGTAGTACCTGACGTAAATACTATCTCCTCGCGATGCTGTGCATTGAGAAACTGCCTGACATAATCTCGAGTATTTTCATATTCAGCTGTTGCTTCTTCTGACAGTCTATGTATTCCGCGATGTATATTGGCATTGGACTGAGTGGAAAGTCTATTCCACAAATCCAATACGGACTGAGGTCGCTGGGATGTGGCGGCATTGTCAAAATAAATCAATTGCTTTCCATAAATCTGACGGGAAAGCAACGGAAACATCTGACGTATTTCATTTACAGAAATCATAATCGGCCTGTTATTGTATAATTCAATCTGCAAATTTACTAAATTTGCAAGTAAAGTAATAATATTGATTCTAATATGTACGACTACATCAAAGGAAATATTTCTGAAATTTTCCCTACTGAAGTGATTGTGGAATGTTGCGGCATAGGCTACAGCATTATGATTTCTTTGCAGACTTACGATATTCTGAAAGACTGCTCGGAGGCTAAAATTTTCATCTATCACTATATCAGAGAAGATGACGAGCAGTTTTACGGATTCGCTACCAAAGACGAAAGAGAACTGTTCAAACTTCTCATCAGTGTTTCCGGCGTCGGTGTGGCATCTGCCAGGATGATGCTTTCTTCTCTTTCAGATGAAGAAATCAGAAATGCCATCATGGGAGAAGATGTAGCCAAAATTAAAAGTATAAAGGGAATCGGACTAAAAACAGCTCAACGCCTTATTCTCGATCTGAAAGACAAAATCATCAAAGGCGGCGGAGTCGATAAGGCCAATCTTACCATTCAGGAAAGCAACAACAATATCGACGAGGCTACTACAGCTCTTCTTAATCTTGGATTTACCAAGGCCAACATCAGCAAGATTTTACCTTCTATACTGAAATCAGAGCCACAGGCTTCAATAGAAACTATCATCAGGGAAGCATTGAAACGACTGTAGCAGCCTCCCCTATCTGTCGCAGATAGAATTAGAAAAGCGAATTTATATGTTCTATGTGGAACACTTACATTCGCTTTTACTTTATACCTATAATACGAATTGATTTTTCAATACTTCATATCTTATTGAAGAAACAGAATAATATCTTAAATCAGTAGTATTACCTGCCAAAATGAATCAGAAGAATAGAAATATCAGAAGGCGAAACGCCAGAAATTCTGGAAGCCTGGCCGATAGTGCGAGGAAGATATCTCTTCAGTTTTTGCCTACATTCAATAGAAAGACCAGAAATTTTATCATAGTCATATCCATCAGGAATGATCAGACTTTCAAGATGAGAAATCTTATCAGCAAGTTGTTTTTCCCTTACTATATAACCTCTATATTTCAGAAGAATCTCAGCATTGTCCAATATCTCTCGAGAATAATTTTCAAATACCTTAGTTCTATAGTCAGTTAAGGTATCATCCGAAATAGGCATTGACTGATTAAAAGACAATATCTGATAAGCATCATATAAGGAGGTAAACTTATTTGAATCTACTTCACCAAATGAGTATGGAGTAGAATCAGGAATCAACTCAATATCTCCATTCAATTCATTTAATAATTTTGTTCCACGTGGAACATTTTTAATAATAGAGGCATACTTTACTTCTGGACGAGAAACAATATCGGTAATAAGTTTACTCTCCTTGATAGGAGTCTCCCCTATTGACTGAAGATAATCATTTGCCTGAACCGCAGTAATATTATTAGAATCAGAAAAATCAACGAACTGCTGAATTCTATCATATTTACGTGAAGTATAAGAATATCTGAATTCATCAGCAAGACCGATTCCATGTGACTTGAAAGTAAGTCTGAAATCAGCATTGTCCTGCCTGAGAAGAATTCTATACTCGGCACGAGAAGTGAACATTCTATAAGGCTCGTCAACTCCTTTAGTAATCAAATCATCGATGAGAACACCAATATAAGATTCATCCCTGTTAAGTATAAACGGTTCCTTGTCCTGAACAAGTAATGAAGCATTGATACCGGCCATCAAACCTTGAGCAGCCGCTTCCTCATAACCGGTAGTACCATTGATCTGTCCTGCAAAGAAAAGACCAGGAATAGACTTCAATTCAAGTGTAGATTTCAACTGCAACGGGTCGAAATAGTCATACTCGACAGCATAAGCAGGCCTGAATATTCTTACATTCTCAAAACCATTGATTGCCTTGAGAGCCTTCAACTGAATATCAATCGGCAATGAAGACGAGAAACCCTGAAGATAATATTCATTGGTAGAACGTCCCTCTGGTTCGAGAAAAAGCTGATGAGAATCCTTATCGGAGAAAGTACGCAACTTGTCTTCTATGCTTGGACAATACCTCGGACCTTTGCCATGAATAAGACCGGTAAAGAGAGGAGAATCACCAAAACCGGATTTCAATATATCGTGTACTACTGTATTAGTATGGTATATAAAACAAGGCATTTGCTCATTACCGTTCTGGGCAGAAGACAAGAACGGAAGATAAGAGAACTTCTCCGGATCAGCATCTCCATATTGATAAAGAGATTTGGAGAGATCTACTGAACGGATATCAATTCTCGGTGGGGTGCCAGTTTTCATGCGGGCAGTCTGAACACCGTAAGAGACAAGCTGTTCGGTAAGACCAGTCGAAGGAGACTCCCCTATCCTGCCTCCTGGAAAAGAATTTCTGCCAATGAAAATTTTTCCATTGAGAAAGGTGCCTGTCGTCAAAATCACCGCGCGAGAGTGAAAAATAAGTCCGGTGGATGTACAAACGCCTGCAATTTTTTCATTTTCAAAGAGTAAAGAAGTCGCAGAATCAATGTAAAGTGTTAATTTACAATTACTTTCAAGAATTTTTCTCCAGTATAGAGAAAATTTGATTTTATCACATTGAGCCCTCGGACTCCACATTGCCGGTCCTTTAGACCTGTTAAGCATCCTGAACTGGAGAGTGGAAGCATCTGTGACGATTCCTGTGTAACCGCCAAGAGCATCTATTTCACGAACTATCTGACCTTTGGCAATTCCTCCGATTGCAGGGTTACAAGACATCTTCGCCAAGCCAGTAAAATCAGATGTTACCAGAAGAACAGAAGAACCCATATTGGCAGCAGCCATAGCCGCTTCACATCCGGCATGTCCTCCCCCTACTACAATTATATCAAAATCATTGACCATAGTACTAATGTTCGATATGATTTCTTAAATCGAGATAATAATTTTCCTTTTCCCTCATTATCTTCTGATCTTCCTCAGTATGGTCATCATATCCGATAAGATGAAGAAGTCCGTGGACAATGACTCTGTTGAGTTCATCCTCGAATTCAGTATTGTAGAAAAAAGCATTTTCTCTGACAGAGTCCACGCTGATGAACAGATCACCGGAAAGAATATTCTTCTCACAATAGTCGAACGTAATGATGTCAGTGAAGTAATCATGCTGAAGATACTTCATATTGACATCGAGGATATAGGCATCGGAACAGAATATGATGTTCACAGCACCCAATTTCTTCACTTCACTCTCTGCAACAAGCTTAAGCCAGGCATTGTTCAACCGCCTATGGTTGAACTTGAAATCCACATCCTGAAAATAATAAGAAACCATATCATTGAAATTTGTCGCAAATCTACTAAAAAGGGCCGAAGAAAAGGAAATAGAAAGAAAAAATTTGATTTGAAAAAGAATTATTTATAACTTTACGACACGAATGGAAAATAAAAAAACACATTGATATGGAAGTTAAAAAATCAGAAAAGGCAAGTCTTGAAAATAAGAGACTTCTCTCCACAGAGATAGGCTTTGTGGTTGCCTTGATTGCTATTTACTTCGCATTTAACTGGTCTTCAACCGAAAAAGAGGTTGCAACGCTCGAGACTGAAGTAGCGAATGTCGAAGTAGAGGATATGGTTCCTATTACTCAGGAAACACCTCCACCACCAGAGGCAGCACCTAAGATTCCTATTTTGTCAGACCAGATTGATGTTGTCGATGATAATATCAAAGTGGATGACAATATGTTCCAGAACCTCGAGGATGACGCAAACTCAGGCGTAGAGATTATGGACTATATCGAAAGTGCACCGGAAGAGGAAACAGTGGAAGAAGAAGCCATTCCATTCCAGTTGGTAGAGGAAAAACCTTCATTCAACGGTGGCGATGCGAATGAATTCTCAAAATGGGTGAACTCCAAGCTCGTGTATCCGGAAATCGCTAAGGAAAATGGTGTACAGGGTAGAGTAACACTGCAGTTCACTGTAAATGCTGACGGTACAGTATCGAATGTAAAGGTACTCCGTGGAGTCGATTCTTCACTTGACAAGGAAGCAGTGAGAGTCGTTTCAAGTTCTCCTAAATGGAAACCGGGAAAGCAGAGAGACCGTGCAGTCAAGGTTACATATACCTTCCCTGTTATATTCCAGTTGAGATAAAAACTAACAACACATAATAAGAATAAGGCTGTCCCTAATATTAAGGATGGCCTTATTTTTTGAAAGTGAATAATCTAAAAAAAATATGACAGAAAACGTAGAAAAAGCGGTTTTCGTAGGTATTATCACAAGCAATGACGAAGAAAGCAAGGTAATGGAATACCTTGATGAACTCGAGTTTCTTGCTGAGACAGCAGGAGCGACGAGGGACAAGAAATTCGTCCAGAGACTTGACAGACCGGACAATGCCACATATATCAGAAGCGGAAAACTCCAGGAAATAGCTGATTACTGCGAGCAGAATGATATAAAATATGTCATTTTCGATGATGAACTGTCAGGTACCCAGCAGCGGAACATTGAAAAGATAATAAAGACAAGCAGTGTCATTGACCGCACAAGCCTTATTCTTGAAATCTTCGCGCAAAGAGCCAAAACTGCATACGCAAAGACTCAAGTCGAACTGGCCAAATACAACTATATGCTGCCGAGATTGGCCGGCATGTGGACACACCTTGAGAGACAGAGAGGTGGTATGGGTACGCGAGGCGGTATGGGTGAAACTCAGATCGAGATAGACAGGCGTATCGTGAAGGAGAGAATTTCCAAGCTGAAAGAGCAATTGAAAAAAGTGGACAAACAGATGGCCACACAGCGCGGAAACAGAGGTCAGCTCGTACGTTTGGCACTGGTAGGATACACAAATGTAGGAAAGAGTACATTGATGAATCTGCTGTCCAAAAGCGACGTTTTTGCAGAAAACAAACTGTTTGCCACGCTTGACACTACGGTCAGAAAAGTGGTTCTGGAAAACGTTCCATTCCTGCTCAGCGATACTGTAGGTTTTATAAGAAAACTGCCTACACAGCTGATAGAAGCATTCAAGAGTACACTTGATGAAGTCAGAGAAGCAGACATTCTTATTCACGTAGTGGATATATCTCACCCGGGTTTTGAGGAGCAGATGGAAGTGGTGGAAAACACACTTAGGGACATCAACGCTGACAACAAACCTATATACGTGATATTCAATAAGGTAGATGCATATACATATGAAGAGTATGACGAGTTTTCACTTGAGCCGAAGGGTAAAAACAACAGGAGCCTGGAAGAGTTGAAGAACAGCTGGATAGCAAAGGAAAAGACCCCTTGCATCTTCATATCTGCCAAAGAGAAAATCGGCATTGACAAACTCAGGAACGACATATACAAGATGGTAGCTGAGATTCATGCAGGACGGTATCCGTTCAACAATTTCCTCTGGTAGTCTTTTCGGTCTATATTCCTTTTCTCATCAGTCGTGTACGTCCAGTACACTCCTTCTTCGAAAGGAAATCTATCCTCGAAAATCTCGGCCAACTGATTACTAAAAGCAGAATCGAGTAGGAGGAAAACGAAGTAGTTTTCTTCCTACTT
>HF996011.1 GCA_000432515.1 Bacteroides sp. CAG:545
AAGAGACCAACCCTTTTGGGTCAGCCTCATTCAGCTGCTCTATGAGTATCTGGTCTTCTTTCATGATGTAGCGGGAGTTCTGTGTTGCTACCACAAAGATAGGAAATAAAGTCAAGTTTCCCGCTACAACTTGGATTTTCAGACTTTTGAGACCTCTACAGGGTGCACCAGAAAGTGACGATGAAAGGTATTGAAAACTCGAGCACAAAGCCGTGGAACAGCGAAACCACAGCATATTGCCTGCCGGATGAGTCCATGATGATAGGCAATGTCGTGTCCATCGAAGTCACTCCGCCTGCGGCGATCGGAGCCAATGGCCCTGCCACTTTTACCAGCAGCGGCGACAGGAGCAATGTGAACATCTCCCGGACAATGTTCGAGAGCAATGCGATGGTACCGAGTTCCGCTCCCTTGTATTCTGTAATGAAGATACTGGACAATGAATAATAACCGAAACCGGAACCTACTGCCAGACAGTCTGTTGCACTGCGTCCGTGCAACAGGAGAGCAGAGGCAAGTGCTCCTGCCAATGTGCCGAGAAGCGTGCCGACCGGAAGCAGCGACATCCTCAGGTCCAGAGTCTTGAACTTGGATATGAAACTGTTGTCGCTTCCCACTCCTGCACCCACGCAGAAAAGCAGGGCACAGAGGGCATAGAACGTAAGATTGCCCTCAGATAGGCCTGAGGGTATCAGGCCGGACAGTCCTGCGGCAATGCCGATGATGAAGAAACTGATAATGACAAGGCTGCCTTTCATCTCGATTTCCTCCTGCTTATATATTGCCACAGAATCCATGCGAAAACGCAGCTTCCTGCAGTGCAGAGCGTCGCAATCACGACTGCATCCAGTCCGAGTGAGGGCAATGCGGATATGATCTTCTTGTTACCGCCGACTTCCACGCCGAGCAGGAACAGCAGAATCCATATGAGCAAGGTCGTCGCCTTGGAAATCCATTGACAGTCCCGTTTTCTCAGGAGCCATCCGAAGGCAATGCCTCCGAACATGCAGCCGATAACTGTAAACATCTATTTGTCAATATTTTGCGGTTTCGTAATGATTCTATGCTGCGATTGCAGAAATGCTTTCCTGTTCTTTTCCAGTGTTGCCCGTTCAGTTTCGGGCAATGCGAAATCGCAGAATCTTTCCCATATATAGTTTACGGCCTGCTGGGACGGGTGCACCATGTCTTCTGCATAGAAACGGTAGTCCCTCAGCTCGTCCATCATGATCTCATAAGCAGGGAAGTACGCGCATTGGTCCGGATGATTCTCAACTACCGATTCCACGGCCATAAGCAGGGTGCTTTTGCTGATCTGGTTGTCGTGCGCGCCGTCTTTGAGATGCCGTATGGGGCTGACAGTGAATATGAAACGCTTCTGCGGGTACTTCCCGACAAGAGAATTGAGCAGTACCGAACAGGTCTTCAGCGAAAGCCTTTCTCGGGTGAATTCTTTGGCATCCCGTTTAAGGCAATTGGACACGATCTCGCCTGTGGCATTGAACCGGAAGGTCCAGACTGTGCCGAGCGTGATGATTATCGTGGAAGCCTCGCGGAAGAAGGCTGATGCCTTGGCAAGTGATTCATTTGCATTGACAAGAAACTCTGCGCTTGTCGCCCTTGCGGCCGCGGTGTGGTGGCTGAATGAACAGACAAGCTGCGATCCGGCGCCCATCTGAACGCACTCGTCTTCGCCGAACGGAACAGCAGAATCCAGCCTCCGAACTGCATTGCAGACGGAAACCGGATTGTACAATGTTCCAAAAGGATTGGTGCAGGCCCGGAACCCCATGTTCTTCATTATGAGGCCGATATTGTCGGAAAAACAACTGCCGAGCAGCAGGATGCTGTCATCGAAACTGTTTTTTATCTTGCTTTCCGGAATATCCACCGGGGTCTGCAACTTTATCATATTTTGTCTGTTTGTAAGGAAAAGTTACTTTTCCATGGATTCGATTACTGAAAGGTTGGCTTTCCTTACTCTCGCCTCATCCATTTTCAGGACTTTGCGGTCGTAAGTCATAAAGCCGTTCACCTCGCCTTCCACGTCAGTGGTCTGTGTATAGACTGCTGCGCTGAAACCGCTTCTGACCATTTCTTCCAGGTCGCGCGCATATTCCACGTAAACATCTGTAACCTCATCTGAGTTCTTGTACTGTACATAGCCCCAGTTGCGGTCTTTCTGCCACAGATGGCCCTCGAGAGGCAGACCGATTCCGCCGTATTCTCCGAGTACAGTAACGTAATTGCTGTCGAAGAAACGCTGTTTAGGACCCGGATATCTGTGCTCGTCGAGAATGTCGCCGCATTTTCTGTGGTTTCCGCCTGAAGCCGAGTTAACAAGTCTGGTAGGGTCGAGTTCCTTGGTGTATTCAGCGACTTTCTCCGTGTCGAACTGTCCCCATGCCTCATTGAACGGAACCCATACGACTATACAAGGGAAGCAGCGTCTGGCTCCGATGATCTCGGTCCACTCCTTATAGTAGTTCTTCTTCCATTCGTCAGGTACAGGAGTGTCTGTGCCCTCGTCCCAATTGTCGTAAACCCACTTGTTGGTGGTGTTGTCTGCGATACTCGGCATATCCTGCCATACCATCATTCCGAGCTGGTCGCAGTGGAAGTACCATCTTGCAGGCTCTATCTTGATGTGCTTGCGTATCATATTGAAGCCCAGTTCTTTAGTCTTGACGATGTCGTATCTCAATGCTTCGTCGGTCGGAGCTGTGTAGAGTCCGTCAGGCCACCAGCCCTGGTCGAGCGGGCCGAACTGGAACAGAGGTTTTCCGTTCAATGCCATTCTCTTGTAGTTGTGCGAGTCAGTGACTACGGAAATTTCCCTCATTGCCGCATAGCCTTCCACCCGGTCCAGAACCTTGCCGCCACGAATTACTGAAAGGCGCAGTCCATAAAGGTACGGGGAATCAGGAGACCAGGTCTTTACTTCCGGCAATGTGACTGTAACCGCCTTGCCTTCAGCTGCTTTAGCACTTGCGATGACCTTTTCGGCCGGCTTCTCAGGAGAGTATCCGACGCCGCCCTCCAGCACTTCTGCCAATATGATGTCGCCTTCGGCTGTTCCTTTTGTCAATGTCTTGACTGTCAATGATTTCGTGTCAATGTCGGCTACGGCTTCATAGCTCAGGAATCGTGTTTCCGGCACTGTCTCCAGCCATACGCTCTGCCATATTCCGGAAACCGGAGTGTACCAGATTCCTTTAGGCGAAAGCACCTGCTTGCCCCTCGGCTGGAATGACTTGTCGCTGCTGTCTGCGACTTTCACCACGAGCTTCTGCTCGCCTTTCGCATTGAGGTATGGGGTGATGTCGAACGAGAATTCCGTAAATCCTCCCGTGTGCGTTCCGAGGAATATATCATTGACATAAACATCTGCTTTCCAATCTACAGCGTCGAAGTTGAGCATCGTCCTCATCCCTTTCTGGGCCTTGGCCTGGAACGTGGTGCTGTACCACAGGTTCTCATTTGGCTGAAGGATTCTTCCGACTCCTGACAATGATGACTCGATGGCAAACGGCACGAGTATCTGGCCGTCGTTTTCTGCCGGCTGAGGCTCTCCGCATTTGGTGACGGCATAGTTCCACAGTCCGTTCAATGATTTCCAGTCGCCTCTGACCATCTGCGGTCTCGGGTATTCCGGATGGCAGGATTCAGGCGAAACCTGCTCTGACCAGGTTGTACGGATGTTTTCGCCTGCCGGAGCCCAGTTCTGAGCTGCTGCCGACAGCGGTAAGGTCAATGCTGTCGCAATAATTAGTGTAGTGATTCTGTTCATGTTATTATTGTGTGTAATAATTTGTAACGAAATAAAATCGAATCCTCTAATTTACGGTTTTTCCGTTATAATTCGTACATGTTCAACCCTGTCTCTTCGGAAAATTTTCTGCCGAGATGAGCCTTTGAAGGTATCACGACCAGTTCACATGCCCCGCTTATGACTGCGGAAAAAAGATGCCCGCAGATGGCGGAACAGTCTGAGCGTCCGAACGTTGCGTGAAGATGCAGATACACATTGCCGTCCTTCTCGGAGATGTTTCCGGTAAGATTTGCCATTTCCATCTGCTCCTTGAACTCCATGTCCACATATTTCTTGGTGGCAGGGTTCAGAAAACGCAGAACCACATCATTCACGGCTCCGAGACCGTAAATCTCTCCCGCCAGGATGTTCTCTTTCCTGCAGAATTCGGTCAATGCTGCAGCAACTTCACAATGATTGTCAATGCTGAGAAAATATCTGTCTTCAGCTTTCGTGTACTTGTACATAGTATAATAATTATAGGTATATCAGTATGGCTATCGCTCCGACTGCTGCGGCAATGACTGTTTTTATAAGCTTGACAGTCAGCCAGCTGCGTTTGTTCTCGGCAATCAGCGGCAGGCAAGCGTGCCCGTCCTGGGAAATGCAGTTGGCGAGCAGGACCGGGAACGGAAGAATCCCTGCGGCGAACATTGACACGAAAACAAGGTGCGGGCCCGACTCCGGAATCAGTCCGGCAGCGACCGCAATCACAAGCATAAGCCAGATGTTACCCTTGATCCAAGTCTCGATGTCGACATAGATGGACAATATCCCGAATACCGCGAGTACGCCGAATGTCCATGCGAAAATCGTAGGCAAATGCTTCTTTATCACGTGCTTCCATACGTGCTCTTTCAGGAAGTGGTGCAGGTTGTGGGCATGATTGCCGTGCTCTTCGCCCTCTTTGTGATGATGGCCGCATTTCTCGTCATCGTGGCTGTCCTCGTTATGGTGATGGCAGCAGTCCACGTCATCGTGGCCGTCCTCGTTATGGTGATGGCAGCAGTTCACGTCATCGAGGCTGTCCTCCCCGTGATGGCTGTACTTCTCCCCGTCGTGATGATGGCCGCAGTCGCAGGAATGGATCTCGTAATTGTCGTCACGGCTCCTGTCAGCGCCGATGTTCATCATCTTGCCCTTCTTCTGCATTGACCCGACAATGATTTCTGTCAATGCGCCTATGCCGATTCCGAGAACGAAAAGCCCGCACATCATCATCAGCGCAGTGCCTGGAAATTTCGCCAGCATTATGAATGCTTCGTCGCCGGTAGTGGCTATCAGCGTGGCCAGCAGCGCGCCGAATCCTATCATTCTGTGAGAGTAGAGCGATACGCCTGCAAATCCGCCGAGGCATCCCGGTATGAGACCGAGGGCCGCAGAAGTCACGATCTGTCTGCCTTTGTGCTTCTCGAGACTGCGAAACATTTTTCCCTGAGTGCAGACATTGAAAATTTCTATCAATGTCATCATCAGTATCACGAGACCGCAGATTTCTATACTTTCCTTGAACGCATCTATGAGTGCGTCAGGTATATCGTGTGGCGTGTGGGGAAGTTCTCCGTGGATGTGTAAAGGTAAGATGAACATAGGTTTACTGGTAAATGGTTCCCGCGATATAGAGGCTTATGACAGGCCTGAGCGGTGAATTGGTCGTCAGAATTATAGCTGTTTCATTGTCCCCGACAGGGAGATTGCCCGTGTCAAGTGTGCATTTGAAAGAATTTTTCCCGCCGGAGGGGGTGTCAATGAACTCTGCCGGCACTTTCACGCTGTTGTTTTCCGCATCGCATTTGTAGATGTGAAAACCGCTGCCACCCATATTCTTGTAGGAGAATGTTGCTGTGACAGCAGTGCCTTTGCGGACTTTTCCGAAATGGTAAGTGCTCGCGTCAAATATCGGCTGGGCTCCGTTTTCCTGTTCCTCGGCTGTCCAAGAAGAGAAGTCTTCCTTCGTGAAAGCCTTTATGCTCAATGCTTTATGTGGCTGACCATTCACTACAGGAGTTGCGAAATAAGTGTTTCTGCCCCACCTTGACCTGTCTGCCGTGACGATGTATGTCATTTTAGCAGTGGCTCCGGCCGGTATCGGGTTCGGCGAAACGGAGACTGAAAGTCCCGGCGACACTTTCGTAAATGAAATCCTGACAGGGGAGTTGCCGACATTGGCCACAGTCACTCCGTCGCTTTTCTGTCCGCCCTGTGACAGGTTTCCCAGCTGGAAAGAGGATTTGCGCAGGGCCAATGCTCCTCTTCTTTCAGGATATAATTCATTGAGCGACAGTTTCTTGGCGTGGACTATCCCTCGGAGTCTGAGTATCACCGGCTTCTTTATTCCCGAAATATATACTGTCAATGTCTTGTCGAATGGGTAGGGGCCTTCGTCATTGGTATAGGTGGCTGAAATGGTGCCTGTCTTTCCTGGCAGAACCGGTTCGCGTGTCCATCTTACCCTGGTGCAGCCGCAACTGCTTACTACATTGTATATGACTGCCGGTTTGGCGGATATGTTGGTCACAGTGAACGTGCAGCTCTGCTCTCCCTGTCCTACAGTGAGGTCGCCAAAGTCGTGTATGGTCTTGTCGAAACGCACAATCCCGTCATATTCAGTGGTTTTGCCGTCAGTTTTCACCTGAGCGTATAGAGCCGCCGAAAATAAGGCTGCGGTGATAGTCGCAGCCAGATATTTGTAAATCTTCATCATTGCGGCTTAAGTTCCTGCAAAAATCTAACCACTATTGATTATTTGACAGATTTCACATACATTTGCATTCGTATAAAAGCAACAACCAAAAGAATTTTAATATTATGGCTTACAAAATTTCTGAATCAGAGTGCGTAGCTTGTGGTACTTGCATCAGCGAGTGCCCTGCAGGTGCTATTGTAGAAGGCGATGTTTATCACATTGATCCGAACCTTTGCCTTGATTGCGGCACTTGCGCCGGTGTTTGCCCTATGGGCGCGATTCATCCGGGAGACGAGTAGTACGCGTCTGGAATCCGACACGAGAGAGACCTGCGGCTATGATGCTGTCGGCCTCTCTCTTTTTTTTGTGCTCTAAAATGTATTGAATTTAGAAAAATATTCATATATTAGCAGGTTGTTTGATGGTTAATTACTTAATAATTAGATAATGAAACTTTCTATTTTTAACACTCTCCGTGCGGCAGCCTATGCAGTTGCGGCCGGACTCTTCGTTACTGCGGCAGTAGGATGCGATCCTTCAAGCAGTAATGACAAATCACTTTCAGTTTCTGACAGGTCAGTCATTCTCGATGGTGAAGGCGGCTCTCAGAAAATTTCAGTTTCAGCAAACGGCGTGTCATGGATTGCCACAGCTGCTGATTCTTGGGTAAAGGTAACTCCTCAGTCAGGAACCGGTGACTCATTTGTAGTAGTTTCCGCTGAAGCGAACAATACGGCTGAAATGAGAACTTCTTCCATTACTTTTGAGGCTCCAGGCGTAAGTCCGGTTGTAGTTTCAGTTCTTCAGAACGAAGGCTCAGGCTCTTCTGTCAGCGGCTCCGGCTATGAAGTGAAGAGCGTTATGTTCGCTTACTATGGTGACGGCCTTAACACTGGCGGAAAACTTGCTAATGTTGCTGTCTGCCTGTTCAATCAGGTTCCTAATGAGACCACCGGTAAATTCCAGAGTTATCCTCTGAAGGTCGTTGAACTTGTTACCAGTGTGCCTTTCAGTGATAACTACGAGACTGCTTGCAAGTCAGTTCTCGGTCATTCATACAAGACAAGCAAAACCGATAAGGAATATACTATCAATATCGCGAATTCATATTATGCCAATATGATTTCTGAAAGCAATACAGATGAGAAGGCGGTCGTTTCCGCTGAGCTTACTGTATCTGAATTCCAGTCGAACGGTACTGTTAAAGTTTCCTACAATGTGACATTTGATGACAAATCCACAATGAGTGGAGTGTTTGAGAGTGACAAGGTTTTCTTTGCGGACTACAGCAAGGCTGCTGATTCTACATTGGAAAGTGACATAAATCCTGTATTTACAAGTGCGACGGCAACAATATATGAGCTGGAAAAAGTAAAAGAATGTGCATTGGCCCTGGTTGATTTTACAGGTCCTACTTCTGATGGCCAGGATGTTCTTGCTCTTGGTGTTTATACTGATTATGCGGATCTTACTACACTTGATCTTTCAGGAACATATCCTTGTATAGCTGATAATGCTGATCTTGTACCGAATACTTTTATTCCTGGTGCATTGAAAGATACAGATGACGGTAGGGTCAGACTGATTCCGACAATCTACTATCATAACACATCTAAGGGTGTTACCGCGTATGCTGTTCCTCATTCTGGTTCAGTAGTGTTCGCTAAATCAGGTGAGAAATATGATGTAACATTCAATTTCAAAGATGGCAACGGCTTCGCTATCTCCGGTAAATGCACTATCAGTATCAGTGCGTCAGTCGGTAAACTCGGCACGTCTTCAGCAAGTCCATACTCAGTGAAGGTGGCTGATTTCGCCCGCAAATCTAACATCGGTGTTGCCAAACTCCCTTCAGTGAAGTTCGAAAGATTCTAATCAGAATACGTCATACGGCTTCGGGCCAGTCTTTTTGGCTACCGGGCTTAAACAATTTCAAGGTCGACCATTTTCCCCGGTCGGCCTTGTTTTTTCTGTCTAGTCCTGAAAAAGTTTACCGATGTTGAACACGATGCGCAGCGCGTAATCGGCTATGTATTAGCATTTTAGACGTTTTCAGAGTTGCCAAAAATCCAACTCTGATTTTGGTTAAATGCTTGATATTCAGTTATTTGCAGGTTGCGCTACAAGTCGTCATCAGACGACCGACCGGGTCCGGGTATTTGCGGCAGCAAATACGTGGAGGACGAAAAGGCCGCGCGGAGCGTCAGGGTTTGGGACAGAGTCCCAATAAAAAACAAGGCTGAGGGCCTGGTCCTCGCGGGGGCTTCTTGCTGCCGCACGTGCCATCTCTGCGTGGCTTTCCATCACCGCAGTGGCTTCCCCTGCCCGCCAACTCCGGCCCGGCATCTGATGACCTGTC
>HF996012.1 GCA_000432515.1 Bacteroides sp. CAG:545
CGGAATTTCGCGTTCCTCTCCGGCCAATGACATGAGCATCTGGATTTTGCCTTTTTCATCGCCGAATCGTCGTTTCATGTCCCTTAGGTTCGCCCAGTCCATGACGAAGATGTGGTCATAATATGAATAGTCCTCATCAGTCACCTGCCGTGCACCTCTTTTCTGAAACGGGATGTCATGTTTTCTGAGACATTCCTTCGCCGGAGGATAAATATCATACCCTATGACTTCATCCGAAGTAGCCGCCGAACTTATCTCGAATTCCTCCTCACGCCGCGCATCCTTCACCATTTTCTTCATTATCATCTCCGCCATCGGGCTTCTGCATATATTCCCCAGGCATACGAAAAGTATCTTTACCTTATTTTCAGACATATTCCAGTTGTCAATCTTGTTTCTTTAATCAAATTTACGATTTATTTCATGGATGACGTGCGCGATAAAACGTTTTTCGCGCACGTCATGTCCGAAAACTGTGTTATCGTGAGTAAATCAGCCGTTTTTACGCACGTCAGAAGGGTTTTTCCCGGCCCCAATAATCTACTTATATGTTATAGTCATAGGTTTACTATATGTAATGGTCGCAGCATCCTTGTCATAGACAACTAACATATACAGCTCATCCCCCTTCTTATAGTGAAGCCCGGCTATTGTAAATGTAATCGATCCGGTTTTTGAGCCACTGATAATCGTCTTGTTCCCTCCACCATCAGTGTCGAACTTGTCCTCAATCTTACTGTATATCTGATACACAAGCTGACCTGTATCCGTATTCTTTGCCTCTCGGCAGTGCCACCAATAATACTCAACATTTGCCGACTGTGACTCCAACTCCACAGATAGAGTCACCGGAACATCATTTGTTGTAGAGACTTTATCTGTCTGAACCTTGATTTTAGGAGCTTTGTCAGAATAATTGTACGCCCATACACGGCTTTTCTCGTCGCCGGCAACCATTGTCCAACTTACCAGACGCGAAGTTTCATTTTTATTGATTATCTTGAACTCCCCGTTCTCACCAGGATTATACAGATAGTTGAAATTATTGTCGTTCAATAGTTTAATTGAAGACATATCAATACTTTTCAACTTATTGTCGTGTATAAATAGATAATTCAATAATGCACAACTATTAAGGTTGATGTCTTCAAGCTCATTGTCATTTATCGCCAGGTAATACAACTTCGGGAAACCGCTTGCATCAAAAGACTTCAATTTGTTGCCGGACAAATCAATGTTTTCCAAAGCAGGGCAGCCTCGTAAATCGATGGATGTCAGCTGGCAGCCTTTAGCAACTAACTTTTTCAATTTCCCGTGTGTGCCAAACTTCACCGACTCCATATTTACACAACCGCTAAGGTCCAAGGTTTCTATATTTTCTAAAAATTCCAGTCCTGAAGCAGAGATGATTTTTTCGTGATATACATTCGGCACGTCGAATCCTTTGATTTCCTTTACTTCACCATAAGTGATTTTGCTTGCATCCTTGATCTTGTTTTCAAAGTTCAACGCCAAGGCAAAATTTTTCTCAAAGTATTTAGTGATATCTTTTTCATCTGTAAGAACAAGTTGCACCACAACATCACAACTCGCCATCAATGAGCCGTCAGGTGTAGATGCAGTAATTCTGGTATTGCCCCTCATATTGCCGGTCACAAGACCATTCTCATCGACACTCGCTATGTTCTCGTCATCAGATTTCCAGACGAGTGAAGAAAAGAACTTTCCTTTTTTTGCTGTTTCAGGAAGCACTACCACATCAAGTTGCTGAGTTCCTTCGTCATTGAGATGAGGCTGACCCAAAAGGTCAGCTTCTTTGTTTATAAGG
>HF996013.1:0-40154 GCA_000432515.1 Bacteroides sp. CAG:545
GAAGATGCCTTCCCTGAGGAATTCCGCTTGCGAAGCACCCTGAGCTGAGCGGGCTCTTGCCGCAGTTCGGGACAACATCCATGAAGACCGACGGGGGCGAAAGGTGTGATTTTGCACACGAGAATCAAACGACGGGGGCAGAAACCCACGATCTGCACCCGTGACAATGAAATGAAAGGACGACGGGGGCAAAAGTGCCAGATTTGCACACGAGAATCTCGGGCCCCCCGCAGGCACAGGCGCGCGGTAACTTACCTTGTCTTAATGAAGTACATGGCGAACATCACAATGATGAGTAAGCCGAACTGCGGCATAGCCCGCGGCGAATTGCGAAGCACCCTGAGCAGAGCGGGCCCTTGCCGCTGTTCGGGACAACATCCATGAAAGCCGACGGGGGCAGAAGGGCCAGATCTGCACACGTGAATCAAACGACGGGGGCAAAAACCCACGATTTGCACCCGTGAAAATGAAATAAAGGGATGACGGGGGCAAAAAGGCCGGATCTGCACACGTGACTGGCAACCTTCACCACGACTGATTGGCAAATCACGCGGGATTGCGTATATTTGCGGCTGAAATTATTTCCAAACCCCTGCGGACAATAGGGATGGAATGCTGCGGCAGGTGGCAGACAGATCGACAGACAGGCAGGTGGCAGACAGACGGATGGTCTGATAGATAAAAAGATAGATAGTCAGACAAACAGACAGATCGACAGACAGACGGATGGTCAGGTAGATAGTCAGACAAACAGTCATACAGATAGTCGGTCAAATAGGCAAACAGACAAACAGACAAACAGACAGAACACGACAAATGAACTACTCTGGTTTAATCATAGCAGTTATCACATTTTTGGTAATTGGACTTTTTCACCCGCTCGTAATCAAGAGCGAGTATTATTTCGGCACGAAATGCTGGTGGGCATTCGCACTTGCAGGCCTGGCCTTCATCGCGGCAAGCCTTCTGGTAGAGAACAGCGTAGCAAGCCCTATTCTTGGAGTCGTGGGGTGCTCTTGCCTGTGGAGCATATTGGAGATTTTCGAACAGAGGGAGAGAGTCAGGAAAGGTTGGTTTCCGATGAATCCGAAGAGGAAATCAGAGTATTAGGCAAAGCGCAGGTAAAGTCATAGCCAGCGGCGGCCAGGCTGTCCAAGAGGAGGGCGAGGAGCTCGCTTGCTCCATCGAGTCTGTCGTGGAGGAGGATGACCGAGCCGGGGCGCACCTGTTTCATAATCCGTTCTACAACAGGGACATACCAGTCATGTCCAGACTGCTTGCAAGAATGTTCTGACTGTTTACAAGAATATCCAGATTGCTTACAAGAATGCTCTGACGACTTGCAAAACATTGTATCAAAGCTTCTTACATCCCAGCCGACAGTACGCAGACCGAGAGTCCGGACCACTTTAGCGATAGTCGGATTCGTCACGCCGAAAGGAGGACGGAACAATGAAATCTTCTTGCCGGCGACACTTTCCACTGCACGTTTCCCTTCATTGACATCGGCCAGCATTTTATCGAAAGACAACAACGGAAAAGTGCCGGCATGGCTGTAAGTGTGCAGTCCGAGCGCATGCCCTTCTTCAAGCATACGACGCAGAAGCGCCTCATTACCAGAGACTTTGGAGCCGATCAAGAAGAAAGTCGCTCTGGCGCCATGTTCACAGAGGACATCCAGAACACGTTCAGTTTCAGGCGGATGCGGCCCGTCATCGAAAGTCAGATAAACCACTTTCCGGTCTGTTTTCTCACGACAGAATGCCCGCACATATACTCCTGAGCGTATGCTGGCTGAAGCCCAGACCATAAAGACTATTATGGAAAGGACAATGACAAGCATGCAGAGTATTGTGATGACAGACATATCGAAACCAATTCCAACTACTTATGTAACAAGACGATAACGCCATCAGCATTGACATCATCCACTATTGCCGTATAACCATCCGGAATCTTCTGCTCCGAAATGAGTTTACAGAGCAATACCGGAAGCAGTGAACGGAACGCTCCGAGAGACTCGACATGGTCGGCGCAGCTTATGACATTGACAGCGGCATTGATTCCGAACAGTTCAGCGATCGGATTCTCTGCGCATTTCGGGAAGTCTGAAAGATTCGCGAGACCACAGAATCGGAGAGTTGCGTTGCCGTCTTTGGTGCCGTTCAGCGAGCTAGATGAGGTTTCCCCAGACTCGTGCAGTGGTTCGGAAGAGGACTCTGAGCCGGATTCCCCACCGTGCTCATAGGCAGACACAGAACCGGCTTCATCACCACCCCGCTCAGAGGCAGACTCGGACTCCCGCAAAGATTCGGTGGAGCACTCGGAGTTTGCATCACCACCCTGCTCAGAGGAAGACTCGGAGCCGAATTCATCACACGGCCAGGAGGCAGACTCAGACTCACGCAAAGGTTCGCAAGAGGACTCTGAGCCAGATTCCCCACCCCGTTCAGAGGCAGACTCGGAACCGGCTTCATCGCCATCTCGCTCAGAGGCAGACTCAGAGCCGGCTTCATCGCCACCCCGCACGGAATCAGACTCGGAACCATCACCACCACCCGGCCCTGTGGACGATTCAGTTGCCGGGCAGGACTCGGAAACGTCAGTCGGCATCGCGGCACTGAGCAGAAATGCAGCAGCGCCTTCTCCCAACGGAAGGAAACCGTCCCCAACTCTATATAAACCGAGTCGTTGCCTTATTACATCAACCTCCGGCGTTACCTCATCAAAGGCACCGACCAATGCCACATTCCCCTCACCCGCATCATCGAGCAGCATTGCGGCATCGACAAGAGACGCAGCGAAACCATCAGCCTGTTGCACATAAGTCGTGTTATAGGCGTGAATTTTTCGGATCAATGCAATGTAACCGGATGCAGTATTGAAAGTTGACTGCATGAAAGGAGACGGATTCAGCAGAGTTTCCTCCCTGTCGAAAATGCTGGAACCGAAAGAGATGGTATCCTTCATAAAGCCGGCACCCGTAGAGGTGATTATTCCGGCCACCCTCTCGGAAGGGACACCATCAAGCGATTTCAGCCCGCACCAGACAGCCATCTTCAGGAGCCGCCCCATTCTGCGCCTCGAATTCGCATCAGTTATAACTTCCTTATAATCAGGCTCATCAGCACTGACATATGAAGTACCGCTGATATATAAATATTTATGCGGAATAAACAGCATGGCTAAAGTGCTTTAGAAGATTGAGTGTCAATGATATCCGAAAAGACGAGAGAGACGCAGTTGCCGCTGAAGCCGAAGGCCGAGGACAATATGTTGCGCAACCGTGGCATAGAACCATCTCGAGTCGCAAACGGTGCAAGACCGGTTTCCGAAAGCGGAGAAACGTAACGGCGAGAACCACTAAACGGCACAAGACCGGTTTCCGAAATCGGAGAAGCATAACGGAGAGAACCCATAAACGGCACAAGACCGGTTTCCGGAATCGGAGAGGAGAAACCGCACGAGCCCATAAACGACAAATCATTCAGTTCCAACGACTTGCAGACCATCACAGCCTCGATTCCCTCAGAAGCGGCAAGAGTATGCCCAGTATAGGCCTTGAGCGAACTGAACGGTGGAACAGCACCACCGAAAACCCGCAGCATGGCATTGCTCTCCGCAAGGTCATTGACCTGAGTACCAGTCCCGTGCGTATTGACAAAGTCAATGTCGGACGGATCCAGACCTGCCTGCTCAAGTGCGGCGGACATTGACAATCCCGGCCCAATACCTTCCGGAGAACTCGCCGTCTGATGGTAAGCCTCATTGGCATTGCCCCAGCCGGTCAGCCTGCAGACAGCGCCTTCAGAATCGGCAGTAAGCACAAGATACCCTGCCCCCTCACCAAGATTCAACCCTGCACGCGACTCATCGAACGGCCTGCAGATTTCCGGATCAAGAATACGCAGCGAATTGAACCCGTTCATAGTAAAACGGCAAAGCGAATCCGTGCCGCCCACAATGGCCACATCGCACAATCCTTCGCGCAACATCTTGGCTCCCAGCATAATAGCATTGCCGGCAGCAGAACACGCCGTACTTATGGTCGTACTGAAAACTATATTGACCCCACGGGACTCCAGATAATGCGCCATCATCGAGGTAACATCCCCGGGCGTATGCATGCTCAGACTTCTCGCATCGCCGCCAGTAAGGTCATCGCGGTGCTCCTGCCAGAAGACCTCGCTCAAATCCATTCCGCCCACCGAAGTACCGGACAGAAATGCGCAGCGGAGCTCTTTCAGCCCGTCTGCCTTGCCCCTACGGCTGACGAAATCTGTCAATGCCTCGTCCACAGCCTTGAGCCCGAGCAGAGCCGTGCGACTTGCAACTTCTTGCCTGTCAATGTCTAACGCATCTTTAAGTTCGTCATCAGAAAGACAGACCTCGCCGACGGGGAACCCGAGCGCAGTCTGAAAACGTCTCACAGGAGCAAGCATTGAACGGCCGCTCCGCATTGACTCCAGACATTCTGCTACATTGGTCCCGGCCGCGCAAATCGCACCAAGCCCGCTCACATAGACTTCCATATCAAGCAGTTTTCCCGTGTTCGCGGATATAGTCGGCCATGGTCTTGACCGAATAGAACACCTGTTTTCCCTCAGCCGGATTCTTCAGCTTGATGCCGTAATCCTTGTCCAGGAGCAGGATAATTTCCAACGCGTCGATAGAATCGAGCCCGAGACCGTCGTCGCCGAAAAGAGGAGATTCCGGGTCAATGTCCTCAGGCGTAATCTCTTCAAGATTCAGAGCCTCAATGAGCTGGGCTTTAAGTTTTTCTATAAGTTCATCCATAATTTCTACAATTATCAGAATAACAATGTCCGGCTATCGGCGGACCAAGAGTTCAAATTTAGCGAAATATCTGCCATTCAGAAAATCAATGTGACCGACAATGCAATATTTCATATCCTGTGCAGACATTGACAACACAGCATACTCACGCACATCCGAAAGCGTCCTGTCATATGACCAGAACCAGGTATTCTCACCCTTGATATGATGACGGATGGAAATCTCGCCCTCCACCACGTTCGGAAGCGTATAGACGAATACCGCAGGACTCGCGGAGGCATCTGTTTCTGTGTCAATGATTTGCTGATGCCGGATATCCGTATCGAGGCTGCCGTAAACTCCTGACAAAATGAGTCCGCAGTCCTCTTCTCCATATTCAATGCCGTCAAGAAGCACTTCAGACGCGACGTAGCCAAGTTTGGACAGACTGTCCATCTTGTAGAACTTCATGTTCGGAGCGCAGACTGTCTTGAATGCAGAGCGTATAAAGTCCTGAAAATCACCAGAGTCGGAAGAATACACCTCTTTATCATTCAGCAGAATGCGGCTTGATTCCACCAGAACCGTTCTGAGGACATCTGCATTGACCTTCACGGGAGACTCGCACGAGAGCGCATTTTGAGGGGAGTATTCCAGAAGCAGCGCCGCATTGGTCCCGCCGAAACCGGAGGCTGTTTTCAATGCCCGGAGCGGTTTTCCGGACGGAAGTTCCACATTGGACCGGCTGATATTCAGCGGCATAGGGACTCCGAGCGTCTCAAAGCCAGGCGTGCCGGCCAAAATCTTATTACGGAGTTCTTCTGCCGCGATAATGGTCTCTATCACTCCGGAAGCACCCATCGTATGCCCGAAATAGGGCTTCAGGCTCTGCACAGGCACGTTCTGCAACCCTGCAAGCGAACAGGCTTTGGACTCCATCTCATCATTATATGCAGTGGCGGTGCCGTGCATCTGGAGCATATCCACATTGTCCGCACCTGCTTCCGCCATTGCCTTGCGCATAGCGAAATACAGGCCGTCACCAGTCCTTGACGGGCCGGAAATATGGTTCGCGTCATCTGTCAATGCCGCTCCGCTTATGCAGACACCCTCCCCTTCCGTGGTCAATAACATCGCCCCGCACGCCTCACCGAGATTCAGTCCGCAACGTGATTCGTCATAAGGTCTGCAGACATCGTCTGAAAGTGATTTGAATGACGCGAAACCACTGGTAATGAATCGGTTCTGGGTATCTACGCCGACTACTATCATTTCTTTATACCGTCCCGAGAGAATGAGTCTTCTGGCTACTGCAACAGCCGTAATACCGGAAATGCAAGCATTGGAAACGACAAATGTATCATCCGCATTGATCCCGAACCTGGAGGCGATTCTCCTGGCCATCGGGCCGAGCAGCAGAGCTGAGTCCGCACCAGGAGAGCCTGGCAAATCCTGATGCCGAGCCACAACTCCCGCCACCACTCCGGTCTCCCCGTGGAACTCTGCCCACTCCGCGCTATGACCTTCGAGAAGAGAAATGTTTCCCTTCGTTGAAGCTATCACCAGTCCGATGCCGTCCGCGCCACGGTTTCCCAGAACGGAACTGATGCAGTGAACTGCGATGATTTCCGTCAATGTCAATGTCCGCTGCCTGTCATAACGCTCGTATAAAGCATCATATACGGAATCCGGAATAATCCCGGCGGTAACCGGAGACTGGGAAACACGAGGGTTTACTATACGACGCACGCCGACTTCTCCCCGAAGCAAGGCCGAAAAATTCCGCTCCACGCCTTCGCCGAGAGATGTCACCATCGCCGAGGCCGATATAAATACCTTTCCTTTAAGCATTTGCAAGAGAACAACGTATCAGACTGTGACCATAGCCGAGATTATCGACAATCTCATCCACCCGCAGGCCGGCAGTCTCAACCATCTTGAACAAGTCATTGCTGTAGAACATCTTGCTGTTGCCGTTGGCCATGGCGGTAAAATACACGCTTGTCTGCGCGAGGTCGAAGGACGCAGTATCGAACTTCTGCCTGTCCCAGAGCGTCTCCATAATATATACGCGGGCGCCCGGCTTAAGCCCGGAAGCGACACGTGAAAGGATGCTGACTACCTGCTGCTCAGAGAAACAGTCGAGGAATTGGCTCATCCAGACCACATCGAAACCGCCCGGAATCACCGTTTCCGGATTCAGCAGATCCCCTGCTACAGTATGGATCCTTTCGGCTCCAGGTTTTCCGTCAATGTTGTCCTTCAGCATAGCGAGCTGCTGCGGAAGATCCATCACTGTAACATTGACCTGAGCATTTTCGCTCACGGTTTTAAGAGCGAAACGGCCTGTATTTCCGCCAATGTCGAGAATCGTCGCCGTCGGGGACGCAAATATGTGTGGCAGAGCCTGTTCGAATGAATTGTCCGAATAGAAATGGTCGAAGCCGAACCAGCTTTTCTGCACCTGCGGCTCCAGAGAAGAAAGCCCTTCGTACAATGTCGGCCATGGACCGAGCTCCTTCAGCCCGGCAGGTTTTCCTGTGCGCACAGCCTCATCCAAATGAAAAAGTCCCTTGTAGTTCACATCATGATTGAAGTCAATGTCGGAGCGCACCATCGGGTCATTGAGAAGGAACCATCCGACTTTGGAAATCGTGAAACGTCCGTCATTGAGAAACACTGTTCCTGCAGTCAGAGACGACTCCAACAGCACTTTGGCGCCATAGACCGAGATTCCTGCCTTTTCAGCCACTTCTTCGGCGGTCAGCCCTGCAGGAACACTTCTCCCTGCAGTTTCGAGCATTTCGAAAATGCCGTAATTGATCATGAGCCGGCTTACCTGAAACACAACAGGCGCAAACGCGATTTCATGGGCCGCCCTCTGAGCGTCGAGAGCCGAGATTCTTCTCCCCTTGTACTTGCTGTCCATAGTCAGTTATTTTTTCAATTTCCAGAAGTCATAGTAATTGTACCATTGCTCCGGATGCTGTTTCATTTCGTTTTCCAATGACTTGATGAATTGGTCCAATATCATGTCTTCCCCACCTTTACGAGAGACGGGTTTTTCGGCATTGACAAAACTGAACCTGTATGTCATATCTTTCTCACGCACAGCGAAATAGAAGAACACGGGAACTTTCAGTCTTGCCGCCAGATGGAATGGGCCGAACGGAAAATCAGCCTTGTGTCCCATCAATTCAGAGGTCAGGAGTTTGTCTTCGTTCACGTATCTGTCGCCGAGAAAGCAGACAAGTTCGCCTTCATCCAGGGCTTCCGATATCATGAACACGTGCGCGAGCGGGTCCTTGTTTACAGGAATGATCCTGAAAGACGCGTCAGCAGAACGGTTTTCCTCGAGGACCTCCTTGATATCTGCATGTTCATTGTCATACATCACCAGCGACATCTTGGTGTTGCCTTGTCTGAAAAACGGCTCTCCTGCAGCCCAGTTGCCGAAATGCGCACTTATGACTATCGCTCCCCTGTTCCCGTCCAATGCCTCGAGCAGCGCCTCGTAGCCTTCGAACTTATAATGGAACCGGTCCGACAAGCCGGAAGATATTGCGACCCTGTCAATGATGGATTTCCCGAAAGAAAAATAATTCCTGTAGATGAACAATGCAGATTTCAGCGGTCCGTAACCTAAGATCTTTCTTGCATAACGCCAGATGTCCGCTGTGGAACGCGGTGCCGCTGGAATGAAGTACAATGCCACGAAGGCCAACAGGCAATAGGCTGTCCTGACTCCCGAATGTCTGATCAGAAAGACGAAAATCTCATATCCAGTACGTCCCCCGCGGGACCTTCCCTGCCAGTTCTTTGCCATTGCGCGAAAATATTGCGACGAATCAGATTTTCCCCTGCAGGAAATCGTAGAAGTCAGAAAAAGTCTTGATCTTGGCGAAATCCTCTTTCTTCATAACATATCCGAAATTCTTCTCCACGAGCACGACAACATCCACCATATCTAGACTGTCCAAATCCAGAACCTCAAGCATAGGTGCGTCAGGTCTCATTTCGGTCACATCTGTTTCAAACTCTTCTGACAGAATTCCGTTAACTTTTTCGATTAGTTCCTCTCTGGTCATCTTTCCGATTTTTTCTTCAAAAGTGCTAATTTATAACATTTGCGCAAAATATGCAAAATGACTTTACCGGCTGCTCCACAAGCAAAAATTTTTGGAAACATTGGAAAAAGGGATTAACTTCGGTCTCTGAAAAAACCAAGACGGAAAGTTGTGAAAAAGATTCTGCGGGCTACCCTTCTGACCTTATTGCTGATGACACTGAATGTTTGGACCGGTTCGGCCCACACGTCCGCGTCATGCTCGGTTCCGCGCGATTCCACACGCAACACTCCGTCCACACACAGAATAGGAATCAATGCCAGAGGGGCATGGCTGATGCCGACCCACAAGTTCTTCAGAGGAGAGAACGGAACAGGCAAGCCCCTGAACTACAGCGCATCAGCACATCTTCAATACTCCTACCAGTTCCCTGCATCCAGCACATTCGGGACATTGTTCCCTACCGCATATCAGGGAATCGGAGTAGGCTGGAACACCTTTTTCGACAAGAAGGAAATCGGCATGCCGACTGCGGTCTATATATTCCAGGGAGCCCAGATATGCAGACTCGCCAGCCGCCTCTCACTTGATTATGAATGGAATTTCGGCGCATCATTCGGCTGGAAGCCATTTCACGACGACGAGGAACTTGACGGCAGAGCCAACATCTACAACACCGTAGTAGGCAGCAAGGTCAATGCCTATATCAATGCCAGTCTCATCCTCACCTACCGCCCTGTAAATCAGGCGACTCTGTTCTTCGGGGTCGATATTTCGCATTTTTCTAACGGCAACACGAGATATCCCAACGCCGGAGTAAACACATTGGGCATCAAGGTGGGCGGCACCTACGGTTTCGGAGAATGCAGCATGAGAAAACCGGGCGCCAAGCTGAGTCGTAAAGCTGATTACGGATTCAATGACATCTGGTCCGGCACCAGGCCTTATTGCAGCATACCGGATGAGAGAGATGAAAGCAGATTCATAAACAGGATGTCGCTGAACGTGACACTTTACGGCGCTCTGCGCTCTAAAGGTCTCATGTATGAGGACAATGCCTATATACTCGGAAACAAGTTCGCTGTGGCCGGCATTGACCTAAACCCTATGTACCGCGTCGGAAAGTGCTTTGCAGCAGGTCTTTCCGTGGATCTGCAATATGATGAGAGCGCCAACCTCAGAAGCCACATAGCAGGCACCGACCATACTGAAGACGGCATAAAGCTGCTCGTCAGAAGACCTCCGCTGAAAGAATCTTTGGCAGCAGGCCTCTCACTCAGGGCAGAGCTGATAATGCCGATTTTCACGGTAGGAGTCGGCGTCGGCCACAACATCATCTATAACGGAAGCGATTTCGACGGATTCTACCAGGTGTTCAATCTCAAGGCCAGTCTCACCAAGCGTCTTTTCCTGAATATCGGCTACAAGCTTACAGACTTGAAGAGGCCGAACAACTTGATGATCGGCCTCGGATGGAGTTTTCACAGAATCAGAACGAAATGACCGGCAGTTCCAGATAACTCTCTGCTGACCAGATGGTCATGACCGCTTTCTTGTAGTCTGTAGCCTCTGCTTGATACTGATTCTTCAGATAAGTATGAGAGTTCATGGCAATGATCGGGAACCATGAAGCCTGCACCTGCACCATAAGCGTATGCCCCGGGAGGAAATGATGGTCAATGTCACACATCGTGAAATCCGCATTGACCTTCTTGCCGGACTTGAGCGGCAGCGGTTTCTCGAAGCTTTTTCTGAATCTGAGCGGCATGACATCAGCTCTCACCAGCATCTGGTAGCCGTCAGGTCTGACATCTATCAGTTTCACAATTACATCCGCGTCTGTCAGGCGGGCATTGTCCTCGGGCGTGACGGAGACGCTTACATGAACATTGACCGGTCCTGCGAGATGAAGTTCCTTTTCCAGAACAGGTGACGTGTAGGTGGCGACGTCATTGCGTGCAGAACTGAATCTCTGGTCAGCAACCATATAGGCCCTGTCGCGGCTGTTCGCGTCACTGTCCATGTAAGGAACAGGAGAAGCGGGATCAGATGTGATGGAACGGTTATAAGACATTGGCTCAGAAGACATTGAATAAGCTTCTCCGCCTTGTCCGAAGGTCAATGAATTTTCTCCCGAAAGATAGAGTTTCCTGAAATTCATCTCTACAGGCGGCCATACATCGTAACTTTCCCACAAATCTGTCACGTTCCTGTTTTCCATTACGCTGCGCATGGTCTCGCCCGAAGGACAGACATTTACGCGCGGAAGTCTTTCGCCGCAGTCCTTGCCGTCCAGATAATATGCAAAGAACGGATATTCCACATTGTCCTGATAATAAGCGCCGGTAGCCTCTCCGAACCACGCGTCGGAAAGATGTCTTACAGAGCGGTTGTTCCAGCCACCGTGATACCATGGACCGGCAGTGAGGTAGAGCGGACAGTCAGGCGACATTTTCTTCAGCATGTCATAGGTGCGGAATGCGCCATAGCAGTCCTCGGCATCATAGAATCCGCCCGTAACCATCACAGGGACAGTGATATTCTTAAGATGGCGGCTCGGGTCCCTGTCTTTCCAGAAAGTGTCGTAATTCGGATGGACCATCATCTGGCTCCAGAAACGGAGAGAGTCGCCGAAAAAGGCTGACAATTCGGAAATGGACTTGCCCTTGAAATAGTCATAGATATTCCCGTCAATGCGGACAAGGCTTGAAGGAGCGACCGTAGCAGGCTTCTTCATCTCGCGATAGAAGCCGGAACCGAATCTGTATGAATCTGTCAGGCACAATGCCCCGTTGTGATGTGCATCGTCGCCCATATACCAGTCAGTAGCAGGCGCCTGCGGCGAAACCGCCTTGATGGCAGGATGGCGGGACAATATGGCCAGCGTGGCATAGAATCCCGGATATGAAACTCCTTTCACTCCGACCTTGCCGTTGTTCGCGGTATTGGACAATATCCACTCTATCGAATCATAGACGTCCGTGGCATCATCGGTCTGCACGACTCCTTTCACATAGACGGTATCGGCAGCACCGTCAATGCCGGACACATAAGGGCGCATCTGCTCGTATTTTCCTTCGCTCAGCATCCTGCCCCTTACATTCTGATACACAATTATATAGCCGTCAGCCACATAATTGGCCATATCTCCCTTGAGAGAGCCGCCGAATCCCGAACCGGCCTTCTTCCCGCCAAGTTCTCCAGGAGCGAGCCCATAAGGCTTCAGTGAATAAGGAGTGCGCTGAAGCATCACCGGAGAGGTTTTTCTGCCGAGTTTTGCAAGATATTCCTGATTCGGCTCATAGAGTACAGTATATATATGTATGCCGTCACGGACCTTTACCATGACCTCACGTTTGGTGTAGTTCTGACTCAGCCACTCGTCGGTGACTATCCTTCCGTTCTGCGCGAAAGACAATGCCGACAGCACGAGGGCCATCAGCATTGACACGAAAAATCTCTTCATTCTTATATCTCCTGATACATTTTTATATATTCATCCCCAAAGAATGTCACCGTCTCTCCGTTCTCGAAGCCGAGACGGCCATAGAGGCGCTGAAGATAGTCCTTCCTGCTGTCCACAAGAAGAGTCGCCTTCGTAAATCCAAGAGCTTGCGCTTCTTCCAATGCATTCTGTATCAATATACTGCCTATGCTGTGGCCACGGAATTCCGGTGCCACGGCCAAAGAATCGAGATAGTACTCCCCTGCCTCAGTCTCTGTGCCGGGATTCGGCTTGTCCATATCCAATGCTTTGGAAATCAATGAGAAAGTAAGATCAGCCGCTTCTTTATAGGGGGCCCCGTCATATGCAATCAATGCTCCGGCCACTTTCCCGCCGTAGGTAGCGACACATGTATTCTTCCAGCTGTACAGTGTATCGTCCCGCTTGCATATCTTTTCCAACACGGCCTCCAAGCCCGGCTTGGAAGCAAATTCAGTATGCTCTCTGTCCATTGCCTCAAGCACTACCCACGAAATAAATCGAGCATCTGCAGGAGTTGCTCTGCGCAGTTCCACGTGCGGTTTCACAAAAATCGCATCCATATTCTAAAAAAATTCATTCATATTTTGTAAATATAAAAAATTGTTCCTACATTTGCAAACGCAAACGGGGATATAGCTCAGTTGGCTAGAGCATCTGCTTTGCAAGCAGAGGGTCGTCGGTTCGACTCCGTCTATCTCCACAAGTTAAAGGGCTGACAAAGAAATTTGTTCAGCCTTTTTTCGTAACTTTCGGAAGTATCCTCATAATCAGCAGAATATGGCATTGGTATCGGGCGCCGGGAACGACCTGAAGTGGATTTGGAAGATTTCCCGCAAAACAAGATGGCAGGTAATACTGTGCTGCATCATTGAAGCGGCATATTTTTCCGTGTCAATGTTCTTTATCTGGGTAAGCAAGCATCTGATCGACATTGCGACAGGTGACTCGGAAGGAAGGATTCTGACTTTCGCATTTGTACTCGGATGGTGCATATTGCTGCAGCAGGCGTTGTCCATAGCAAGCGCGAGAATCGAAGCCAAGAGCGAGATAACACTCCGTGGCGATGTCAGAAGCAGGCTATTCGGAAGGATCATGACCGGGAAATGGGCCGGCAAGGAGAAAATGCACTCGGGCGACCTGCTGAACAGACTGATGGATGACGTTACTGAAATCACGGAAACAGTCTGCTATACAATTCCCAAACTCACCGGTACTCTTGTCCAGCTGGTTCTCGCCACTTATTTCATTGCGAAAATCGACTACAGACTTGCCCTGGCAGTATTTTTCATCATGCCTGTCGCACTGATACTGAGCAAAAGCTGTTTCCGGAAACTCCGCAGGCTGACCAGGGACATCAAGGACTCGGACAGCAGCGTGCAGAGCCACATTCAGGAGAACATCCAGCACAGGACACTCATTTCCGCGATGGAACATACTGACTACTCGAGGGAAAGGCTCAACTCGCTGCAGGACGAACTGGAGGAAAAGGTCATAACCAAGACGGATTTCGCCCTGTTTTCCAGGACAATGATAAGGCTCGGAGCCGGTGCAGGATATGCTACCGTACTGCTGTGGGGCGTATATGGTCTGCAAAACGGGACAATGACCTTCGGTATGATGGCGGCGTTCCTCCAGCTTATTTCCCAGATTCAGAGGCCTATACTTGACCTCAGCCGCCAGGTACCCGGTTTTATCCGCACGGCTGCATCAGCAGAAAGGCTCAGGGAAATCGACGACATCGAGACGGAAGACACTGACCAGCACATCGTACTGGACGGGACATCCGGAATAAGGATAGAGAACCTGACGTTTTCATATCCGGATGGAGAGAAGCTGATTTTCGATAATTTTTCATACGATTTCAAGCCGGGCAGCCTCACGGCCATATTCGGCGAAACAGGTATCGGCAAGAGCACGCTGATCCGCCTGATGCTGGCTCTGCTGGAGCCTGACAAGGGCAACATCTATATATATAATAAGGACAATGTCCTGAAAGCCTCACCATCCACAAGAGGCAACTTCATCTATGTTCCTCAGGGCAATACCCTTATAAGCGGCAGTATCATGGACAATCTCCTGCTAGGACGTCCCGATGCCACACAGGATGAAATCCGCCAGGCACTCCACTATGCTATGGCAGACTTCGTTTGGTCTCTGCCTGATGGTCTGAATACGGTATGCGGGGAATCCGGAGCAGGCCTCAGCGAGGGACAGGCCCAGAGAATCGCCATAGCGAGAGCCCTGCTCAGACAGGGCGGCATTCTGCTTCTGGACGAGCCGACATCTGCTCTGGACGCGGAAACCGAAAAAGCGCTGATTGCAAATCTGCGTGAGTGTTCACAGAACAAGACTCTTATCATAATCACGCACAGGGAATCGATTTCAGATCTTTGTCCTGAGACTCTGTTCATAAAGAAATAAACAGCGACATCCAAAAACATCCCCCCCCTAAAAAGGCAAAGAGATACGAACTTTCACATCCGTATCTCTTGGGGGTCAGAAGCAATAGATCCAATCTATCTATATCAGCTTCTAAATTCTCAGTTTTTATTAGAAGACGTCCGGTTACCAGTTAAAACGTTCGTTCCGGACTCTGGGTGCAAAGTAAAGACTAAAAATTTAGAATGACGTGTAAGATAGTCGGTAAAAATCTACATACGGTGGTAAAATCAATGCGAAAATTCACATAAACGAGTGCTGAAAACCTGCGACAAATTTAGAAACGATTATTGTAACACACTGATACAGTAAACTTAACAGTATATTTTTTTCAATCCACACACAGCATCAGGTACCATTTCGATAAACAGCCTGTTCTACGGAATACCATATACGAAAAACGGAGACCATTTCTGATCTCCGTTCTCTGTGCTCCCTTAGGGGCTCGAACCCTAGACCCCAACATTAAGAGTGTCGTGCTCTACCAACTGAGCTAAGGAAGCAAAACTTCTTTGTGATCCGTTCGGGGCTCGAACCCGAGACCCCAACATTAAAAGTGTTGTGCTCTACCAACTGAGCTAACGAATCTCTCCATTCCCCGCGTTTTTCAATACTTTTAATATCGCTGGACTCTCAAGTGTTGTCTTGTTTTCCAAACGGGATTGCAAAGATAGGCACAAAATCTGAACTTGCAAACATTTGGGCGAAAAATTTTCAAAAAACTTTACCTAAATGGTTTTAAACCGAGATTATGCCTTAAAAAGACTGAGATTGTCTCTTCCGGGAAGGAGCTCACCGGCCTCGATACGGTGAACAATCTCCACTACCTTGTCATTGCACGGAGTAGGCACCCCTACCCTGCGGCCTTGTTGCGAAACGGAGCCGTTGATGGAATCCACTTCCGTCTTCTTTCCTTTCTCCAGGTCCTGAAGCATACTTGCCTTGAGTTTCGCATGTTTGCGGATAGCAAGCGGAATCAGCATAAAGGACAATGCCTTCTTAATAGGATTGTGATAATCGAAGAGCCTCACAATATCCTTCCCCTGCACCGGTTCGATCTTGATTCCTGATGCATGACATACATCTATACACTCCTTCATAAGAGATTGCACCACCCGTCTTGAGTCTTTCTTTGCCGCAGCCTCACCGAAAGTGCATCCGAGCACCGCGCTCATACCGGAAAATGCAGAATTGATCAGCAGTTTGCACCATCTTGTTCCGATGAAGTTCGCATCGATCTCCACTGGTCCCATCATTTTCAAGAGAGAAACCACATCTTCCATATGGTTTGGGGTCTCGGAAAAGATTGTTCCCAATGAAAAAGTCAGACTGTCAGGTGAACTGGTCAGCTCACACACCCCCGGCCCCAACATTGTCGCGCCCCAGGCCACCGTACATCCAATAACCCGTTTTTCTCCGACAACATCTGCGATCTGGTGCTCCGGAAGGCCGTTCTGCAATGTGACAATCACACCATCATCCTCAAGATAGTCCTTGAGAAACGGTACTGTCTCACTGTTTCCCTGCTGCTTGGTCATCAGGAAAATGATATCGTACTTTCCGGTCATCTGTTTGTCAGTAATGGCATTGACCTTCTGGACGAAATCCACAGTCCCCACAATCTTCGCTCCCTTTTCGTTCAGAGCCTGGACGTGCTTGACATTATGATTTATAAGGTCAATGTTTCCTCCCTTGGAGGTTATATATGCGCCGAGTATCGTTCCCAATGAACCTGCGCCGTAAATCGCTGCTCTCATGACTAAGTAATCCTTTAACGCTTACTAAATAAATCTTTTCTGCTGTTCGTTGTATTCAAATCCGGCTGCAGAGAGTTTCTCTTCCAATGTCTTGCGGTCTTTGTGGAAACAGTCGCAAATCTGGTCCAGATCGTCGAATTCTTCATCACGCAATAAAAAATTGATAGCCGAAGCCAACATCGGCATATCGTTTTCAGGCAAATGCTCCATATTTATAATATCTTTTCCAATTTGTTCACTGCATCCTCCAGGTCGGCACGGAAACTCAGATGGTCCATAAGATAGTCCGTTTTTCCAGCCGCCAAGTATTCATACAAGGCTCTGTTCATATCCATCGCATAAGAAGCTACGGCCGTCTCGATTTCATCTTTCTGCACAGGGTTTACGGAATAGATGTAAACCCTTAGCTTCTGATGAAAAATACAATAGGCTGATTCTATCGAGTTCTTGTCAAAGTTCTCCACTGTCCGACATTTTTTTTCGACGACAAATATAGCATATCTTTAGCGAGACCGACACAAATTCACAAGATTTTATGTAAGTTTGCACACCATAAACTGAAAGCCAATGTATTCTTTTCTTATCAGCCTTTTGGCACTCGTGGCAGGTTACTTCATCTATGGTAAAGTAATCGAAAAAGTGTTCGGCATCGATTCTTCCAGAAAGACCCCGGCGATCACTCACGCAGACGGAGTGGATTTCATTCCTATGCCGGCCTGGAAAGTCTATATGATCCAGTTTCTGAACATTGCCGGAACCGGTCCGATATTCGGCGCCATCATGGGAGCCAAATTCGGCCCTTCATCCTATCTGTGGATAGTGCTCGGCTGTATTTTCGCAGGAGCAGTGCACGATTATATGACCGGAATGCTGTCCATCAGGAACAATGGAGCAGGACTTCCGGACCTTGTCGGAAAATACCTCGGCAAGGGTACAAGAACCTTCATTCTGGCATTCTCCATCATCGTGCTTATGCTGGTAGGAACCGTGTTCGTATTCAGCCCTGCTCTGATTTTAGGTGACATCGCAGGTGACGGCAGCAAAATGGCAATAATGCTCTGGGTTGGTATTATTTTCCTGTATTATCTCCTGGCCACGCTTATGCCTATCGACAAGATAATCGGAAGAATCTACCCTCTGTTCGCATTTGCATTGATCTTTATGGCAGCGGCGCTGATGGTGTGCCTTTTCGTCAAATGGCCTGCGCTTCCGGAAATCTGGGACGGACTCGGCAACCTCGGAGAGGCTGAGGGACTGCTCAAGGGACAGCCGATTTTCCCTTGTCTGTTCATCACCATCGCCTGCGGGGCTGTAAGCGGCTTCCACGCCACTCAAAGCCCGCTGATGGCAAGATGCGTTTCCGATGAAAAGCTTGGCAGACCGGTATTTTACGGAGCAATGATAACTGAAGGTATCGTGGCATTGATCTGGGCCACAGTATCATCCTGGTTTTTCTTCGATGGCGGAGCCGCAGCGACAGGAGCCGCACTCACTGCATCTGCACCGGATGTAGTGGTAAAGGTGTCAGAGAGCTGGTTAGGCGTTCTTGGAGGCATTCTTGCCATTCTCGGTGTAGTGGCAGCGCCTATAACAAGTGGAGACACTGCCTTCAGGAGCGCGCGACTCATCGTGGCCGACTTCCTGCACCTGACACAGAAGCCGATACGCAACAGGCTGATGATCAGCATTCCGCTTTTCATCATCGCCGGCTTCCTTCTCTGGTACAATATCGCTGACGAGGACGGGTTCAATGTAATATGGAGATATTTCGGCTGGGCGAACCAGACATTGGCGGGGTTTTTTTTCTGGGCAGCCCCCCCCCCCCTCGTCAAGAACAAAAAAAAACCGACAGCCACAGCCTACCTGGTCAAGAACAAGAAAGGCCTTGCCTATATGATTACTATGCTGCCCGCCGCATTCATGACATCCGTCTGTACCACATACCTGTGTGTAGCCAAAATCGGGTTCAACATGCCGACATCCTGGAACTATACCATAGGAGCATCAGTATTCGCGCTCTCAATCATCATATTCTACATCCTGTATTTCAAGGCCACAGCCAAGAAACAGTCCTGAATGACCGAATTTCATGAATCAGACCGACAACACTGACAATGTGCTTGAGCTTGCATCTGAAGCGGGGCATATTCTTCTTCAGAACGGAGCGGAGATTTCCAGAGTGGAAGACACTATGGCGAGAATCGCTGCGCATTACGGTGTGGAGACAGGCAACTTTTTCGTACTGAGCAACGGTATCTTCACGACAAGTTCTCCTGGCAGATATGCCAAGGTGGAATTCATTCCTATCAGGGCCATACAGCTGTCCAAAGTGGTAGCTGTAAACAAGTTGAGCTTCGACATTGCCGCAGGCAAATATACATTGGAGCAGGCCAGGGAGGAACTTGAACGGATAAAAGCAGGCAGCCCCAAGCCTGCTTGGGAGCAGATTGCCGGTTCCGCCTTCGGAGCGGCAGGATTCTGCGCGGTGTTCGGTGGCAGTTTCATCGACTGCGCCGCCGACTTCGTAATCGGGGCCCTGCTGTATGTATTCTGTCTGTATTTCAGCGAGAGATATATGTCCAAAATCGTGGGCGGCATATGCAACGCATTGATAGCCACGCTCCTGAGTATTGTCGCATTCAGGCTTGGAGCCGGCGAGAGCCTGAGCAACATCATCATAGGTGCTGTGATGCCGCTGATTCCTGGAGTTCCTTATGTCAATGGCGTGAGAGATCTCGTGAATTCGGACTACATAGCCGGCCTTACCAGACTTACTGACGCGATGCTGGGATTTTTCTGTATCGCAATCGGTGTGAGTATCGCGTTCATGCTTGACGGATGGGCTGCCGGAGGTATCATCGAACTGCATCAGATGAGCATTCATCCGAGCACATCAGGATTGGGATGGCAGTTTCTGGCTGCATTCATAGGCACTTTCGCATTTGCCATTCTCTTCGGCTCGCCGAGGAAACAATATTTCGCAGCCGGCATCATCGGAGCACTCGGATGGGCGGCTTACCTGCTGATGGTCAGAGCATTGGGCAGTTCAGCATTCGTGGCGATACTGATTGCCACAGCATTGGTCTGCATCCTTTCCAGATTTGCAGCAGTATCACACAAATGTCCGAGCACAGTGTTCGTGCTCTGCGGAATCTTCCCTCTTGTGCCTGGAGCCGGCGTGTTCTGGTTTACTTATTATCTGATTTCCAGCCAGTTCCACCTGTCGGCAATGACCGGTTTCACTGCCATGAAGGCAGCACTCGCCATCGCGCTTGGTATCGTATTCGCCATGGAACTGCCGCAGCGGATGTTCTCGTATCCGCCAGGGAACTGCCGCAGCGGATGTTCTCCGGACACAGAAAACGACATTGACATCCTCTACTTGAGAGCATCATTGACCGTTCTGTTCGAGAATCTGGCGAGCGCGGGATAGAGCGACATTGATGTCCGGACAGATATTCTTTTCACCCAACAGATGGTAGAACCCGGCCTTCTGGAGAGCACTGTGCACCTTGGGATTGACACCTGAAAGCACGACCGTAATCTTGTTCTTGCGGCTCATCTCGCAGAGGTTAGAAAGGTTGTGGATACCGGTCGAATCGATGAACGGCACCTTCCTCATGCGTATGATCCTGACCTTGGAACGATCCCTGAATTCGGTCATAAGTTCCTCAAACTGAGTTGCTACGCCGAAGAAATAAGGACCGTTGATTTCATAGACCTCCACTCCCTTCGGAATGGACAAGCCTTCGTCGTAGGTATGGATACCGGATTCGTCCTGCACCTTGATCTCATTCTTCACCGCAGTAATCTCGGTCGTTTCCATTACTCGCCTCATGAACAGGACACATGCAAGCATAAGGCCCACGGCTATAGCCACGGTCAAGTCGAAAACCACTGTCAGGAAAAATGTTATAAGCAATACGGTAACATCTGACTTCGGATTCTTGAGCAATGCCCTGAATGTCCTCCAGCCACTCATATTGTAGGAAACCACCACGAGCACGCCTGCAAGACACGCCATCGGGATATATTTGGCCAAAGGCATAAGGAACAGCATGATAAGCAGGAGGACCACCGCGTGGATCATGCCCGCAACTGGAGTTCGTCCGCCATTGTTGATATTGGTCATTGTCCTGGCTATGGCACCAGTAGCAGGAATTCCGCCGAAAACCGGAGTCACCATATTCGCGATTCCCAGGGCAATGAGTTCTGTATTGGAGTTGTGGTGGTCACTGATCATACCATCCGCCACCGTAGCAGAAAGCAGAGACTCGATGGCTCCAAGTGCGGCGATGGTCACTGCTATCGGGAAAAGGCTCTTGACAGCCTCCCAGTCGAGCGACGGCACTTCAGCCTTCGGCAGATGGGAATCTATCGAGAACCGGTCACCGATAGTATCAATGCCGGTGATTCCGAAGCTGTTTTTCATAATATAGACAGCCACAGTCACAAGCACGATTGCGACCAGTGAACCGGGCACTCTCTTGGCTATTCTCGGGACAATGACGATAATCGCCACGCTTACAAGGCTCACCGCAGCATCCCACAAGTTCACGGTGTCGAAATGTCTGAAATACAACATCCATTTGCCGATAAAGTCTCCCGGAACGGTTTCTCCGCCGAACGTGAGACCGAACACATCGGCCATCTGGGTAGTGAAAATCGTGACGGCAATACCGCTGGTGAAACCTATCACTACAGGATACGGAATAAACTTGATGACTGTTCCTAATTTGAACACTCCCAACAGGATCAGCAGCACGCCGGCCATTACAGTAGCCGCTGCAAGTCCGGAAAGGCCATATTGCTGAACGACTCCGTAAACGATTACTATAAACGCTCCTGTAGGTCCTCCGATCTGGACTTTGCTGCCGCCGAGGAAGGAAACGATAAAGCCTGCGATCACAGCGGTAATGATTCCTTTCTCAGGAGACACTCCTGATGCAATGGCAAATGCAATAGCGAGAGGCAAGGCTACAATGCCCACAATCACGCCGGCCATCAGGTCTGAAAGGAACGCCGATTTGCTGTAGGAGCGGATACAGGTCAGAAATTTCGGATGAAAGTCAAGTTTACCAGTCATATCATAATACGAATAAGGGCGGCAAAGGTATTCATTTGTCGCCCTTGTTCCAATATTTAAACGATACTAATTTCGCAAATCAGTCATCTAAAACGTTATCTCACAGCACTCAGGACCACTTCAGAAAGTGACGGATGAGAATGCACCGTGCATTTCAGGTCATTGACAGTGCCATGGAGAGCCATCATTGCGGCCACTTCCTGAACTAGGTCGGAAGCATGCGCGCCAAGTATATGGGCACCTAAAATCGTACCCTTAGGATATGCTCCGTCTTCGCCAGTATAGGCAATGATTTTACAATATCCTTCAGTCTCGTCCATAGCCAAAGCCTTGCCGTTGGCCCTGAACATTGACTTATAGCACTTTATGGCGTAGCCTTTTTCCTTGCACTGCTCTTCAGTGAGACCGACAGTCGCAACCTCCGGCACCGTAAACACTGCCGCCGGCACGATTCCGAAATCGATCTTCTCCGGCTCCTGCAGCAAGTTGTTCTCTGCCAGAATCGTATTCAATACCACTCTGCCCTCGAATGTAGCCACGTGCGCAAGCATCAGACCGCCGCGGATATCGCCCACAGCAAAAATATGAGGGACATTGGTCCGCATATCAGCATCCGTGACAATGCCCTTAGGGGTAAAGTCAATGCCGATGTCGGCAAGATTCAGAGACGCGAGATTAGGACGTCTGCCGACTGCCATCAGAACGGTATCGGCAACCACCTCTTCCACAGCGTCCTTCTTCTTGTAGGACACTTTCAGGCCTTCATCCGGACATTTCTCCACAGAAAGAACCTGAGCGGCCGTCTCGATATTGATTCCACGTTTGCCGAGAGCCTGCTTCAGACGCTTTGCAAGGTCGGTATCGAAATGCGGCAGCACATCCTTGCAGTATTCAAGGACAGTGACCTGAGAGCCGAAACTGTTGAAAATGGATGCGAATTCCAGACCGATGACTCCTGCGCCGATTATGCACAGTCTGTCTGGAACATGGTCGATTTCAAGCATTTCCTTGGACGTGATGACCCCTTCCAAGTCAGCTCCGGGAATAGGGAGTGAGGCCGATACTGAACCGGTCGCAATCATGATGTAATCCGAAACGATTTCGGTAACCTCTCCTTCGGCTGATTTCACCTCGACCGTATGGGCATCCTTGAACGAAGCCTTGCCCTGCACGATATGTATCAGTTTGTTTTTCAATATCATACCGATACCGCCACGAAGCTGGTCCACCACTTCGTTCTTCCTCTCCATCGCCTTATGGATATCGAAGACAAAAGCGGGAGCGCCATCAGGCTGACCTGCAAAACTGACACCGAATTTCTCCGCCTTACGGACATCTTCTATCAGTTCAGCGTTACGGCACAATGCCTTGGTAGGGATGCAGCCCTCATTCAGACAAGTTCCACCGAGAGGGCCTTCTGAAATCAAATATGTTTCAATGCCATTTGCAGCGGCGGCCGCAGCGGTTTCATATCCGCCGGGCCCCGCGCCTATAATTGTCAATATCATGTCTTCTGTCGAGATATATCAGTCCCAGAATTTCAGCTTCGGCTGTCTTGCCGCCCTTGTTTCATCCGGCCTTCCGATAGGTGTGCAGTGTGGTGCGCCCTTCAGGATGGCAGGAGACTCAGCGGCCTCCTCAGCGATTTTACGCATCACTTCGATGAACGCGTCGATTGTTTCCTTGGACTCCGTCTCGGTAGGCTCTATCATGATGGCCTGATGGAACAGGAGAGGAAAATAAATCGTAGGAGCATGGAAGCCGAAATCGAGCAGTCTCTTGGCAATGTCCAATGTAGTTGCGCCCGGCACTTCTTCTGAAGAATCAGTAGCAGGACGTCCGCCGTCATTGACAAGGCCGTCGAATACGAACTCATGTTTGCAGATCGAAGGAATCGGAAGCTTGTAGCAATCCTTGAGACTCTCCTTGATATAGTTCGCCGACATTGTCGCAAACTTGCCGGCCAGACGGATGTTCTGGCGGCCGAGCATCAGGATATAGCAGCAAGCCCTCAGAATCACACCGAAATTGCCCATGAATCCGGAAACATGACCTACTGAATTTTCTGCCGCATTCACCATCTCGAACTTGCCGTCAGCGTTCTTGACCACGTGAGGCACTGGAAGATACTCCTTCAGATGGGAAGCCACGCCTACCGGACCTGAGCCCGGACCGCCGCCTCCGTGAGGAGTGGAGAATGTCTTGTGGAGATTCAGGTGCATGATGTCGAATCCCATATCACCCGGACGTACAACACCCAGAAGAGGATTCATATTGGCTCCGTCGTAGTACAGAAGGCCCCCGCATCCATGAACAAGTTCCGCAATCTCAGCGATTTCCTTTTCGAAAAGACCGAGCGTATTAGGATTGGTCATCATGATGCCGGCGACATCGTCACCGAGAAGAGGAGCCAGGTCAGCCACATCCACGAGGCCGTTTTCCTTGGACTTCACAACTACCACTTCCAGGCCGCAGACTGCCGCACTAGCAGGATTGGTTCCGTGTGCACTGTCAGGAACGATGATCTTGGTCCTGCCCAGATCTCCCCTGCTGATATGGTACTGACGCATGATCATCAGACCCGTAAGTTCACCGTGTGCGCCTGCGCAAGGATTGAACGTAAACGCAGACATTCCGGTAATTGCCGACAGGTATTTCTCCATATCGTAATACACCTCCAACGCTCCCTGCACTGATGCAGACGGCTGGAGAGGATGCAGACCGAGGAAGCCCGGCATTGCCGCCACCTCTTCATTGATCTTAGGATTGTACTTCATGGTACAGCTGCCGAGCGGATAGAATCCGGTATCGACACCGAAATTCATCTGCGACAGATTCGTATAATGTCTGACGACATCCACCTCACTCACCTGAGGCAGAGGCAGTTCAGATTCTCTTGCAAGAGCCTGAGGTACAGTCACATCACTGACAGGAAACTCACATTCCGGCAGAGAATATCCGCTTCGTCCAGGTTTGGACAATTCGAAAATAAGTTTGTCGTAATATTTCATATCTATACCTCCTTGACTGCTTCAACTAATGAATCCACTTCTGCCCTGGTCCTCTTCTCCGTAACACAGAAACTTACATAGCCTTCTTCCGTAGCCAATGCTCCGAAAAATCCCTCGTCAAGAAGTTTCTGCTGAAGTTTTTCTACAGGAACAAGCGGTTTCAGCACGAATTCTTTCAGGAAAGGCTTGTCAAACACAGGTTCGAATTTGCCTGTCTTGAGAAGTTCTCCATAAAGATAATGCGCTCCTGCAGATGAAAGAGAGTTCACCTTGGCAAGACCTTCCTTGCCCATAAGCGACATATATACAGTCACATACAGGGCCATCAGGCTCTGGTTAGAGCAGATGTTGCTGGTAGCCTTCTCCCTGCGGATATGCTGTTCGCGGGCCTGCAGAGTAAGTACGAAACAACGCTTACCGTCAGCGTCCTGTGTCTGTCCGACAATACGTCCCGGCATCTTGCGCACATAATCTTTGCGGCAGGCCATAAAGCCGACGTAAGGACCTCCGAAGCACATCGGAATACCGAGAGACTGTCCGTCGCCGACAGCGATATCGAAGTCCCATTCGCCCGGAGTCCTGACTACCGCCAATGCAGACGGGTCGCAATACTCTACTGCAATGGCTTTCGCCTCGTGAACCGCCTCAGCAAAGCCTGTAAGGTCCTCGACAATGCCGAATCTGTTCAGAGACGGCACGATCACACCGGCCACATCGCCTTTTGCCAGTTCCTCTTTCATCGGCTCAAGTCCCGTCTGGCCGTCCTTCATCGGAATATACCCGAGCTGGACATTGTGGAACTTGGCATATGTCTCCACCACTTTCCTGACATGAGGCAGAAGGGTCTCAGAAAGCAGCACTCTGGTCTTGCGCTTGGTGCAGGCAACAGCCATCATCATCGCCTCCGCTGCAGCTGTAGGGCCGTCATACATGGAAGCGTTGGACACGTCCATTCCTGTCAATGCGCATATCATGCTCTGATACTCAAAGATATAGCGCAATGTTCCCTGCGAAATCTCTGCTTGATACGGAGTGTACGCAGTAAGAAATTCCGAACGGGAACAGATATAAGGTATCACCGATGGCGTATAGTGGTCATAAGCGCCGGCACCGGCAAACACTTTCAGATGCAGATCCTTCTTGTCCAAGGATTCAAAGAATGAGCGTACCTGCTGCTCGGACATTGCATCAGGCAGGTCATATTCTCCGCGATAAATGAATTTATCCGGAACATCGGAGTACAGGTCATCCAGCGACCCGACTCCGATACGCTCCAGCATTGACTTTATATCATCCTCAGTATGAGGAAAATATGAGAATGTTGACATAGTAGATTATTTTTCAGTCAACTTGGTGTACTCCTCAGCGCTGATGAGGTCGTTCAACTCCTCAGGGTCGCTCATCTTCACCTTGATGATCCAGTTCTCATAAGGATCCTGGTTCACCAGCTCAGGAGCATCCTCGAGAGCCTCGTTGTTCTCTACAACGACACCGCTGACAGGGCAGATAAGGTCACTTGAAGCTTTCACGCTTTCGAGAGCGCCGAATTCCTCGTCCTTTACAACCTCATCGTCAACGTCAGGCATATCCACATAAGTAATGTCGCCCATCTCGCTCTGTGCGAAATCAGTAACGCCGACAATTGCGATATCGCCTTCTACTTTCACCCATTCGTGTGTCTCGCTGTAACGGAGACTTTCCAATACTTTGCTCATAATCAAAATGTTTCAGTTGTTAGTATTATTTTTTATAATTTGTCTGATAGAATCTCTTCTTGACCACCTTGCCCGGGAATACCTTCTTGCGGATACGTATCCAGAGAGGAGTGTCGAGTTTAGAGTATGCAGTCTGCACCATTGCGAAGCAGATGCTCTTTTCCAATGAGATGGAGTGGTAGCCGGTAGTGACCACACCGACCTGTGTCCCGTCTTCTGTTTCCACCGGATATGTGGCACGAGGTATCGCCTTGTCCTCCAACTCGATACCTACGAGTTTACGCTCAGTTCCCTCTGCTTTCTGCTTTGCGACTACATCCTTTCCGATGAACTCTTCCTTGTCAAGTTTGCAGAACATCCCGAGACCGGCCTCTATAGGTGTGATAGTATCAGAAAGTTCATCTCCGTAAAGAGGAAGACCTGCCTCGAAACGCAGAGTGTCACGACATCCGAGTCCGCAAGGCACCACTCCATTGTCGAGAAGTTTCTTCCATATTTCCTTGATGTCCTCACAGGTGGTATAAAGTTCGAAACCGTCCTCTCCTGTGTAACCTGTACGGCTGACCACCATTCTGTGGTCATTCCACTGTGCCTCATAATAAGTGTAGAATGTCAATTCAGCTGCCTCTGCAAGTCCGAGAACTTCTGTTACGACTTTCTCTGCGCCAGGTCCCTGAACAGCAATCTGTCCCCAGTTGTCGGAATCATTGACCACCTTCACATCATAGCCTGCGGTCTGAGCGAGAATCCACTCATAATCCTTGTCAATGTTGGCCGCATTGACTACAAGCAGAAAATGGTCTGGCTCGAACTCCCTGTAAACCAGCAGGTCATCCACCACGCCACCGTCCGGATGAAGCATCATTCCGTAGAGCACTTTGCCCGGCTCGAAGCCGCGGATTTCATTGGTAAAAATATGATTGACGAATTTCTCAGCGTCCGGTCCGCTCACAAAAATCTCTCCCATGTGAGACACGTCGAACATTCCGACCGCATGACGTACAGCATTGTGCTCCTCGGTTATGGAGGAATACTGTATCGGCATCATAAATCCGGCAAACGGGCTCATCTTGGCTCCGAGAGCCACGTGGCTGTCATACAGACAGGTTTTCTTAAGATTTTCTTCCATTATCAAGTGTTTATTTTTTATGTGTTAGCTTACTGTTGTTTCAGAATGGACAGGAACGCTTCTGTTCCAAGACCGGCGACATAAGGGCTCGGATCAATGTTCCCGAGCATCTCCCTGATCTTGGCGATATCGTATTCCTTTCCATTCAGTTTCTCTGAAACCAATTCTTCCAATCCATCTTTTATCGGGAAGAAATCTCCTGACAAGTGGCAGCCGGTCACAGTTTCCGCTTCCACATCCAGTTCCAGACAGATTTCTCCGACACCGCTGATTCGTCCGCTGTGACGGACAGAATACCTATGGTTTCTGCCCATCAGGAAGTCCGGATTCAGATATCCTGCCTCAATTTTCTCAATATCAGCAATCTGTGCATCAGACAGGACAATTTCGTCTATCGTTTCTCCCTCCGAACAGAAACATTTCTTCAAATATAGTTTGAAAAGGTCAATATTCCTCAACGGACTGTCAAGTTTTTCATATAAAGGCTTGAGATTGGTCACGTGCTGGCGGACAGAAGAGACGCCTTTGCTCTGAATCTTGGCCCCTGACGGTGTAATCGCCCGCTCAAGAGCATCGAAATCAGTGTCGAACAGCATTGTCCCGTGCACGATACTGGACTGGGGCTTCAGGAAAAAGGCATTGCCCGAAACTTTCTTCCCGTCTATCATCACATCATTTCTTCCTGACTTATAAGCATTTACGCCAGTAGCGGAAAGATAGCCGGACAACTCATCCAGATATTTTTCGAAGGCAGCAGCCACATCAGTCGTGTCCGTGATATAGGAGAGCATAATGTTGCCCTTGTCAGAATAGACGCATCCGCCGCCGCTTTTTCTTCTGAAAAGATTTACGCCATGCTCCTTGCAATAAGGGATGTTCACCTCTGCCTCCATGACCTGGTTGCGTCCGAAAATCACGGTAGGACTCACCTGCCACATAAAGAATGCTTCCTTGTCGGCCCTGTCAGCGAGGATTGTATGCAGATGCGCCGCCACGTATTCCTCCATTGCGAGATAGAATACGAGACGACGCTCTATATCAGGTACAGATATGTATGTCATAACTATATGGTGTAATCAATACCGTCAGATGGCAAGTCTGAAACCGAATGTTGATTTCACGTTGCATGCAGGTATGCTCGAACGGTTGGCCACCCTGCAGGCATCCCATTTGGATGCAGCACTGCCGCCCCTCAACATGCGGAACTTGCCCGCTGTATTGAAGCAAGGGTCATTCTGCTCGGCTGAGGTGTAATCATACTGCCCGTCCTGACACCATTCCCATGCATTGCCCGACATATCGTAAAGTCCGAGCTCGTTTGGCTGGAACTGTTTAACTTTCATCACTTTGGATGAAGCGGATGACAGATATGCAGCCACCTGGCTCACATAATTCGAACCTGCAAACTGCTTGCCCATGGAAAGGTTTCCACCTCTCGCCGCATACTCCCATTCAGCCTCGGTAGGCAGCCTGAACTTCCTGCCAGTCAGACGGTTGAGCTTCACGATAAATTCCTGGCAATCATACCATGACACGTTGATCACAGGCTTTTTCGGTTCATCAGCGCTGTTCATATACGGGAGTTTGCCCATAACTGCAAGCCATTGGCCCGCAGTCACTTCAGTCTGACCGATCTCAAATCCGGACAATGTCACTTTGTGCACCGGAGACTCATCGCTGCCTGCCATCTTGCCCTGCTCCGGAGTAGCGCCCATATCGAATGCTCCGCCTTTCACGCCGATCATTCTGAACTGTACTCCAGCTGCCTCGATAACCTCTGACGCAGAACTGTGCTCCCTCTCGACCACTCTTGTAACCACAGCAGCAAGAATATCTTCAGGAACGGCAGTTCCGGTATTCACCACAACTCTGAAGCTCAAGCCCGGCTTCTTTACGTATCCGCCTTCCGGGACTCTGGACTTATAGGATCTTGTCACCCTCTGCTCTGTCTTTTCGGCACACAACGGGTCGATGACAAGTGTATCTCCAAGTGACTCCACAAATGCGTCGGCGCACCATTCCATGCAGGAAGCGTCTGCCTCGATGGCGCCTGTAAGCAATGCATATTCCCACTGGGCTTCAGTCGGAAGCGAGAACGGAATACCTGTCATCTTGGACAATTTGCCGAGGAACTTGATGCAGTCATCCTGTGAGACCATATCCACAGGTGCAGTTTCTGACGTGGCGGTTCCGGCATCTGAGCCCATCACGGCCTTCCATACGCCCTTGCTTATTCTCTGGCTTGAGATCGAGAATCCTTTCAGGACTACCTGGTGGACAGTCGCTCCGGAAATCCTGACGCCAGACGGTGTCTTGCCCATGGCAAAAGTACCGCCCTCTACAGTGACCATCGGAATCACCGAGTCCGCAACCTTGACCTCAGACGGAACATCCACACCAGCAGCACTTTGCACTGCGCTTCCTCCACAAGAGGACAACACCGCAGCCACTGCCGCCGCAACAACAAAACTTAACTTTTTCATGTCAATCAAATAATCTATCAGTCAACATCAGGTGTTTCCCATACTTTGGTTTCTTTACACTCGATCATGATGGACTGTCCGCCGCAACCGATACGGAACTGACCTTTTTCCAGACGCCATCTGCAGTCCTGGCCTACGAATGCAAGGTCATGGGCAGGAACTTCGAGCCTGACCGTCTTGGTCTCACCCGGTTCCAGACTGATCTTGGTAAACTGACGGAGTCTTCTGACATCAGGAACCACACTTGCCACGACATCGCTTGAGAACAGCATCACGGCCTCTTTTCCTGCGCGGTCACCAATGTTCTTCACATTGACCTCGAACACGAGATTGTCGTCGGCGGTGAAGCCGTCAGCAGAAGGCGAAACTATCTTCAAGTCGCTGTATTCGAATTTCGTATAGCTCAATCCTGCTCCGAAAGGCCACTGCACGTCCATTACGGCATCATAATTATACATACCGGACATGGTCTGCACGTTCTCGCTGACCTTATAGTCATAGGTATGGAGCGAATTCACATAACGGCTGTAAGTGAACGGAAGACGTCCGCTGAAGTTCTCTTTGCCGGAAATGAGGTCTGCAAGCGCATCACCGCCGAAGTTGCCCGGAAGCATAATGTCCACGACAGCGGAAGCGAGCGGTTCAATGTCATTGATGATGCGAGGCCTGCCTTCATTGAGCACCAGTATCACAGGCTTGCCGGTGGAGGCAAGTTCCTTCACGAGATTCTTCTGGTTTACTGAGAGATTCAAGTCATTGATATTGCCAGGAGTCTCGCAATATGAGTTCTCACCAATGCAGGCTACGATTACATCAGCCTTGCGTGCGGCTTTAACTGCGGCACGGATGTCCGGCTCGTTTTCTCTCTGCCAATTGCCGTTGTTGTAACCGCCTGTCATATCATAAGTCACACCCGGCTCATAAATCACATTGGACTTTCCATATACTGACTGGAGAGCCTCGAGAATAGTGTTGTACTGGCTTGCGAACTTGTCGGCATCACCCTGCCAGGTATATGACCATCCGCCGTTCAATGTCCTCATCGAATTTGCGTTAGGGCCTGTGACAAGAATCTTGGTCCCCTGCTTGAGAGGAAGGATGTCATTGTCATTCTTGAGCAGGACCATGGACTCCACTGCTGCCTGACGGGCATTGTCAGAAAACTCCTTGCCTGCGAATTTCTCATAACCGTCAACATTCCATACCGGGTTCTCGAAGAGGCCCAGGCGGTATTTGAGGCGGAGACATCTGCGCACTGCATCATCGATTCTGGACATCGGAATCATCTTTTCATTGACAGCAGCGATAATATCTGTGCATACGTCCGGATGATAAGGGTCCATAATCATATCGATACCGGCATTGATTCCGAGCGCGAGAGCTTCCTTGCGGTCCGCAGCGATGCGTTCGCGGGTATAGAGATTGTCAATGTCGGCCCAGTCGGTTACGATGAGGCCGTCCCAGTTCTGCTGCTCCTTGGCCCATACTGTAAGATATTCGTGGCTTGAGTGGACAGGCACGCCGTTGATGGAAGAGGAGTTCACCATTATTGTCAATGCGCCTGCTCTCATGCATTCCTTGAACGGGCGGAAATATTTGTCCCTCAAATCATTAGGTGCAACATATGCAGGCGTTCTGTCTTTTCCTGTAACTGTGGCGCCATAGCCGAGATAATGCTTGATGCTTACGGCAACATGTTCAGTGTCAATGTGATTAGGGTCTTCGCCCTGAGCGCCTACGGTTTCAGCCACTGACATTTCTGACTGGACGAACGGATCTTCGCCCCAGCTTTCCCAGACACGTGGCCAGCAAGGATTCCGGCTCAAGTCCATAACCGGAGAGAATACCCACGGACACATGGCTGCTCTGGTTTCATAGCCGATCACTTCTCCCATTTTACGGGCATATGAGCGCTCGAATGTAGCGGCAAGGTTCACTTCCTGCGGATAGAATGTCGCTCCAGTGACATATGTAGCACCATGTATCATGTCGAGGCCATAAACCATCGGAATACCGAGTTCTTCCATCGTGATGTCCTGAATCAGCTTTATCTGCTCTGCGGTAATGGCCCTGTCGCGGCTTGTCGCGCCGAACGTATTCAGGAATGAGCCTATCTTATATGTTTTCACAAGATTGCGGACTTTAGCCGTATCCACAAGATTGTCGGTAGTGAACGTTTCGGCAGTGAGCTGGACCATCTGTCCCACTTTTTCTTCCAATGTCATTTTCTGCACGAGCTTGTCCACCTTCTTTTCAATCTCCTTGTCGGAAGGGATGGACGCTTTCACGCCGTTCTGTGCACACGAGGAGAGCGCAATACTTGTAATTGCCATAACTGACAAAAAATTTTTAATACTCATCTTCTTCTAGTTTTGTGTTTGTTTTTTCAAAGTTACAAAATAAATGGCTAACTTCGGCCTCCCTTCGGGGTACTGATACTTTTTGTGAGTATTTGGCAAAATACTATCATATTTGGAACATTATGAGTTGGTTTGCAGAACTGTTCAGTGAACATACATTCATCCAGGCGATTCTCGTGCTTTCTCTGATAAGCGCAGTGGGATTGCTGTGCAGCACAATAAAATTCAAGGGCGTTTCACTCGGCATCACGTTCGTTTTCTTTGCAGGCATTCTCGCAGGTCATTTCGGCCTCTGCATTGACCCGCAAATGCTGGCTCTTGCTCAGAATTTCGGCCTGATCATTTTCGTCTATGCTCTTGGTTTCCAGGTGGGTCCGAGCTTCTTCCCTTCACTGAAGAAAGGCGGCATAAAACTGAACTTGCTCGGTCTTGCCGTACTTGTAATCGGCTCTGTCATGGCATTGGTCATAAGCAGGCTGACAAATGTTTCCCTGCCGGTTTCCGTAGGACTTCTGACTGGAGCGGCCACCAACACGCCTATGCTCGGAGCCGCACAACAGGCTATATTGCAGATAGATCCGTCAGCCACGGCCACTTCAAATGAAATGGCAATGGCATGTGCAGTGGGCTATCCTTTCGGCGTCATCGGTGTCATCGTCTGCATCATCATCCTCAAGGCATTGTTCCTGAAAGACGGAAGCAAAAAGAAAGACGCCCATGACAACCAGACATATGTCACGGAATTCCGTGTGAGCAACCCTGCCATTTACGGAAAGAGCATCCGCGACATCATGAAGGACGTTTCCATCCATCTTGTGGTTTCCAGAGTATGGAAGTTCGACGGCAAGTCGGATGAGCAGTCCGGGAAACAGGGAAAAGTGATCATACCGAACGGCGACACCATATTGGAGAACGGAGAACATGTCCTGGTCATGACCAAAGAACGGGAAGCAGGCATTGCAGAGAAGCTTTTCGGTGAGACAGTGAAGAAGGACTGGAACCAGAAAGACATTGACTGGAACCACATCGACGGAACTCTTGTATCCAGACACGTGTTCGTGACGAAAAGGCACATGAACGGTGCCAAACTCGGCGACCTGCATCTGCGTAATGCCTATGGAATCAATATCACGAGGGTAAACCGCGCAGGTATCGACATTCTGCCTTCGAGGGAGCTCAGGCTCCAGATAGGTGACAAGCTTACTATCGTGGGGCAGGAAAATGCTATCCACAATGTAGCGGAAGTGCTTGGCAATCAGGAGAAAGAGCTGAGAAATCCGAACCTGTTCCCGATTTTTGTCGGTGTTATCCTGGGTCTGATTTTCGGAAGCATTCCGTTCTATATCCCGGGCATGAGTGTTCCAGTAAAACTCGGCATCGCCGGCGGTCCTATTATAATAGGTATCCTCATGGGTGCTTACGGAACAAGACTGCATCTCACGACCTATACCACCCACAGCGCGAATCTGATGCTCAGGCAGCTCGGCCTCACCATATATCTGGCAGGCTTGGGACTGAGCGCCGGTCCGGGCTTTTTCGAGACAGTATTCACCCCTGAAGGCCTTGTATGGATAGGCATCAGCATTGCCCTGACCATTGTCCCGGTTCTGCTTGTCGGTTATATCGCTTCCAGATTCTGCAAGACGGACTACAGTGCCAATGTGGGTATGCTCTGCGCAGCGATGGCCAACCCTATCGCCCTGAACTACGCCCTGAGCACTGTAGAAGATGACGCTCCGTCAGTTTCCTATGCCACAGTTTACCCTGTAGAAATGTTCCTGCGGGTGATTTCGGCTCAGGTCATAATGCTGCTATGCATATAGATGCGGCTGGCTCCAAGACCATTTCATTCCGGCCAGGTCAATGCCATAAAAGTTCCCGGGCATAAAGAAAGAGGATAACCTCAACGGCTACCCTCCTCAATCTGATAATTCCAAATGTGCGCTGTCCGCTATTCGGCTTTGCGCTCCTTGTTTCTCGTCAACTTTTCTTTCATAGCGTCAACACATTCATTGACAGCTATTTCGAATGTTTGTGCATTTCTCTCTATAACCTGGGAACCGCCCGGAACGTGGACCTTCAGTTTCACATTCTTGTTTTCCGGTTTCTCCAGAAGCGACAATACGACTTCGACATCGGTAATGGCGTCATCGAAACGGCCGATTTTTGAAACTTTCTTTTCTACGAACTCCAAAAGTTTCTGATCCGCGTCGAACTTGAGCGATTGTACTCTAATCTCCATTTTTACCTCCTCTTTTAGCCCGTGGATGGGCATTTGAATAAACATTCTTCAGCTTCTCGATAGTGTTGTGGGTGTAAACCTGAGTCGCCGCCAATGAAGAGTGACCGAGCAGTTCTTTTATGGAATAAATGTCCGAACCGTCGTCGAGGAGTTCAGTCGCCAATGTATGCCTGAGCACATGGGGAGACTTGCGTCCTGTTATACCTTCCACCTGTCCGAGTTCGCTTTTCACTATCCTGTCCACGAATACGGGATAGAGTCCCGCACCTTTCAACGTGACCAGAAACGGCTCTTCCAGGTTCCTCTTCCTTCCCACTACCGACTCCGCTGCTTTCAAATATAATGAAATTTCTTTTGATAGCGAAAGTGTAAGAGGAATTTCTCGCATTTTGTCACCTTTTCCCCTTACTTTCATAGTATGGCGGGAAAGGTCAATGTCCCGGATCCTCAGCCCAATCAGTTCCGCGCGTCTGATTCCTGTAAGATATAGCGTGCTGACAATCATCCGTTTAAGCCTCGGCTCATAGAGTTCCGACATGAGTTTGTATGCTGCTCCGGTCACCGATGCGCCGCTGTGGTAAGAATCAGCCGCGTCAAACAGCATTGACAAAGATTCTTCATCGGCCGCAGGCGATGTCTTTTCGAGATATTCGGTCATTGAAGCCTGGCGATAGAAGACAGGAAGACGCTTTTCGCACTTCGGGCGCTTGACCAGATGCACGGGATTCGACTTCAGCATTCCTTTGGAAACCAGCCATTTGCACAGACTGCTCAGGACTGACAGATGCTGATTGACAGTCCGAGGGCTCAGGCTCTTCTCTTCGGAAAGATGGTTCTCATAATTGCGTATTGCGGTCGGTGTCAATGACTTGAGCAGCAATGCGTCGTCTGCAGGCTCTTCTTCTGTCCTGGAGTAGTCCAGATACCGGCTGAGCACATCCGAGTATATCGCCTGGGTTCTCGGCGAATATCTCCGGATTCCGGACACATAGTTTATGAAGTCATCGCACAGCATAACGCTTACTTCTGCGCCTTTAGTCCCATTTCCTCGGCACGCACGCGCATATATTTGTCAGCCGCCTCGAATGTATTGTCGATAATCCCGTCGAGGATGGCGTTTTTCACATATTCTTTCAGTTCGCCGATTTCCTTGCATGGTGGAATGCCGTAAACATCCATCACGTACTCCCCTGTTATCGGATTCTTGAAATTGCGGATCTGGTCTTTTGCCTCCACTTCCACGAGTTTTTCCTTGACAAGCAGGAAATTTTTCTTGATGCGCTCCACCTTCGCAGGATTCTTGGATGTGATGTCGGCATTGCAAAGCAACATGAGATCCTGGATTTCATTGCCCGCATCGAACAGCAGACGGCGTACTGCTGAATCGGTAACTTCCTCATCCACAAGGGCAACAGGTCTATGATGCAGAGTGACGAGTTTCTGGACATACTTCATCTTTTCATTGAGAGGCATCTTCAGCTGCTGGAATATCTTCGGCACCATCCTGCCTCCTATGGCCTCGTGACCGTGGAAAGTCCAGCCGATATGCGGGTCATAACGCTTGCTTGCCGGCTTGCCGATATCGTGAAGCAGCGCCGCCCACCTCAGCCATAGATACGGCTCTGTCCTGACTGACTCGGCAAATCCGTCACCGTCTTCCAACGGAGTGTAATTCAGCAGGATACCTTCTTCAATGCCCTGGATTTCCTCTGCCGCTACATTGTCCACGACCTGTATGGTATGCGAGAAATTGTCCTTGTGTCCTCTTCCGTCCACGGTTTCCACACCTTTCAGTTTCGCGAGCTGCGGTAGCACATATTCCAGCAGACCGGTTTCATCCAGAAGCCTGAACGCCATCGACGGCCTGCTGCACAGAAGCATCTTGTTCAACTCCTCCGCTATGCGTTCCTTGGACAATATCGTCATGCGGTCACGCATTCTCTTCATTGACTCGAGCGATTCTTCGACAATATGGAATTCCGCTCCCGGACGGCTCAGCTTGGCCGCGAAACGGACTGCACGCAGCATCCTGAGCGGGTCATCGCTGTATGTGGTGTCGGGGTCGAGCGGCGTGCGGATAATTCCTGCCGCAAGGTCTCTGATTCCGCCGAACGGGTCCACCAATGCGCCGAAATCATCCTGCTGGAGACTGAAAGCCATCGCATTGATAGTGAAGTCCCTACGTTTCTGGTCATCCTCCAGTGTGCCGTCTTCGACTATGGGTTTGCGGGAGTCCCTATGGTAGGATTCTTTTCTCGCTCCCACGAACTCAACCTCGGTTCCGTGATACTTCAGCATTGCAGTGCCAAAATTCTTGAATACGGAGACGCGGCAGCCGTGACGCTCAGTCTTCTTTATGCACTCTGCCACCGCTGTCGCAAGGGCGATGCCGCTTCCCTCCACGACTATGTCAATGTCATTGCTCGGTCTTCCGAGAAAGCAATCACGCACGTATCCGCCTATCACAAAGGCTCTTACGCCAAGTTCTCCCGCTGTCTTCGACACGATCCCGAACACCGGATGTTCGAGAAATCCTTCTGTTTTAGTCATTCTTTCCAATGTTTTCATCAGCATTGACCCCGATCATCTGGAGATAGGTCGGGGCGGCCGTGAGGAACGTCATACTGCCATCTTCTTCTTTTCTGCAGAAGAATGTCCTGGTGCCGTTTGTCAATACCATGTACTTGACATTCAACACCATATCGTAACGCAATGCCTGTTCCAGCACTTCCCTGGTCAGTTCCACGTCCGGCCGTTTGCATTCGACTATCATTACCGGTTCGGGCCTGCGGTCATATACGACAATGTCGGCTCTGAACACTTTCTTCACCGGTCCTTCGCCATATTTCATCCCGACTTCGCTCATCATCATGTGAAGCGGAACCTGCATGGTGTCCTTCAGCACCGTGATGAACCACTGCCTCACTCTTTCTTCGGGCGTAAGCGGGACATCCTTTTTCCGCAACGGGTCGCGAACCATCTCTAATGCCATTCGTCTGATTATTTTGTATATGCAAAGATAGTGAAAGTTGAGTGACTTTCATTATCTTTGCACGTTGCAACAAGTTATTTTACGAAAGATGAACAAGACCGGAGAATACAGATTCACGATAGTTGTTCCTGTTTACAATGAGGTGGACAACATCTATGCCCTCGAGAAGGCTCTTTCCGAGTTCCTTCCGAAAAGCAAATACAAGGCCTGCGTGCTTTTTGTCAATGACGGTTCTTCTGACGGAAGTCTGGAGAGGATTCAGGAAGTGTGCGCCAGGAACAATGATTTCCACTATATAAGTTTTGTGAAAAATGCCGGTCTGAGCGCCGCCATCAAAGCCGGTTTCGACTACACGTTCTCCGACTATGTGGGCTATATGGACGCTGACCTGCAGACCACTCCGGAAGATTTCAATCTTCTGCTCGACGGCATTGAAAGCCACAGCATGGTGATCGGCATCAGGGCGAACCGCAAGGACACGTTCTTCAAGCGCGCACAGTCCAAGATTGCGAACGGTTTCAGGAAAATGATGACCCATGACGGGGCTACCGATACGGGATGCCCTCTGAAGGTGCTCCACACGGATGTCGCCAAGAGGATTCCGATGTTCAAGGGAATGCACAGATTCCTGCCGGCGCTTGTGCTGCTGCAGGACGGGTGCACTTATGCTCAGGTGCCGGTAAGGCATTTCCCGAGAGTGGCGGGCAGCTCCAAGTACCATCTTTGGAACCGTCTCGTCGGTCCTTTCGCCGACTGCTTCGCATATAGGTGGATGAAGCCGCGCTATATTAACTATAAGGTAGGAGAGAATGATCTGTAGTCTGTTGTTGCCTGAGCTTTCCAAGGTGGGAATCCTGACGCTCGGTTTCACCGCCCAGCTGTTCTTTTCGCTGCGCACGCTGTTCCAGTGGTGGAAATCCGAGAAGGCAAAGAAGGTGGTCTCACCTTCGGCATACTGGGTACTGAGTGTTATCGGAGCCTACCTCATGTTCATCTATGGTGTTCTCCGTGATGATTTTTCCATAATCCTCGGACAGCTCATTTCCTACTATGTATATCTGTGGAACCTGAACGCCAAAGGTGTCTGGAAGCGTCTCGGGCTGTTTCTGCAGTCGGTGCTGCTGGCCACGCCAGTAGTAGCAGTGCTGCTGCTTCTCCAGAATGCCGCCGTATATTTCCAGAGTTTCTTCCGGAATGACGACATTCCGTTCTGGCTGGTGATATTCGGCTCTGCAGGACAGGTCATATTCACACTGAGATTTGTATATCAATACATATATTCACATCATTACAAACAATCCACACTTCCGATGGGATTCTGGGCCATATCATTGTTCGGCTCAGGAGTAATCATCGCCTACGGTATCTTCCGTATGGACCCGGTGCTGATTTTGGGACAGTCTTTCGGATTTGTCGCATATATCCGCAACCTTGTCATTGGCTTTAAAGAAAACAAAACTGATGTCCCCGAAACTGAAAAATAACTTCCTGAACAAGTATCCGCTCCTGGCGGTGTTCCTGTTCACGTTCATCTGCCTTCTTCCGGCAATGCTGATGAGGGATTTCACTCCTTCCAATGAACTGAGATACCTCAGCATCGCCGACGAGGCCATCTCCAACGGGAATGTATTCGCGTTCTACAACCATGGACAGCCGTATGCCGACAAACCACCTCTATATATCTGGGCAGTAATGCTTTGCCGGCTTCTGTTCGGACAGCACAGCGTATTCGCATTGACTCTGCTGTCGCTGATTCCGGCCTTCGTGCTGACTTGGCTGATGGATCGCTGGGTGATGACGGGGGCTTCGTCCCAGGACAGGATGGCAATGTCAATGATGCTCCTGTCCAGCGTCATGTTCCTCGGGACAATGGTGGTCATCCGTATGGATATGCTGATGTGCATGTTCATCGCTCTCGCCCTGTTCACGTTCTGGAGGATGTACGGGCTACGTAAAGAGGGGCTCGACGGGGAGGATGCCAAGCGCCTGTACAGAAAATGCTCCTGGCTGCTGCCGGTATGGATATTCCTGGCATTGTTCACGAAAGGTCCTGTCGGACTGCTTGTGCCGCCGGTTTCCATTCTGGTGTTTCTGCTGGTCAAGCGCGAGTGGCGTGACATTCCGCGATATCTGGGATGGAAGACTTGGGGTGTTATCGCAGGCCTGTGCCTCATCTGGTTTACAGGCGTGTTCATCGACGGTGGCGTTTCCTATCTGGACAATCTTCTTTTCAAACAGACTGTAGGACGCGCTGTCAATGCGTTCACTCACAGCAGGCCGTTCTGGTTCTATGCAGTGGCCATCCTCTGGTGCATCGCTCCTTATACCATACTTCTGATAGGCGGTCTGATAGCCGCACTCCGACGCCGCGGTCCTAAAACCGTTGCGGCCGATGATACTGAAGTGATTACGGCTGAGGCTGTCCGCTCCGATACCGAAGTGCTGTTCCTCTGTGTGATAGCGACAACGTTCATCATGCTGTCCAGCTTCAGTTCCAAGCTTCCGGTTTACCTCGTGCCGATGATTCCTTTCATAGTGTACCTGTTCCCGCTTGCCGTGAACCGTACCGGAGCCCGCAAGTGGATGATCTGGGCTATCGCAATTCCTGCT
>HF996013.1:40198-116505 GCA_000432515.1 Bacteroides sp. CAG:545
TGGCTGTCGCCGGCCTCGCTGCCCTGCTGGTTCTCGCTGAAGTGGTCAATGTCAATGCTTTGGAGTCATTGTCTTCCACCTATCCTTTCGCCTTCACGTCTCCTGTGAAGATGGCGGAAGTGCTGCTTCTGGCGGGCAATGCGCTCGCGCTCTGGTTCCTCTTCAAGAGAAAACACTGGAACCTGCCGGTGTTCATGATCGGCGCCTCGCTTTTCCTCGCCGTATATTCTGCCGCTGCTGTTCTTCCCAAGGCTAATCCATATATCGGCTACAAGGACATGTGTAAGGAGGTCCCTTCCGGAACTGATGTGGCGACTCTGTTCGTGCACAGGCCGGAGAACATCGACGTATATATAGGAAGGCAGATCAAGGACTACAAGAAGGATGTGGACGGATTCCTGCGCGATGCCGCTGACTCTTCTGCCCTCGGCAGCTCGCCATTGACGCTTATCATGACAGGAAAGCACCTGGAAGAATTCCCTGACCTGCGAAAGTTCGTATATTCTTCCGGCACAGTGGTTTACGTAGGCCCATACTGCATAGTGACCAGAAAATAGTACGCCATACAACATCGCCAAAGGCACAAATTGTAAAGATTTTGCCACAAATATTTGGGCAATCCAAAAAGAATGCCTACATTTGTAATCCCAAACGGTGCTTTGGCCGAGCGGTTAGGCACAGGTCTGCAAAACCTGCTACAGCGGTTCGATTCCGCTAGGCACCTCTCAAACAGCCCTTCAGATATCTGAGGGGCTGTTTTTATTGCTATTTTCCCAGCATGTGTGGTCGCGCTATAAACGCGCATGGGAAAATGTACCTTACTCGATAGCAGCGGAGGTGCCAGGTGCCGCGGTGGTATCAGATTCAGCGAGCCAAGTGCGGAGTCGGGTGGACTGGAATAAGTAGGCTGAGTCGAGGGCAGGGATGTTGGCCGGGGCAATCGGCTCTGCGCTTGGCGACTCCATCTTGAGCGGATTGATAGGCGTGCCGTTTTTCCATACGCGGAAATCCAGGTGCGGGCCTGTGGACAAGCCTGTCGAGCCTACATAGCCGATGACATCGCCCTGACGTACTCTGTCGCCCGTTTTAAGGCCGGCAGCATAACGCGACAAGTGCATGTAAGAAGTCGTATAGACGGAATTGTGACGAATCTTCACGGTGTTTCCGCCACCGCCGCTCCAGCCTTTGCTTATCACCGTGCCGTCACCGATGGACATGACAGGAGTACCTGTAGGAGCTGCATAATCCACACCCGTATGGGCCCTCACGCGACCGGTAACAGGATGCTTTCTGTGATAGGAGAAGCCTGAACTGATTCGGGAGAACCTCAACGGAGCCTTGAGAAATGCCTTCCTCATACTCTCCCCCTTCTCGTTCCAATACAGATTTCCGCCATCTCCCTGGTCAAAACGGATTGCAGGATAGCATTTACCGTCGTGCTCAAACTCAGCATAATAGACCGTGTCAATATCTATCACTTCACCCTCGCAGGACGACTCATTGTACACGACACTGAACCTGTCGCCAGGCTGGATGGAGAAGAAGTCGATTGTCCAGGCATAGATATCTTCCAAATGCAGAATCAGCATCTGAGGCGCACCGCAGCGGCACATATCATTCCAGAGCGACGAGGAAATGAGCACATTGGAATACTTGAGCGTATGGTCCACAGGCTTCACAACCTTCCATGCCGAGAAAGGAGCCGTGCACTTGAGCACCGTCATATTTATCTTGTCATGGTGATATACAACATATTCCAGAACATTGACAGAAGAATCGCATCCGCTGTAATAAGCCTGCCACGTATTGCCGGCACGCATCTTCCTCGGATTGAAAACAGAGTCAGTCGCATTGACAAGAGACATCGCATCCTGAGGCCTCATTCCGAGCCTCGACATCAGAGACGTGAAAATCTCTCCGTTCTTAAGCACACCTTCCTCCAAGGCGAACGAATCAGTACAGAAACCGAGCGGATAAATGGTATCATTGTCCTCAAGTACAGGCGTTTCCGTCTTCCTGTGGCAGGAAGGAATCGTCACCATCATCAGTAAAGCGGCAACCGCTGCCGCAAGCAAAGTCTTGTCAATGTTCATAAGACGAAAAAAGATTGGAACGTGAATTTACTAAAAGTTTTCCGTAAATTTGGACCTGCAAACCGACACGAATGGAAAAAATGACGCAAATCACTCCTGTCGCATACTTCAGGTCACCATTCACCTCCAAATTCGGAATTCCACGCCAAAGCGGAATACTTGACGAATTGGAGGGAAAAATCGTCTTCACTCCGGAGTTTGCCAAAGAAGAAGCTGTACGCGGACTCGAAGGATTCGGATATCTGTGGATAATCTGGGGCTTTTCAGGCAATGAAGGCCAATGGGGACTGACGGTACGCCCGCCACGACTCGGAGGCAACAGGAGAATCGGCGTTTTCGCATCGCGCTCCCCTTTCCGGCCGAACGGGCTAGGACTGTCATCAGCAAGAATCATCAGCATTGACATAGACAAAAACGATGGTCCCGTCATCACCGTAAGCGGCGCCGACCTCATGGACGGAACTCCGATCTACGACATAAAGCCTTATGTATCATACACTGACAGCCATCCCGGCGCAGCATCCGGATTCACTGACGAGACAGAATGGAAAGAAGCGGACGTGGTCTTCCCTGAAGAGCTGAAAGAGAAGTTCCGCCGCCTTAGCGGTTCACGGGACGCACATTTGCTGTCAATGCTCGTGAAGGCGCTTGCCCAAAAACCGATACCGCAATACGCCCATGACCCGGAGCGGATCTACGGAATGCCGTTCCTCGGCTGCGACATCAAGTTCAATGTTGATGGCGACGTTGTCTCAGTAACGGACATAGAACTTCTCGAAAGCTCTAAGAATCAGAAACTTAAAAAATAATCAGCAATGACACCTGCAGCCATAATCACAGTGATATCAGCATATTTTGCGGTAATCCTGTTCATTTCCTGGTTCACCGGAAGGAAATCCGACAACGCCGGCTTCTTCAGCGGCAACCGCAAGCAGTCCTGGTATGTGGTCGCAATCGCCATGATAGGCTCAGCCATGTCCGGAGTGACATTCGTCTCTGTCCCTGGAATGGTGGCAACATCCGGATTCGGCTACATGCAGATGGCATTGGGATTCATTGCAGGACAGATAGTTATAGCATTCGTTCTGATACCGCTGTTCTACAAGATGAACCTCGTCTCCATCTACGGCTATCTGGAAAACCGGTTCGGCCTTTCTTCCTACCGCACCGGAGCCTGGTTCTTCTTCATTTCCAAGATGTTGGGAGCGTCGGTCAGACTGTACCTCGTATGCATTGCCCTGCAGATGATGGTGTTCGGCCCGTTAGGCCTGCCGTTCATTGTCAATGTTGCTGTAACCGTGCTGATTCTCATCGCCTACACATTCCGTGGCGGAGTCAAGGCCGTAATCTGGATTGACTTTCTGAAGACATTCTGCATGATAGTCTCCATCGCCCTCTGCACCATCTTCATCAGCAAGTCTCTCGGCTTCACGTTCGGCTCGATGTGCGAGGCGGTTGCAGGCAGCGACATGTCCAGGATATTCTATTTCGACGACCCTGACCACCCGCAATACTTCTTCAAACAGTTCTTCGGAGGCATGTTCACGCTTATAGCAATGACGGGACTCGACCAGGACATGATGCAGCGCTCACTCACCTGCAAGAATTTCCGCGACTCCCAGAAGAACATCATCACCAGCGCATTGCTCCAGACTGTCGTAATCTTCCTGTTCCTCACACTCGGAGTACTTCTGTATTTCTTCGCCGGGGCCAATGGCATTGACGCGACAGGTGACACGCTCTTCCCGGCAGTCGCTACAAGCGGACTTCTCCCTGCCGTAGTCGGAATCGTATTCGTGGTCGGCCTGGTTTCCTGCTCTTACGCCGCCGGAGGCTCTGCATTGACAGCATTGACCACATCCTTCACCGTGGATATTCTCGGCACCGCCGGCAAATCGGAAAAAGAGGTAAAGTCAATGAGGGAAAAGGTTCACATAGGCATGGCCGTGTGCATGGGATTGACCATCGCGGTCTTCAATTTCATAAACAACACGAGCGCCATCGACGCCGTATATAAGCTGGCAAGTTACACCTACGGCCCGATTCTCGGAATGTTCGCTTTCGGAATCCTCACGAAACGCAGAACCAAAGACAGATGCGTTCCGTGGATTTCCATTGCAGCTCCGGCTGTCTGCCTGGTGCTCCAGCTCAACTCGGAGCGCTGGTTCGGAGGATATCAATTCAGCTATGAGCTTCTGATTATCAATGCCTTGCTGACATTCATCGGTCTTTATCTGTTCAGTTCCAAAGAGGACGATCTCCGTGCAGCGAAAAGATAAGAAGATGTCACAGCGGCAGTAAAATCAAGCCGCAGACCGAAAATGTGCACATCCCCGCCGGACTGGCATTTCAGTTTCCGTCGGAGTTCATCGCTAGTCATAGGGATATTGCGCGCGGTCACTTCCGCTGCCGGATATTTAGACGCAAACGCCTTTATCGCACGCTTGTCCAGATGCTCCCATCCGATGATTTCATAGACTTTGCCGAAGTTTTTCGGGTCAATGTCAAACGACATTTCTTCTCCGTACAGATACAGATGCGTGGATTTCCCGGCCTTCAGCATAGATGCCTGACCGGAAGAGAACAGAGAGCCTATTTCATTGAAAATCCCCGCTTTTATCAATGCCTTGCCTGGCTCGAAAATGTATTTCATCCGGCTGAGGTGTTCCTCGTTTTCGAGGAACAGCGGAATAGAGGCTTCACCGGAAGGTTCTATCAATGAACCATTTTCATTGACGATGAGCCTGGTGCTGAGCCCTTCTTCGCGCGTGTCGGGCACAAGCCACAGCAGCAGTTCCTTGCATTCCCCCGCGTGCGCCACCACGTGCACCTCCTTTGTGAATGCTCCGCTTGAGCGCAAACGGTTCACCAGCATTGATATATCCGCCATAGGCGAAAGTTTGATGAGCAGATTCGGCGCTATGTCGAAGAGTCTTCGGGTCAATGTCAAGACATCCGGGCTGCAGTCTTCCAGCAGAAACACCTTGCTTCCGGATGAGGAACGGCGCGCGGGATCCATGTATATGAGCGACGGACCGAAACTTTTCAGTTCCGCCCATACCGCATCGTTCTCTGCTGATACACAATGACTTGTGACGACAATGTCCTGCGCACCGAGCAGCGGGAAATTATGTCTGGCTGCAGATGCCCTGGAAGGCTCCATTTCATTGTACAGCACATTGTCGGCAACTGATGAAAAGGCAAGGCTGTCCACTCCCAGGCCTCCGGTGAGGTCTGCAATACGCCTGCCGTCCGCAGCAATGGAACTCAATATCCGCCCAGCTACAGACGCCTTATAATTTGCTGTAAATGAAGAACTTGACTGTTCCGCACAGATTCTGTCCGGATAAATCAAGCCAGGAACCGCATACCATTCCGGGAGTTTCTGACGGATTTTCCTTCTGCACTCGATAATGTTTACGGCCAGAGGCACGTCCACGTCAGGCCATTTGTCCCGCCCCAATATGAGGCGGGATGTATCATCTTCCGAATGTGATATTATGAACTCTTCGAGAGTCATCTGAGTGTCAGCCTCTTGCAGCTACGACTTCTACCTCCACAAGCGCACCCTTCGGCAATGCTTTTACAGCAATCGCGCTACGAGCAGGGAACGGCTGTGCAAAGAACTGTGAATAGACCTCATTCATTGCCGCAAAATCGCCCATATCAGCAAGATAGACAGTAGTTTTCACGACATTGGACAGAGCAAGTCCGGCTTCTTCGAGAATGGCCTTCACGTTCAGGATCGACTGCCTGGTCTGCTCCTTCACTCCGCCCTCAGGGAATGCTCCGGTAGCAGGATCGATCGGAAGCTGTCCCGATGCATAAACAAATCCATTGACTTCTATTGCCTGACTGTAAGGTCCGATTGCTGCAGGAGCATTCTGTGTAGATATCTGTTTCATTTCGTATAAGTTTTCAGCGAAGATAGCAATCTCTTTTTATTTTTCCACCGGACAGGCCGTACAATCATTTTCATTTAAGGGGAAAGATTACTATTTTTGCGGATGGTCTGCAAAGGCGGACTGGATAGCGTTGGACATTAGAATAAAACTATATAGTTATGGCTAAAGATTTTAAGGAAGTAGCACAGAGCTGGATTACCGGTGACTTTGATCCGGAAACCAAAAGCAAGGTCATTGAATTGAGAAACAATGATCCGGCAGGATTCGAGGATGCATTCTACAGAAACCTGGAATTCGGCACCGGAGGACTTCGCGGCATTATGGGAGTCGGTACGAACAGGATGAACAAGTACACTGTCGGAATGGCCACCCAGGGACTTGCAAACTACATCAAGGCCCACGCGGCTGAGTGCAAGGACGCATACGGCGACCCTATCAATCCGAATGATGTGCGTGTCTGCATCTCATTCGACAGCCGTAACAACAGCAAGCTGTTCGCAAAAATCACCGCTGACGTGATGTCTGCCAATGGAATGCACGTGTTCCTTTTCGACAACATCAGGCCTACACCTGAACTCAGCTATTCCATCAGGGAAAAACGCGCGATTGCCGGCGTGATGGTAACCGCCTCACATAACCCTAAGGAATACAACGGATACAAGGTATTCTGGTCAGACGGCGCACAGATCACTTCTCCGGTGGACAAGGACATTGTAGCAGAAGTCGCCAAGATTACCGACCCTGCACAGGTAAGGTTCACACCGGACGAGGATTGTGGTGAAATCGAGCTGATGGGCAAGGATGTGGATGAAAAGTATCTGCACGACATTCTCTCACTTATGCTTACACCGGACGCCCGCAAGCGTCATCCTGAACTCAAGTTCGTTTACACTCCGCTTCACGGATGCGGCGTCAGGCTTGTACCGGAGTGCCTTCACAGGCTCGGATTCGAGCACGTTTACCACGTTCCGGAGCAGGATGTGAGTGACGGCAATTTCCCGACTGTGGCATCACCTAACCCAGAGGAGCCTGCAGCGATGAAGATGGCCCTTGAAGTAGCTGACCGCGAGGGTGCCGACATTGTTTTGGCCACCGACCCTGACGCAGACCGCGTGGGTATCGCAGTTCGTGACAATGAGGGTAAGATGGTTCAGTTCAACGGCAACCAGACCGGCGCAGTGCTCACCTACTATATCCTCACGAGATGGAAGGAACTCGGCAAACTGAATGAAAACACATACATTGTCAAGACCATTGTCACTACAGAGCTTCTCTCTGAAATCGCAAAGAGCTTCGGCGTGAAGATCTACAATGTCCTGACCGGTTTCAAATACATAGCTGAAGTGGTCAAGCGCAATGAGAAATGCGGCGAGTTCATCTGCGGCGGCGAGGAGAGCTACGGTTTCAATGTGGGCCAGTATGTCCGTGACAAGGATGCACAGATAGCCTGCTCAATGGTTGCGGAGTGTGCTGCATGGGCTGCAGACCAGGGCATGACCATCTACCAGCTCCTCCAGAAGATCTATAAGGAGTACGGTTACCGCAAGGAAGGTCTCACATCACTTGTCCGCAAGGGAAAGAGCGGCGCTGAGGAAATCCAGAAGATCATGGCAGATATGAGACAATGCCCTCCTGCATCTCTCATAGGTTCGCCTGTCACCAAGGTTGTGGACTACCTCAAGACAGATGAGACCGGTCTTCCTTCATCCAATGTGCTCCAGTTCTTCGACGAGGCCGGCGACGTTGTTTCCGTACGCCCTTCCGGCACAGAGCCGAAAATCAAATTCTACTTCGGTGCCAAAGGCGATGACGCAGACGCCAAGATCGAACGTCTGAAAGAGCAGTTCATCAAATAAACCTTATACGACTTCATAAAAAGGGCGACCACTTCTCAGGCCGCCTTTTTATTTATATTGGAATAACTGCCGAATTAAAGTGTCAGAAGTTCAGCATCTTGCACCTATAGGTATATGCTGTGATGTACTGTTTTTTTAGTTCTTCACACAAGAAAGACTTTCTTACAAGTTCGACTGCCATGGGATTCACCGACTGGAACATCATAATTTCCTGATGAATAACTTTGTCCGGAAGTCCGATTCTCCTTCCAAATTCCACGAAGTCATCATGACCGATATTGTGAGTATCAGCCTTGTTCATCCCTTCTTTGAACAAACCTTTATCAAGGGCAAATATCCGAGGTTCATAAAGTTGAAGAGAGGTATTTACAAGATCATAAGCTGGTGAAAGATGGTACTCCCCATTTCTCTCTATGAGCGAAAAGTTCTTCAAGTGCGCATCATCATTGAGAGACACGAAGTTGAACAATATAATTCTATAAAATCGCCTGATATCAATCAAAGCAGCCTTCACATACCTGTGAATAACCTCAGCACATTCTTCGTAACTTACTTTGTCATATTTATAGTTAGCGCCACCATTGTCTTTACTCCAGCCGAGCAATGCTGCAAAATCTTCCTGCTTGTATTTACCTCCAGGATAAACATCAAAACGTCTTGTAATATATGCTGGCTTATCATCCTCAAAGAAGCAAAGTGCATTACCTGCTGTCTCAATTCCATAAACCTGTGATGCTATCTGCATTGTAACATGCTCATTAGCTGCACAGTAATCCTTATTGGCAATCTGATAACCAGTTGGACGTGGTTTGAGTATATATGTCCCTTGCTCGCCTTCTCGTGTATATCTCAGTTGTTTGTTCTCGCCTATTATGACCGAAAACTTTGGCTGGGCGCCTGAAAGCGATATTCTACCGATATTTCTTATCGAATCCGCAGAGCCTCCATCTTCAGGGCTTGCGCCCGGAAAAATGTGAGAGACTTTGTTTCCGTCAAAAAGCAATTTGACCGCAGCCGGACAATAAGTACTGAACCCTTCCTTCAATGTGGACGGACATATATTCAAATTAATCATAGTCTGATCGGCTTTACTGTTATAGCACCTATAGTATCTATCTGACAGGTTGCCAGAAGAATTCCAAAATCGTCTTCCGGGTCAATCCGCAACAACACGGACTGAACCTGACGGTTCTCTCCTTCAGAAAGCATATTGGCAAAAACCGAAAAAAGATAGGGTGATTTATGCGGTTCCCGCTGAAGAGGAAGAGTAAGACTGACCGGATCCGCATCAGCTCTTTGCAGATATACACTATCATAAGAAAATGTGAAGGACTTATCATCCTCTTCAGTAAGCAAGCCGCACTTTATTCCGTGCAAATAGATTTCACACTGTCTCATAACTGTACAATCAATTTAAGTCCTAGAACATTGCAAATAGCAAGATATGTAGAAATCTTAGGATCCCCCTGTCCACGCTCTGCAGCAACCACAGTATTGATACTGATTCCCGCCAAATCGGCCAATTCCTTTTGAGTAATATTAAGGGCCTTCCTGCGTTCTTTTATCTGTATTCCTAAAGTCTTCATATTCACAGCGGATTGGTAATTTCAAACAAAAGTAAAATTTTTATCTGAAAAATTCAAGAAATTCACAATGTGCTGTGAAATATCAGCATAAAGTCGTTATCTGTCACACAGGTAACGGAGCCAGAAGTCGTGGTTGGCTTCGAGGAAATGTTTCCCCTGGTAGCCGCGATAGCCGTGCATGCCGTCAGGGTAGATCATGAATTCGAACTTCTTGCATTGCCTGTGCAGTTCGTCGATGAGCTGAAGCGTGCTCTGGAAATGTACGTTGTCGTCACCGGTTCCGTGAGTGATTTTCAGCATGACCGGCTCTACCGCAGATGTTTCCGCATAAGTGGCCGGATAAGAAGAGACGTAATTGATTACACGGGAGGAGGCGTAGCCGTCCGGATTGGTCTGAGGCGTTTCCATGAAACGTTCGGTGTAATGGCTGTCATACAGAATCCAGTCATACACTCCCCCGCCGGCAATCCCGTAGTGGAAATCGTCAGAGGCGGTGAACAATAGCATTGTCGTCATGGTTCCGCCGAAAGAGAAGCCCTCGACTCCGATTTTGTCCCCATTGACATAAGGCAATGATTTGAGATAACGGGCCCAAGCCTTGAAGTCCTCCAATTCCTTGCTGTTCAGATGCTTATAAATCTGGTCAAGGCCTGCTCTGCCATTGTGGCCGGCAGCCCTGCAGTCGGCGGTAATCTGGATTATGTCATTGTCTGACCACCATTGGTTGGACAGAGAAGGCTGAATCCACCTTTCGCGCACCATCGGAGTATCAGGTCCGCCATATATGTCCATGTGCACCGGATATTTGCGGGACGGATCGAAATTCTTCGGATAGACTATGTAGGCAGGAAGCCTGAGACCGTCATTCTCAATATAGATGAGCTGGGGCAGCGCATAGTTCTGAGCATTGAAATCAGGCCCTTTCCTGTCGGCAACTACCATAACGGAAGAAGGCTTGGAGGTCTTCGCCAACAGGATCCTGTCAGGCGAGGTGAATGAAGAAACCGACGCCACGAAATATTTCCCGTCCGGCGAGAAACTTACGGAAGACACATTCAACTCAGTATCAGTCAATGCATTGATCTGTCCTTCGGCGTTGACCTTATACAGGCAATGTCTTACTGAGGCGTCCCGGCAGGCAGTGAAATATACACTTCCGTCCTTGTCTGCCCTCAACAGGGAAATTCGCCAGTTCGGTCCGTCCGTCAGGCGTCTGAGCGTCTTGCCGTCATAAGAGAGGAAATAGATCTGCTGCCATCCTGTCTCAAATGAGCGTGCCATGTACAATCCCTTGTCAGTGAAGAGCATACCGTCTATCCAGTCAAGCCATGTTTCTGACTTTTCGGTATAAATATGTTTCTTGGAGCCGTCGATGGCTGAGACACTGTAAAGTTCCAATGTATTCTGTATGCGCGGCTCACGTGCAATGAAAAACTCCTTGCTGTCGGCACCCCAGAACGGAATTCCGAAATACTGGTCGTCATTTTCATTGAAATCGGCCCAGACTGTGTGAGGAGCACCGTCAGTAGAGATTTCATTGACATCCACTATTCCGATGCGGACACGCGGGTTCGGCTCGCCTGCTTTCGGGTATCTGGTATTTCGGAGCACGCCGTCCTGACCTGAGGGTGAATATATCGGGAAAACTGGCACGTCCGTATTGTCGAAGCGGTAGAATCCGATTTTCTTGGAGTCCGGAGACCACCAGAACGCGCGGTACAATGATGGACGTCCAAGTATTTCTTCATAATACACCCAAGAGGCATAACCATTGAGTATCACCTCGTTGCCATCGAATGTAAGCCGTTTTTCCGTAGCGGAAGCGACATCATAGACGTAGAGGTCATTGTTTCTCGTGAAGGCGAAAGCGGAAGAGTCCGGCGCCCAGGTCCGGTTCACCGCGCCTTCCGGATCAGCAGGAAATGTGGAATACTTTGCAGGGGCCTTGATTCCGTGAATGGTCTTGCGGCTGGATGCGCGCACGGCAAATGCCTCTGAATCCGTGAACGAGCCGTCATAGGAAAAGGCAACTTTCTCATTGTCAAGCCATTTCCATGATGCAGGTATCTTAACGAACTCCTGGGCTGACATCTGCATTGACATTGTCAGAAAAACTGCCGCTACTGCGGCTATTCTGCCGGCAAGGGAGAGCAAATCATTGTTCCTCATACGAAATTTGAATCCTTGAAATTAACGAGATATACTTTTTCTGTCGCGCGGGTTAGCGCCGTGTAGAGCCATTTGTAGTCATCGACGGTGTATTCGTCCATCCAGAAAGGATTGTCGATGAAAACGCATTTCCACTGACCGCCCTGGGACTTGTGACAGGTAACGGCATTGGCATATTTCAGCTGCAGGGCATTGTAGAACAGGTCTTCGCGTACTGCCTCATAACGCTTCTTCTTGGAAGATATATGGGAATAGTCCTCGGAAACGCCCTGATACAGAGCGTTCTGCTGTTCGTATGTCAATGACGCCGACTCGGATTCCAATGTATCCAGGCACACTTTTGCGGAGATTTCCTGGTCGTCATAGTCAGGAAAGAGCAGCCGCGCCTGGGCGAAATGCAATCCGTATCTGTCTTCGTAATGGTTTATGGACAAGAGTTTTACGATATCGCCATTAGCTATGTAATCTATGCCCTTCACATCGGTCAGAAACTGATAACAGTTCTTCACGACCATCAGTTTATCGTTGCGGACCAGACGTTCTTCTTTATATTGGACAGCCGAGCGGATACCGGCATTGTACCGGACTGCCCGCTTGTTGGAGCGACACAAGATGATGGTTTCGTCCTCCCCGTACTGGTCGAAGGCATCGGTAATCTTTTCGATAAGGTCAGCGCCGCCGATACGCTCGATATCGTCATAACCGTCCACGTCAAGTTCCAGTTTCTCTACAGGAAAGAAGTTTCCTCCCGACTCGTAATCTTCTGATATCAAAGTTCTTAGAGACGTAGCATTGGACAGTATCCCTGATGCCTGCTGCTGACGTACGACATCTGTAAGGGAAGACCAGTACACCCCGCCGAAACTGTTCATATATTCCGGAGCGAGGGCCGGGCTGTATTCGTGGCCGACAGGCGGAAGCTGTGCGGAGTCGCCAATCATCACCAGACGACAGCCGTTGCCGTTTCTGACAAATGTTACCAAATCCTCGAGCAGATTGCCCGTGCCGAATAGCGCAGTAGAATTCTGCCCGGAATTGTCAATGCCCACAAGCGACACCTCATCCACGACGAACAACGTGTCTTTCGCCTTGTTCGGGGCCAATGAGAACTGTCCGAAACCGTCTGATCCGACTGAACGCTGCCTGTAAATCTGTTTGTGGACCGTATGAGCTGGGCGTCCGGCATATCTGGAAAGCACTTTCGCTGACCGCCCCGTCGGAGCCAGAAGCACAGTAGGGATGCTCAGTTCTGTCAATGCACCGATTACGGCCGAGATTGCAGTAGTCTTACCGGTACCTGCATAACCATTGAGTATCAATATGTCACCGTCATCTCCGGTAAGAAATTCGGCCATCTGATGCAGGAACGAGTCCTGGGACTCAGTCGGCTCGTACTGGAAATGTCCAAGAAACTTGTCGTATAGAAAATCAGCCTGCCCCATTACTTGTTCCTCTTAGAAAAAGCCATTGCCACTACAGCGAGTATCGGATAGATTTCGACACGGCCGAGGAACATATCGACAACGAAAATGAATTTGGCCATCACCGGAGCCGAATTGAAACTGCCCAATGTTCCCCAGTCGCCCAATGCGGGGCCGACATTGCTCAGAGCGGAGATGCAGGCGGCCACAGATGCGTCTATAGTCACGCCGGAGACAATGGACAATGCTACAGAGATGGCTATTGTCACGAAATACAAGGCTATATAGACAAGATGCGGATAGACTTCTTCATTGGTGAGAATATGGTTTCCGACATGGACCTGGTTTATGGAAGCTGGATGCAGAGCCTTCTTTACCTGCTGACCTATAGTCTTAAGCATCAGATAGATACGGTCCGCCTTCACACCTCCTGTGGTGGATCCCGCCATTCCGCAAGGAACGGAAATGATGACCATCAGCACGGCTGCGAACGCCGGCCACGTATTGTTGTCGGATATCGCAAATCCGGTCGTGGAAATAGAGCTCACCACGTGGAAAATTCCGTTCATGATAGAGTCTCCCCAAGAGAATTCAGATCCCTTCATTTTCAATGATATAGCCATCATCACTGAGGCTATCACTATCATCAGCGCGTAGAATTTCAGCACGGGACTCTTGAGCGGCTTGAGGCTGCGTGTGGCGAATACGACAAATATGAGTCCAAAATGGACAGAAGCCAAGAACATAAAGACTATGGTGATTATGTTTATGGCATTGGAATCAAAGGAGGCGATAGACAGGTTCTTGGTGCTGAATCCTCCTGTGGCCACCACACTGAAGGCATGGTTTATGGCGTCGAAAGCCGACATTCCGGCCAGCCAGTAGCAGATGAATGCCGATATGGTAATTCCCAGATATACTGCGGCAAATACCCATACGGTCTTGTTCGTACGTGTCCGGTAACCTTCTTTGGAGAGCGAAGACACCTCCATATTGGTCAGCCGGAGCCTCATCGGACTGGAGGACGGGATAATCAGCAGAAGGAACACCACGACTCCCAAGCCTCCGATGAAATGCGTGGACGAGCGCCAGAACAGCAGGCTGTCAGGCAGCTGTTCCACATCTGTCAATATGGTGGCTCCAGTAGTGGTATAACCTGATACCGCTTCGAAAAGTGCGTTGATTACCGAGAACGGGCCGCCCCAGAGAAGGTAAGGCAACATTCCGAAGACGAAGGACAGCAGCCATGACAACACGATGATCATATAACCGTCCTTCAGGGTAATGTTGGAGGATTTGCGGACGAAGATGAACGGGAACACACCCACGATGAAGGTAATCGTGAAACTGATTATCATCGCGGCCAATGCGCTGTCGTTTCCTTCTGCCAATGAAACCAATATGGACAGAAACATAAAGAACGCACTGGCAAGCAGCGCGAACCCGACGTTTCTGGATATGACTTTAAGGTTCATCAGGCCTGTTCCTCCTTGTTTTTCTCTATGGAATCACGTAGCATCTTCAGTCTCTTGCGGAGCTGCATGTTCTCGCCCGCCATCTCTGTTATGCCGTCATTGAGCTCGGAAAGCTGGTCGTCCCCTTCGAATTCGTAGGAGTATTTGCTCCCGAACGAACGGTAATTTTTCAGCCCCGTGAGCATCCTGTATATTGGGTTCACATAATAAGCCATCAGGAAGAACAGCAGCAGTACCACGAGCAGAAGTCCTACCGCCACGGCTACCGCTCCTGGGATAATGCTCCTGTAGAAGCCTCTTTCGAATGTCGCGGAATTCTTCTGAAGTTCATTGTAAATGGCAGTATTCAAGATGTTTATATCGGAACGCAACCTGTTGTATTTAGGCTGCAGCCTGTCGAAATACCACTCCCGCGCATTGATGAAATCAGAGAGTATGGCATGCTTCAACTCCAATGAGGTCAGCATATACGCCGAATAGGAATAGAGCACGGAGTCAGCCAACGGAAGCATTTTTTCCGAGGTCAATGAGGCCTTGAGGCTGTCGCAATGGTCAATGAAGTCGTTCTGTCTGAGTTCCGGCAGATGCTTTTCGGAATTGTCGCCGATTATGGCAAGGATGCCGAGATTGTAGGAGTTCGCCGCATCAGCAAGTTTCTGGGCGGCATTGATGCTACCGATATTGGCGGCAATCAGGTCTGAGACATAGCTGCTCATCCTGCTGTATTCCATTATTGAGATGAAGCTCGAGACAAGCAGAATCACGGCTATGGAACTGAGGCTCAGGACGAGCTTCATTTTCATAGTCAGTTTGAATTCACGTATCCGTGTCCGCAGTTTTCTGAGAATTGTCATAAACACAAATTTTGACCGTGCAGGAAACTGTTTTGGCGACAATTTCTGAGCACCGTCCATTCAATCTGCGAATATAGCAAATTTTCAGATTACTTCGAGCCGAAGATGTATGCGGAATTGTATTTGCGGACGAGACTCTTCAGACGTGCCTTAGCCTTGATCTGCATCGGTACGCCGACCAGTGTGCATGGGGCCATCACTGCCACAGCCGCCACTGTCCCCAATACAAGCACCGCCGCCGCTTCCCGATTGTCAGTGGAGTATTCTGTCAATACCAATGCCCCTGTTGCTGAGAGCAATGCGCCTCCTGCCCCGAATGAGAGGACCTTCCGTCCTGAGCTGAAGACTTTCACATTCTTCTTGTACACGACTACATCAGCCGGTGAAAAATACAGCCCTGCATCGGAAATGCTTATCGGCTGGTTGTCAGATGTAAAAATATAGCCGCGCTTATAGGTCAATGTCCCTTCCACTTTCTTTCCCGAATGCAGTCCTGTTATCCTGACTCCTGAAGAAAGCACCGTCACATTCTCCTCTGACCCGGACGGGCGCGCCGACAGGATATTCAACGTATCCGGAGTCTGTGCTACTGGCAGTTCTCCGGCATTGGCCTCAGGCTGAACTCTTTGGGCCACTGGCACTTCTCCGGCATTGGCCTCAGACTGAATTCTTGAGAGGGAACGACTCACAACTCGCGCACTGGCCTCAAACGCAGACGGAACCCCCATCATTACGATGGACATTACCGCAAACAATCTGTATATACGATTCCACATATACTCTGACATTCATTTCACCCTACATAGATGCACCCGCTACGAAAAACGTTGCTCTTCACCTTGACATTTTTCCACATTGACCTTCTCTCGAGAACAACTTGGAACAACCTGCATTTGCAACATAACTATTAAGCACTCACTATCAGACAGTTAGGGCAATTCATCAAATTCAGGTTAGACATAAAAACAGGTAACCTGGCATTACACATTTCACATATCATATTATCATTCAGGAACTTACGCCCGTAGTCCAACAGCAGGTTGTTCCAATAGTGTCAATACGTAACCGCGGAGACGCTTCCAAAACGCAAGAACAGGGGCGCAGACCAGACACGAACAAGAAGAACAACAAGTGCCGACCAAGGCCCTGCCAGTGGCGCCAAACATTGTCAGAAACAGGGAACAAGAATTCAGAGACGGACACAAGAATCTGATGACGCCAGGTGCAGAAACGCAAACAAGTGACTCGGCCGGGATACGGACAGAGCCACTTGATTATGATAAACGGAAAATGCCTGATTCTCTCAGATTAGGCTATTCCGGCTTATAGGAGTCCTTGAGGGTGGCCGTCCTGTTGAACACAGGATGTTCCGGAGTACTGTCCGGATCCTTGAAGTAATAGGCGTCACGCTCGAACTGAACTGCTATGCCGGATTTGTCTTCCAGCAGGGCAGGCTCAGCATATCCCTTGCCGAGAACCAACGACTGCGGATTCAGGAAATCCTTGTAGTCCTTGTCCTCTGGAACCTGGCTCATATCCGCCAATGTGAACAGCTTGTCATACATACGGAGTTCCACTTCCTTGGCGTGAGCAGTTGATACCCAATGAATTGTACCCTTGACACTTCTCCACTCCCCGCTTCCCGGACGGGTTGACGGATCGAAAGTACATTTGAGTTCCACCACATTGCCCTCAGCATCCTTGATAACCTCATTGCACTTGATGATATAGGTGTATTTCAGACGGACCTCACCATCAGGTTTAAGACGGAAGAACTTCTTAGGCGCGTCTTCCATAAAGTCCGCCCTGCTGATGTACAGTTCGCCGGCAAACGGAACCTTGCGGGTTGCGCCTTCCGGTTCAGCCGGATTTAGAGGGCAGTCAAACCACTCCACCTTGCCCGGCTCCCAGTTCGTGAGAGTAACCTTGACCGGGTCCTCAACCACCATATAGCGGTTTGACCTCGCATTCAGGTCCTGGCGCACGCACCACTCAAGAAGCTGGAGGTCCATCAGCTGGTCACGCTTGGACACACCGATCTTCTCACAGAACATTTTCAATGCCTCAGGAGTATAGCCTCTTCTTCTTACACCGCACAATGTCGGCATACGAGGATCATCCCAGCCGCTCACAAGACCTTTCTGTACCAGTTCGAGCAATTTACGCTTGCTCATCAATGTGTAAGTAAGGTTCAGTCTCGCGAATTCATACTGATGTGACGGATAGATGCCGAGCGTCTGGATAAACCAGTCGTACAGCGGTCTGTGCACATCGAACTCAAGGGTACAGATGGAATGGGTGATGTGTTCGATGGAGTCGCACTGGCCGTGAGTGAAGTCGTACATAGGATAGATGCACCACTTGTCTCCGGTACGGTGATGAGAGGCATGCTTGATACGATAAAGAAGAGGATCGCGGAACATCATATTCGGGCTTGCCATATCGATCTTGGCCCTGAGAACCTTTTCACCGTCAGCATATTTTCCGTCACGCATCTCGCGGAAAAGCCTGAGGTTTTCCTCTACGCTCCTGTTCCTGTACGGACTCTCCACACCCGGTTTGTCCACAGTGCCACGCCCCTTGCTGATTTCCTCCTGAGTCTGGTCATCAACATAAGCCAAACCCTTCTGTATCAGTTCTTCAGCCCATGCATAAAGCTGGTCGAAATAGTCAGAAGCATATTTTTCCTTGTCCCACTGGAACCCGAGCCACTTAATATCCTCTTTAATGGAGTCCACATATTCGGTATCCTCTTTGGTCGGATTGGTATCGTCAAAACGAAGATTTGTCTTGCCGCCATATTTCTGCGCCAGACCAAAGTTTATGCAGATGCTTTTCGCATGCCCGAGATGCAGATAACCGTTCGGCTCCGGAGGAAAACGCGTAAGGACGCTGTCCACTTTGCCGGATTTGAGATCTGCCTCAATGATTTCTTCGAGGAAATTCAGCCTCTTTGGCTCTTCGACCTCTTTTTTGACTTCTTCCATCATACGTATAATCAGTTCTATTACTCAAGTCCCGCAAGTAAAACTTGCTTGCCGTCGCCCTCACGGGCTTTAACAGCAGCATTTCGCTCTTGCGAAACTCAAGTTCAATTAATTCAATTATTTCACAACTTACAAACTTACGAAAATTCCGTTCAATTCTAAAATATTTACGCATTTTTGCAGGCGGACTATTTCCTGATGACTTCCACTTTGTCCCCGCAGTCGTATATGGCCTCCTTGTCCATATACGTCACGCTGGCCGGGACATATACCGTCCTGAGGTTCCGGCACTTCTCCACGGCATAGGCCTCGATTCTCTCAGTCCCTTCCGCGAAAACTATTTCCTCCACGTTTTCCAGGCTGTAGATGTAATTCTTTTCTATTACCTTGACCGGCTTGAGTTCCAGTCTTGTTATCGCAGACGGGATAAAGTACGGCGCATCGTCACCTATATTATACAGCACATTCTTGTATGCGGTCAGATACTTGTTCTCAGGGTCAACATTGATTTCACGCAGGGAACTGAAGTTGCTGCTCAGATAGACCGTGTTCTCCCCGACACTCTCCACATTGCTTCCCAGATACAGTTTGTCGTATGACCCGCTTACCTTTTTGACAGGGCAGAAAGACGTGATTCTGAAACCGTTGGTGCTGAACGGAACCAGAACATAATCAAGCTTGGAGTCCTTCACCTCTGCAACATTGAGCCTGCCCTCCTCGAAATTATAAGCGAACCTCTCGTCCTCGAACAGATTGAAATCGGCCATTGTCAGCTGAAGCACATCGCAATATTTCCCGGTGTCATCCATTTTGTAGTCAATGCCGTTTGTAGGGTCGCTGACGTGCCATTCTCCATTCACATATGCGTAATTCCAAGCGTGGCCGCCAATCCCGACGAGCCAGCCGTTCACGCACATTGCCGGAATGTCCTGGCTCTGGCACATTATCTTGAACAGGTTCGCATAACCCTGACAGACGCAGATCCTGTGGACGAACACGTCATACGGGTCGAGATATATGGTCTCGTTTCCGCTGCCGTATCTGACATTCTTTACGATCCAATTGAAGATATTGTAGTATGTCTGTATCTTGCTGTCCGCCTTCAGATTATTGTCAATGAATTGCCTGATCTCGGAAAACTGCTTCTCCGTAATCTTGGTTTCGCCCGGTGCCAATGTCCTTGCCGGGTCCACGGCCTCCAGTAATTCGCGCAGCGCGAGTGCCCCGTCTGCCGGCAGCCGCTTCGCCCCGTCATCCTCAGGAAAGTCAATGCCGGCCGGCGGTTCCTTGTCCGGAATCTGTTCACTGCCGTTCTCTTTTCCGCAGGACACGAATCCCAGGACCGCCATCAATATTATAATCAGTACCTTATTGTTCATATGTCTTTCGTTTTCAGCGACAAATGTAATATTATTTCACTGTCATTGATGAAAATAATCCTATATTTACGGGAAATCGTTCGAAAAATGAAAAAGATATTAGCAGCATTGACATTGACCTTTATCGCGGCGTCGGCATTGGCGCAGACGGGGACTTGGAACGGCAAATTGGACGTCTCGGGCACTACGCTTTCGCTCGTTTTTCACATGGGCGACAGCACCGCCACTCTCGACGTGCCCGACCAGGGCGCGAAGGCGATACCGGTGTCAGTAAAACGCTCCGCTTTCGGTTCCATTGAACTGGAAGTTCCGTCCATAAATGCTTCATACAAAGGACTTTGGACAGGTAAACTTATCACCGGGACATTTACTCAGAATGGAATGTCATTTACTTTGCCGTTGGTCCCGGGAGCCCCAGTTCTGAGGCGTCCGCAAACCCCTGTAGGACCCTTTGCTTATGTCAATGCCGATGTTTCATTTTCCAATGGTGATGCTGTTCTGAAAGGGACATTGACAATGCCGGAGAACTGTTCCCGCCAGACTCCTGTGCTCCTCATGGTTACCGGAAGCGGGCTGCAGAATCGCGACGAGGAAACATTTGGCCATAAGCCGTTTGCAGTGATTGCCGATGCGTTTGCCAATGCCGGGATCGCGACTTTGAGATATGATGACAGGGGATTCGGCGAGTCCACAGGCGATGCCGTTTCGTGTACCACAGAGGACTTGAAGAACGATGCTCTTGCCGGGATTGATCTTCTGCGTGGGAAGTTTGACCATGTCGGTGTGCTCGGGCACAGTGAAGGCGGAAGCATTGCGCTGATGTTGGCTGCAGAGGGCAAGGCGGATTTCGTGATAAGTCTGGCAGGTATGGTTGCCTCCGGCTCTGAGACTCTTCTGGACCAGAATCGTCGTGCGCTCCAGATGGCCGGGATGCCTGAATCCGAGACCAACAACTATTGCAGATTTCTGGCTGACGCCTACGAGGCTGTTGTCAATGATATGCCGTTTCCATCTCCTGAAAGTTATTATCTCTCTGCTGCTCTCAAGCAGAATGCGTCTATGCTAAGCGTTTTACTGAAAACGCCGTACATGAAATATTTCTTGAAGATGAACGTGTCGGACATCTTAGGCTCCGTAAAGTGCCCGGTAATGGCCCTCAATGGTACCAAGGACATTCAGGTTTCTTGCGAACGGAATCTCTCCCTTCTCCGCCAAGGTCTTCCCGGCGGCTATTCCGAGTCTGTTACCGTGACAGTCTCCGGTTCAGAACGTGGCTCCGGTTCAGGCTCAAATTTCCGGTCCGCCACTGCTCCAACCGCAGAAACCAGTTCCGTTTCCCGGTCCGCCACTTTTGCTGATGAATCTTCGGTCAATGTTGTCAAGGCCGAAATCGGGCTGAACCATATGTTCCAGCACTGCCGGACCGGTGAAATGTCAGAGTACAAAGAAATCGAAGAAACCTTCTCCCCGGACGTCCTCGCCGAAATGACAGCCTGGCTGCGTACCCTCTTTGCACGCTGAACGAGAGGAATTGTCATGCTTCTTTCCGTCCCGTTGTTTTGTCGGCAAGGAGCAGAGGTGCTCTGCGTATGGTAATTTTGCTGCTTTCTGTATCGTAGATGATTTGTGAACTGTTTCCTCTTTCATCCACGTCATTGACTTTGATATATTTTGAGACGGCATTTCTGAGTGACGCGTATGACAAACCGATTTGTTCGGGGGAGAACATTGAATATATTGCTGATAGTGAACCAAATGTATATATTTCGCCTCCGTTCTTGAAGATTAGCGAAATCACGCTCTGTCCCTTTTTCATTGAATCCTGTTTTTTGCCTTGCTTGGCCAAATATACGACTTATTTTTGATTTGTGACAAATATCTGAAAAAAAACATATTTACTATTGCAAATATGTCATATTCGTCATATCTTTGATTGGTCCTACAATGTTTCTGGCTGCCGCAAAAAACGGTGTAAATATCGGCCTGATTTTACACCGTTTTGCTCAAAATGATGAATTGGTGTAAAAAATGACGTTATTTTACACCGAATAGTGGCCAGGTCCAGTTGCCGACAAACTATCGGACAGACTGACCGGAAACAAAACGCAAAACCAAAACATAACTCAAAACGAAAACGACTATGGCTACTTTCAGAGAAAAAGAAAATTACTGCCAGCGCACGTTTGATGAAAACGGGCCATATTGGCATCTATATACATCCGGCAAGGAAACGCCGTTGATATTCAGAACCGAGGACGACTATGTGTTTGCAATGAATGTAATTGCCCAGATGGCCTTTGAATATCATGATATTAGAATCCTTACCTTTGAGATAATGGGAAATCATATCCATATCTTGGCGGAGGGACATTCTGACAGGCTTCTGACTGCATTCACATTTCTGAAGAAACGCTTGACCCGCGGCATGAAGGAGAGTTTTCCGGATGGCCTTCCTGATGGGTTCTCACCGACATTGAAGGAAGTGTCAGATTTGGAAGCAATGCGAAATACCATTGTCTATGTCAACCGAAATGGTTTTGTCGCGGATTGTAATGTTACTCCGTACAGTTATCCATGGGGTGCGGGGCCCTATTATTTTGGACACGAGCTGGTGACTGCAACTACTTTTCATGACATTACAACTAAACAGGGGCGTAATATGTTTCGTGGCCGTATCCCGGATATACCTGACAGTTGGCCTGTTGCCGACAGTTTTGTTCTTCCTGTTGCATATTGTTCAATCAAGTTTGCCAAAGCCATGTTCAGGGATGCTCATCATTTTTTTTCAATGTTATGCCGCAATCTGGAAAGTTATAGCGGTGTGGCGGCTGAAATAGATGACCAGGACTATCTTACTGATGGTGAACTGTTTGCGCAACTTGTATCCATCATCAGACAGCATCATCATAAAACTTCTTTGCGGGAACTGTCAAAAGCTCAGAAACTGGATCTCGCACGCACTCTCCATTATGACTACAGGTGTTCCAATGGCCAGCTCCGTCGTGTCATCGGTCTTACACAGTATGAAGTCGATACATTGTTTCCTTTGAAATAATCGTCAGACATAGGACAGTAAACCTCCAGCGCATTTTTTTGCGATAATGAAAAAATGTTTATCTTTACGGGCGGACATTGGTCTGAGGAATGTGAAAAGCCATTGACTGACAATTAATTGAAGATATTATGATACTTACTACAACACCGACCGTGGAAGGTCACAGCATCAGGGAATACCGCGGTATTGTCTGCGGGGAAGTCGTTGCCGGCGTCAATTTCATCAAGGACTTCACCGCAAGCATCCGGAACTTCATCGGCGGCCGTTCAGGCTCATACGAAAACGAATTGATCGAGGCCAGAGAAAAGGCATTGGAAGAAATGTCGGAACGCGCGAGAGAACTTGGGGCCAATGCTGTCGTCGGCATTGACATAGATTATGAGGCCCTGGGCGCGGATAACGGAATGTTGATGGCTACAGCCTCCGGAACAGCAGTTGTGATAGATTGACCGCCGATGCATTAAAAGTGAAAAATATTTTTCCGTCAATCCTGCACGCAGCGGAGCGAATAGCGGCTGTTGTCCCCGGTGTTGAGTCCTACTCCTATCTGGATAGCGTAATCCTTTACGCCATAACCGCTTGCATTGTTGCCGGAATTGAACAGTTCGTCAGTCCAATAGTAACCGCACACCCCGATTTCACGGAATTGGCCGAACCAACATCCACCTGCAGCCGGCAGAAAAATCTGGGGAACATCCTCAGCATATTTTACCATTCCTGAATACCAGCGGCCGTTGACGCCGTTGTGCGAAGTCCATGCTGACCCATAGTAAAACAGCTTTTGCATTTCCTTTGCCGTTGCAGGACGCCAGCCGTCAGGACACGCAGTTTCACGCTCCTTCCAATTATAATAGCTTCCGAGAGGGCTCGACGGGTCACCGCAGTTGTTCAATGCCCATTTGATTCCACCGATGAATTCATATTCCTTGACGGCTTTCTGGACAAATGCGAGCTTACGGGTTTCAGCGCCCGCGTAAGTGAAAATGATCTCCGCTACCCTATCCTCCTCTGTCGCATTTTCCGGAATTTGAAGCCTGATGCCACCTTTCTCCTGTTCAAGGTCGATTTCAAACCATTCCTGCTCCGTTTCCGCGTTAAACTCCTCACCATCAATGGGATTCAGGATTTCACACGACACAAAATACTCCTGCGCCTGACAATCGACCGTCTCAGCAAGACGTTTAAGGCCAATCACAGGACGCAGATAATCTTGTGTCAATGTGAATGTCAATGGCTCCATATCCCCATAGCCTACAATGATTTCCGCCATACGAGACTCAGTTCTGGAATCATTTTGCGAAACCGAAAGAGCAACTTCGGACTCCCCTGGGATACCGACATTAACCCAATCCGCATCCGTCGTAACAGAAATGGACGAACCATTGTCCAGAAGCACCTTATAGCCGAACATCACGTCCTGCGCATTATGGTCAATGGTCACAGAATCGGACATCAGGAGGAGGACACCTGACGATTTTTCCTTGCTGCATGACAACAGCATTGATATCAATGCCAATGCTGCCATAAAATGTAAAATAGTTTTTTTCATAGGCCAAGTCCTATTTTAATTATTGTCATCAATTCTTTTCAGCTTTTTTCGGAAGCGCCATTATCAGGCTCTGGTCATAAAGGGTTCCAGGCTTGACGGAAGATTTTTCAACGGACAGCACTTCATCGTACATCGGCTCGCCATCATCGGAGGTATGACCAGAAAATACAAGCATACGGTCTGCGGATACTTCCTTTACATAGCTGGCAATGGACATTATACGGGTATCGGTAGGATACAGACTTCATACGACACGCAAAGCACCATGCTGCCATCTGCATTGGGCTTCATGGTGTACCAGCCGTTCATGGCAAGTACATCACGCTCCTTCATAGCATCCAGAAATGTTTTCTGTTCCGGTGTAAGTTTTTCCGTATCAATGCTGTTTCTTAAACTTTCCAAATCATCCGACGAATACGCTTGACCTAAAACTGCAGTACCGTCATCGTTCAGCTGAAGGAGCATGAAAGACGACTCAGACACATCCAACATCCATGTATTCACATAAAGTTTCGGTCCGTCATTTTCAGAACCATTTTTTTCACAGGCGCAAGTCATTGCGACAACCGCAATAGCAAAAATGCTGTATATCAATTTTTTCATATTCCAAATTCCATTATTTATTCTCCGAGAATCTCTGACAAATCAACGGTCTTACCTATTTTCATGCCTGAAGAAGACAAACTTTTCATCTGCAATTTTTCAACATCACCAGCCCCATTGTCCAACGTCATCGAGTCCTTGGCTATATTGAAAAGATGAAAGACCGTCCCCGTCGGAATCGGAATTTCCATTCCTTTGAGAATTCGTGTCAGGAAGATATTCAAATCAACGTCATCTTCCTTACCGGGAATCACCACATATACACCCTTTATTATGATGACTGCATCATTGATTTGCACAGATTTGATCCTTTCGGCCAATTCCTTCTTGTAACTTTCAGTCGCTTCGTCAATGTAATCGTCATCACCCTTTTCGGACGGTTCCAGTCTAGGCAATATCTGAGTTTTGAGAACTTCAAGGACATTCTCATTGGCGAGAAAACTTAAATTGAAGGTCTTGTCCTCATTGATCTGGTAAAAGCCGTAGTCAACGGATTTGCCCCCGAAAGTCAAAAGGCTGTTTGAGTCTGTCACCCAGGTATTCACATAGAGTGGGACATTGTCAGATTCCTTGTCACAAGAGGCTCCGAGCAGAAGTGCTGCCCCCAAAGCGAGGAAGTAAATTAATTTCTTCATTGTCATGTATTTAAATTATTCATATCATTCCCATTTCATATCCTGGTCGAAAGCCACACGGAATCCGATCAGCATATTTGTCACCCGGGGTGAGCAATATACTCTTGCAGCACAACGGCAGCTGAGCTTGTCCATCGTAAAGTCCCCTCCACGAACGACCTTGTGTGTTCCGGTTTCCGGACCTGTCGGATTCCAGGCAAATCCGCCCGAGCCTCCATAATAATTTACATCAAACCAGTCCGCCACCCATTCAGAAACATTCCCATGCAAGTCATAAAGGTCAAACCCGTTAGGGGAATAAGAACCTACAGGAGCAGTCGTTTTTCTGTCGGTCGACCTGATATGTGCCATTTCCCCTGTCAGGTCCAAACCATTTCCCAAGCCGAAAGGTGTCTCTTCAAGACCTCCCCTACAGGCAAATTCCCACTGGGCTTCAGTCGGAAGCGCTCCACCCACACAATCTGCGAAAGCTTTCGCGCCATACCAGCTGACATTGACGACAGGGCAATCGCAGCACCCGTCTGCGGGCTTCCATTCAGCAAGTTCCGCATCCCAGATGAGGCCGAACTTCGCATACTGCCTCACAAGTACTTTCGATTTGTTTTCCGCATCTTTCCATCCGTTCCAGATACCGTCGCTTCCGATTTTATTTTCATTCAGGAAAGACGCATACTCTGCATTGGTAACTTCATACTTGCCTATGTAGTAACTGCGGGCCAGATGCACATTATGCTGATTCTCGACATTCGTATTATTCCTTCCTTCTTCAGTTTTCGGGCTGCCCATCTTAAAATACCACAGCCCATCAACCGGATACTTAAAAGTACCCTTCTGGTCGACAACCATATGGATGACATCAGGATGCTTGTAATCCACTGGCAATGAGCGGTTGAACACTTTCACGTCCGCAGCATTCAAAACGCAATCCTCGACAGGGCCGCCCAACTTGAATTCCTTGCCGTCCGTAACATAACTGAACAGCGTCGAACCACCTTTCAGCGTCTGGACCGGAATGACGGCACGATAGACATAATTCTTTCCCTCATCTCCCGGCTTCTCCACTAGACACATCTTGACATTGCCGACAGAACCTTTGGTTTCCTCTGTCGTGGCGGAAGCATCACTGTCCTCAAGCAAATTGATTCCAGCAGAAATTCCGACGCCGCAAAGGCTGACTTCCAGTTTCTTGTCAATGTTCCAATACTTGCTTTCAGGCACCTCTACCTGAATCATCGCGCATTCATGTCTGAATTCAAGTTTCACCTCTTTCCCGATTTTGACACCATCCTTACTCCTCGCCACCAGAAAACCAGAAAGCCGGTATTCATTCTCACCGCTTTGGTCTTCCTTGACATTGAACGAAATGGCAGCCGGATCAGCAATGTTCTCATCATACGGATAATACGCGTAGAATTTCAACGAGTCCTTTTCCCAGCACAACTTGTCTCCAGCCCAACCGGAACCATCAAAAGTAAGTTTTTTATTTCCAAAAACCAAATCTTTGGATTCCGCATCATAAGCATATATGCCTATGGCATCGCCCTCCGCCCAATCACATTCGAGTTTAAAAATGATTTCAGGTTTACTTTCCTCCTCCGGCTTCTGCTCCTCCGGTTTCGGTTCCTCCGTCCCCGGTTCCTCCTGAGACGGACTATCGTTGCCATTATCCTTTACGCATGACACCAACATTAAAATCAATGCCAATGCAGCAAAAAAGTGCCAAAATACTCCTTTCATAGCTCATTGTTTAATTTTGACGAAAGTAAGTTTTGGGCACTTGATTATCACTATTTTTAATAAAACATAGTCGCAAAACATGCATTTTTTTGAAAAAAATCTATCTTTGTACTCCTTGAAAAACGAAAACTGAAATGGAAAGAATATATTGCGACTTGATGCTGTTGGCCTCCGGAATAATCGCTGCACTTGCCGTGGCCATCATTTGCGTCAAGATCCCTTCAAGGCCGGAATTCGGCAAGTTGAAAACCGCAAGGGCTACATTGGCCGCATCATTCATAACGCTTTCCATATTGAATTTCATTTGCTACTTCACCGGATATGACGAAAGCCTTGACCGCCTGAACACACTCATTGTGGCTGCATTCCAGGCACTTTTATTGACAGGGACATTGCTCGTTTTCATCCGTCCTGACGTGGTTACCGGCAAATGGGTAGGATTGCAGACCGCGGTCATCTGCATACTCTCGGCCCTGCTCTACTGCATAATGTTCATATTTCCGGACATTTATCCGATATTCTTCCATGCCGGAGCAGCACTTCTGGTCATGCAGCTCACCATATACGGCATCAGATTTTTCAAATCGCAGAAAATGACTATCAACGACCTGAACAATTACTACGCTGACGATTTTTCACCGAGATTGGGCGGGATAAGGGCCGGATTCATACTTATGCTCATCATAGGGGCAATGTCTCTCTGCACATTGGTCACCGGCCCGTGGTTCTACGCCATTTTCGTCCCTGCATATCTGATATGCTATACCATCGTGGCGATTTGCATGATCCGCTATGTGAACAGCACATCATTCATTCTCCAGGCAATCGGGAAACCCGAAGAAGAGGCTCCAAGCACGGAACCTGCCCACAAAGCGCAGGCGAACATACCTGAGCAGCAGTTGATTGAATTGAGAAACAATATCGCATCGTGGGTTGAGGCCGGAGAATACAGACATCGCGACGTGCCATACAAGGAGATTCTCGAGACACTCAACACAGATGCAGCAACCATGCGAGTTTTCATGAAAAGCGAGAACGGCATGGATTTCCGTTCATGGAGGAACAAGTTACGTCTCCAGGAGGCATGTCAAATGCTGGCCGGCCACCCTGAAATGAATGCGGAACAGATCAGTGAATACATCGGTTACAGCGACAGCAGCAACTTCCACACGGATTTCCGCAAATTTACAGGAATGTCCGCCAGCGAGTGGCGCAGAACCCGGACGAAGACAGGTCAATTAAATTGATTGAATTTATAGGTGTCAGCACGTTCCATTTCAAGCAATTTAATCTTCCTGTCGATTCCTCCGGCATAACCGGTCATACTGCCGTCAGCGCCAATGACCCTATGGCATGGTATGATGAGCGAAATGGGATTATGACCGACAGCGTGGCCCACGGCTTGGGCGGACATCCGCCGCACTCCTTTCATTTCGGCAATGCGGTCAGCAATTTCACCGTAAGTCATTGTCTTACCGAAAGGAATAGTAAGCAATATTTCCCAGACAACCATCCGGAATGGTGTCGAATCCAATGTCAATGCCGGGGTAAAACCCGGGTCATGTCCGCTGAAGTAAATGTCAAGCCATTGACGGGCCTGCGCAAAGACCGGAAGATCTTTCTCTTCAATCTCATCATCAATGTTGCCCGCAAAATACTTCTGTCCATCAAACCACAGTCCAGTCAAGGCGTCGCCATCACTCGCTAGAGTAATTCCACCTACATAAGAATTATAGTGTTGAATGTAAATCATATTTCAGCGCGACATTATCGTTCAATGCTTGATTTCAAAATATGCCAACAGCTCTGCATAGTTATCCTGCGCGGTCAGGCAGGTATCTCTCAAATAGCCAGGGATATCCGGCCAATTCTGAAGGCCTCTATAGTAGAAATACTTCAGGTCGTCCGTTATGATGAACGGCACTATTCCGTTGGCCAGGCATTCCTTGAACATGACAAGACGTCCCGTCCTTCCATTCCCATCCTGAAACGGATGAATCGACTCGAACTGCTTGTGAAAGTCAATGATATCGTCCAATGTCTTTTGCTTCTTGGAGTTATAAGACTTGAGCAATACGCTCAACATGGAATGCACCTTCTCAGGGGGACAAGTCTGATTTCCACCTACCTCATTGGGAAGTTTCTTATAATCACCCACATTGAACCAGGATTTCCGGCTGTCAGAAGTTCCGGTTTTCAAGATACGGTGTATTTCCTTGATCATCCCTTCCGTAAGCTTATCCTGCGCATGATCTATCATATAATCAATACAGCGGAAATGATTCACCGTCTCCACAATGTCATCAACATTGACAGTCCCATCTGAAATGCCGATAGTATTGGTTTCATATATGTATCTGGTCTGCTCATGAGACAAGCGACTCCCCTCGATATGATTGGAATTATATGTAAGATCAATCTGAGTACGATGATAAATACCACCTTTCAGACGGCTCGACTTTTCCTCCCTGAGTCTCGACAGAAGCGGAAACTCTTTTCGGGCCTTGGCATTCTTCCTGCCTGGCAAAGAAGCATCCTCCGGAACATTCCATGTCTTTCCTGTCAGGAAAGCGCCCTCCATCTTTCCTGAAGCACACCAATTCCTGACCGTTCTTTCGGAAACGCCATTCTTTCCTGCAAACTCCGCTATAGAAATATAATCCATGTTATCGGCAAATATTATTGTTCAATGTCCATACAAATATAGCAAATCTTGCCGATATCGGCAAGATTTGCAAGTATAATTCATTTACAGCCGCTAATTTCAGTTTTTCACCCAGGTAAGACGCTCCCAGATGCAGCGCGGGACAAGGCGCCAGAAGAATACGAGGATGCGGAATTTCCAGTCGAATGTGTAGATGCGTCTTTTCCGGCGGATTGCTTTCATCACCTCGTCGGCCGCCTTTTGCAATGTCAGCAGCATCGGATATTTCTTGTCGGGATTGAGGATGTCAGTTGCCACGAAACCTGGGCGGATATCCGTAAACATGACCGGTATCTTCTCCATTCTGACCAATTGCGCCAACGCGGAAATATATGTCTGCTGCATTCTTTTGGTAGCGGAATAAGCGGGTGCCGTTCCCAAGCCGGCTGTTCCGGCCACAGATGTAACAACCGCTATATGTGCCTTATGTTCTGCTGAATACGCATCCGGATGTTTTCTGACATAGTCGACAAAATGTGCCAGAATACGCACCAAGCCTTCGCAATTGGTCCGCACGGTACGGATTTCCTTATCAATATCAAGTTCCCTGTTCTGATACCCCACACCGGAGACATACAATAACAGGTCCGGCGCACCCATTTCTTCAATCAGAGCATCAAGCCTGGCCGTCGCATCTTCCTGAGTCACATCCATTTGCTTAATATGGACTCTCTCACCATACTCCTCCCGAAAAGCCTCAAGGGCCTCAATCCTCCTGCCGGAAACGCCCACTTCCCAGCCTTCATCCACCAGACGCACCGCCGTCTCCCGCCCGATTCCGGAAGTAGCACCAATGACAATCGCTTTCTTCATGATACTTAATGCTCTAGTCATTGATATACCTATCCAGTTTTCCCTCATCAAGATCCGCCAGAATCTTCTCTGCAGTTTCTTTCAGAACCGGCATGTCATTATGAATAGTATTGAATACGGCTTCATCATCTATATCGGTATATTCATGAGCTATCACATTCCGCATACCGAATACGGCTTTCCACGGCACTTGTTTATATGACGAGAAAAAATCAGCAGTAACTTTATTCCGAATCTTAATGAAGTTTTCAGTAATATATTGAATACTCATTCCACAAGCTCTGAACACTGTCATACCTGTGATACTCTGCCCGAAATCTTGTGGAGACTTTATTCCTGCAGACATTTTCTCAATCAAATTGATTTCTTCAATAGATACTTTCAGGTATGTTTTGATCCTGTCTTTCGCGCTACACATATATCAAATCTTTCTTAATATTGTCCATAAACTTCTGACGGCTTCTCGATTTTTCAGATACGAGATCCACTTTACGCTTAAGCACCGACTCCAGCAGTACGGTTATCTCAGACAGCACAAATAAAGAAGGTTTCTTGATAGAGATTAATATATCTACGTCGCTATCAACGGTTTGCTCTCCCCGCGCACAACTCCCGAAGAGAGCTATCCTCTCTATTCCGTATTTGTCACCTTGGCTATTCTTAAAAGATCTCAAGGCACCCAATATCCGCTCTCGTTCCGATCTTTCACCTGGATATTTGTCCACAACTTTCAGTTCCAGTTCATACCCCAAAGCATCGAGCAAACGCAGAACTGTTTCTTCACTGCCCAAAGTACCATTTTCCATTTTCGAAATCTGAGACTTCGACATACCGGAAAGAATACCCAACTGCTCTTGCGTCAAGTTTCGAGACTTACGCAGTGACTTGATCATATTTGATGTAACCATTCTCATAGTGCAACAAATATAGAAAAAGTTTCATATTTATGCAACTTTTTCTTTAAACTGTCCAATGATAAATACCGACTACCCTACCGTCGAAATGATCAGCCAGAGTGACACGGCTATCATGATGCCGGCAACAATCTTCTGATATAGCTTTTTATTGACATTCCTGATGCAGCGCATCGCGATGAAATTTCCAATCATCATTGCGCAGCCGATACCGATACCACTCAGAAAGATATTGACATGCATGAGGTTGAGCTTGCCATAGACAAGTGCCTTGACGATATGCATTGCTGCTGCGGCTGTCGCCTCGGAGGCAATGTAGCTGACCGGGGCCAATTCAATGCTGAGGAACACAGCACTGCTCAGCGGACCTGAAATTCCCAACAGTCCGTTCACGAATCCCGTCACTCCCCCGCCGACAATCATCGTCGAAGGCCTGTGGGGCAATTTCATCTTGCCCATCAGCTTCATGATAGCGAAAACTATCAGGAAAAAGCACAACACTACCGTCATCGGAGCTTTAGGAACCTTGGCGAAACCGAAGGCGCCCAACGCCGTGAATGGCAACGCAAGAAGCAGAAACCATCCCACTGCCTTCCAACTGATTTCTTTCCAGCCGATCACCACCCTTGAAAGATTACTAAGAAGCTGAGCTACAGTCGATACCGGCACTGCTACCTCAACGCCATAAAAATAAGTAATCACCGGCAGCAGTATCATTCCGCCGCCAAAACCGACTGAACCAGAAAGCAATCCTGCGACGAGGCCGACAATCATTAGAATAACACTCACCATAACGTAAAGTTAGAGGAAATATTCGAATATTCTCATTAACTTAGAAGAGACATATTTGAAAATTACACTGATCACAGGAGCAGACATCGCAGATGAGGGCGGCGAAGCTGGAAGACGTATGGCCGCATTGTCCGGAATCCACCAGAGAGGAAATTATCCGACAGATTGAAGATTGGCTGAAATAGCACGTCACCTTTTCCTCATTTGTCCTGTTATATAAGTGAACATGTTCGAAAAGAAACAAAGTATAATTACATAAACAAACATTTATCATGGAAGGAATTTTAGGCGTTCTTTGGCTCATCGGATGTTCCACAGTTTTACCGATTATCATCATCTGGCTGGTCACACGCAAACAGATCAACGAAACCAATAAGCGCACCGAAATCATAATGAGCGCTCTGGAGAAAAATCCGGACGTCAATGTAGCCGAGTGGCTGGACAAGCTGGCACCCGAAAATAAAGACAAACTCCTGAAAGAGAAGCTCATGACCAAACTGACATGGGGCATAATCTGTCTGATTCTCGGTATCGGCACCATCGTTTACGGCGCATGTTCTTCATTCGCATCTTCAATGCCTACATTTCTATGTGGCGGTGCATTGCTCGCAGTAGGTATCGCACTTCTGGTCAGCTTCTTCTTCGGCAAGAAGTTCCTCGCCAAAGAAATTGAGGCCGAGAGCAAGAAGAACCAGCAATAACGATGGACAGAGATCAGTTCATAGCACAAGTAAAAACCCAGCAGAATGCCCTCAGAAGCTTCCTGCTGGCCTTGTGCGGTGGCAATCTCGCTGATGCTGACGACATTGCGCAAGAATCCCTGGTCAAGGCCTACCTGGCAATCGACCGCTATACCGACAGCGGCAAGTTCAAGTCCTGGCTCTTCAAGATCGCCCACAACACGTTTCTCAACCATACGGCGGCGCTGAAACAATACGATTCCATCGAAGCCGCAGAAATCGTTGCGACCCAGGAATCCGCCGACTACAATTTCGCGCATCAGCAACTCTATCTCGCGCTCTCCACCCTACCCCCGAAAGAGCGCGCCGCCATCACGCTCTACTACCTCAGCGGCTACTCCATCAAGGAAATCGCGGCCATAACCGAGGTCAATGCAGATGCCGTCAAAAAGCAATTATCCCGGGGCCGGGACAGACTCAAACAACTCATCAAGCCATGACAAAAGATAAAGAACTGGAAAATTTATTCGCTACCGCAATACAGGAGTTCAATGACAATGACCTTTTCACCGCCGACCTCTCGTCCAAGCTTGACAAGGTGGAAATCCTCAAACATATCCAGCAGGAACAGAAACGCCGTTCCAATACCCGCCTTCTGGTAGCTTTCTTAGCCGGCGCACTGAGCGTCATCGTCGCCCTGCTTCTCCTGCCGATGCTTCCGACAGACATGGAAATCATCCGCAACCTCACCAGTCTCAGCGACATAGCCTTTTTCTCCCACAAAGTAAAAGTGCTTTCCTCCATTATCCTGTTCGTCCTGACATACAGCGTGGTCTTCAGCGCCTACTCCATCTACTCCACCCTGTCCGCCGACAAAACAGGAAAGCCGTCGAAGTATCTGTAACGCACACAAATAAAACCGCAGACGAGGCATACACCTACGACTGGGCATTGAATCCGGCAGAAGTAAGCCACCTGCTGAGTGTTTGATTCCGCTCGCGGTACCGCTCGGAAACGCTTGCCCTCTCGTGGCGGGACGCGGCCACGGTCAAATTTATAACTCATTGATAATCAGATACCATTTAACCCCAAGCGTGGAATAGCAGCCGTTTTTTGGCCACGATTCCACGCTCCGTTTTATAAATCATTAAAAATCAACGCATTGCAAAACGAAGCGTGGCCGCGTCCCGCCAATTGAAATTTCACTATATTTGCAGAAGTGCAAAACTAAAATTACAATGAGTACACCTCCTATTAAAATCAATGATAGCCTTTTCTGCCTTGCCAATGATTGGGAGAAAGGCGAACACCGTTATTCTCTTGAGTTATCCAAGACAGAGGATCCCAAGAACACGATTCTGGTCGTAGGGGTCAATCCTGGTGGAAAAACTGACCCGGAGGAGAAATATATTGGCCGAACCATCCGCCGTGTGTGCGATTTGGTAATTGACAATGGAGAAGGAGACACCAAATATGATAGCGCACTTTTTGTAAACCTCACACCGAAAATTGCGATAACCCCATCTGGGTTAAAGGATTCCGAGAACCTACAAGACCTCCAGGAAGAGAATATCAAGAGAATCAAAGCCCTTATACAAGGACGAAAAGGCCGCATAAGTAATGTTCTTTTCTGCTTCGGCAATTCGTTCAAATACGGCAAGGACAATGGTTCATTTACCAAAGTTATCGATACCATAAAAGAGGAATTACCTCTACCAGAATCAAAGTATTGGTGTCTGGGGATAAGCAACAAGGGATATCCTATTCATCCTCTTGCGCATATAAAAGATATGATGCTGACGGAATGTTCAATCAATCAGGATTTTACGTTTTCCATGAAAGATTAAAGCATTATTCAAGGAGTTAAATCGGATTGCCGTCGTTTATCCAGTTCTGGTATGCCAAAGCTTCCTCCTTGGTTATTCCAAGATCCTCAGCGTAGGCATCATAGAACTTGAGTTTTTCACCGCTTCGTTGGTGGTCATACTTGAGCAAAATATCCATCAAGGATGGACTTTGCAAAATCATTGTTCATATCCCGCATTTTTAATCATTTCCAATGCCTTCTCGTGCTTGGCGTTTATGCGTTTTAGCTCTTTGATTTTGGCCGCGTCATTTGATGCGACGGCTGTTTCATAAGACACTTTGCCCCGCTGCAGATTGTGGTGGAGGTCATTAAGTTTGACATGGATTGCAGTGACATTGCCGGAAGCGATGATATTTTCCACGTACTCGAAATATCCAACTTTTTCCTTGTCATGAGTCAAAAGCGCCAATGCTGCAATCACCTCATCTTCAACACCTTTGCTCTTCAAATCCTCAAGCGTCATTGAGGAATCCTCCACAACGTCATGCAGGAACCCAGCCTTGATCTCAGCATCAGAGTTCCCCATAAGTCCGACTGCAAGCGGATGCAGAATCGCAGGATTGCCATCCAGGTCTTTCTGTCCAGCGTGCGCTTCAAGCGCAATTTTCAATGTTTCTTCAATTCTTGTCATAACAGTAACTATATGAGCTGCCATAAATGGACTGTGTGGTCACAAAACCCATCTTGCTGCCTCGCGCGCTGGCAGCCCATAAGGTTTGTTCCCGCTGCCGGTATGTTAATAAAAGGAATTTAATCGAAGAGGAGAACCCTCTTTCATCTTTTGCGAATATAGCAAACTTTTATCAAAGTACAAATTTTTTTTGCAGTCAATATTTATCAGATTAAGTCGTATTTCACCCTGGCAAGACGTTCCCGGACACGCCGAGGACCTGGAGGATTTTGGGAATCAGCATGGAATGGAGGTACTCCTCTTCCATGTAGTGGGTTCCTTTGTAGGTCTGGTAACTGTCAGCGCCGAAATGTTTGGCCCATTTGGCGATATTGACGACACCGAAAGGCATATAGCGGTCTTCAGTTCCGAAGAACGCGAAGAAATAGTCCTTGCTGCCGGCAGACGGGGCACAGGACATTATGCGCTTGTGCATTCCACGGTAATGTGAAAGGACTTTATGCGAAAAATCCAACGGCTGGCGGTTACCGGGAAGCGGCTTGAAAATAAGATGCATCAGCCACGACGCGCCCGGAATCCAGCTCGCAGCAGCCATCCACGACGCCGCACCGACTGCCGGCGACACGAAAATATGAGGCACGCCGCGCTGCAGAATCGCATGAAGCGACCCCAAGGACTCCCCTATGACCAGATCAGGATGCAGTTCCTCGCGCCAGGAAGCAATCTGCTTTTCTGCGACCTCCGGGTCAATGTCATAAGTCCTTACGATTATGTCAATGTGGGTGTCCGGTGACTTCAGATATTCATTGATATGTTCCGACAGGATGGATGGTATGCGGCTGTCCTCACCACCGCCCATACCATGAAGATACATTACCGTGTATGTCATGCTGTGTCTTACTTCGTGATGGTAATCGACGTGTTGGTCTTGCCGCTAATAGTGATATTGATTTTCCCATCGGCAATTTCCACAAGCGCGACACTGTTGTTGTCATTGACAAGATTCGGGAAATCCATCCCCTCACACGGTTCCAGATACATATATTTGTGAGTATGACCTGACAGCAGCAGATCCACTCCGGCGTTGTTCAGGAGAGGCATCAATGTCTTTCTCAGATGAAGGTCTCCATGCCATGAAGTGGTCATCGGCGGGATGTGCAATGCCGCTATGCGCATCTTGCATGGAGCGCTGTCCGCCAGCTTCTTCTCGAGCCAGCGAGCCTCGCTCTCACGGTACCTGTCATAATCAGCGATTCCGCTATACTCGAAGTCCGTGTCAGGCTTGTCCTCACCGCAGTCAAGAATCAGGAAATTGACTCCTCCCACATTGAAATCAAAATAGAAATGTCCCGTCGAAGTCGGGAAATACCTGTGAAGCTGATCTGCATAAGCCCCTCTGGTCTCGTGATTTCCGCGAGTATAGACCATCGGCACTGATTTCGCGAAAGCCTCGCAGCAGGCATCCAAATAGCTCGAGAATATCTGCGCGTCACTCTCCACCGTAGAAAGCATATCACCGTTCAGAAGAACAAAGTCGATCTTTGACAGATCCACACCTTCACAATACTTCTTGATCAGTTCGGGACGCTCGTGCACATCATTCATCATGATGAACCTGACGCTCTCGGCCTCAGGATCAAATGTACGGAAATGCGTAGGCCCGTTATAATTCGCACTTGATGCTGTAGTCCTGCCGAAAACCATCTTGCCATACTCTCCGAATGAGACCGTCTCCTTGGAATATATGCGATAGAAATACTCAGTTCCAGGCTTCAGTCCTTCAAGTCTGACACAATGCAGAGTGTCCAGTGTCCGTCTTCTGCCGTCCTGAGTGTCATATACCTTCGGATGTGACTCGCTATAGAAAGTATCACCGGCCTTCTCGTCATATTCCACCCAAGCCATAGCAGGCTTGTCGGTTTTCCACATGATGGTCACGCCCGTATCGGACATATCTGTCAGCCATGGACCATGGGTAACCTTGATTTGAGCCGTCAATGTCATAGGCAGCGCCAGCATCACGGCAAGCACAACTGCACATTTTCCAAAAAATTTCATAAGATTATAGTTCATTTTGTCATTAATGAGAGCATTAGCCTAACAAAGTTAGGATGAATAATTGAATGTACAAACAATATATTTTTGCATTGCTCGCAATAATTTGCGATTTTTGTCAGGTTATAGCCATAATGTCGGCTATGATATTGATGATTATAGTATATGATTAGAAAACTCAGTGCGGACACCTTCTATATAGGTGCAGACGACAAGAACTTGGATTTGTTTGAAAGTCAGTACATTGTACCGGACGGAATATCCTACAACTCTTACGTTGTCATTGACGAAAAGGTCGCAATCCTCGACACCATAGACGAAAGGAAGGCGGACGAATGGGAGCAGAATCTTTCTGAAGCACTTGGGGAAAGAGTTCCGGACTACCTGGTGGTTCACCATCTGGAGCCCGACCATTCGGCATTGATTGCCCGCGTGATGGAAAAATTCCCGTCCGTCACCATCGTGGCGAGCGCCAGGGCAATCCAGATGATACCGCAGTTTTTCGAAGGCATTGACCTGACAGGCAGGACATTGACAGTCAAGGAAGGAGATATTCTGGACCTCGGCCATCACAAACTCAGATTCTTCGGGGCGCCTATGGTGCATTGGCCGGAAGTGATGGTGTCATTGGACGAAAGCGAGGGCGTTCTGTACAGTGCAGATGCGTTCGGCAAGTTCGGGACACTTGACAAATGCGGATTCTACGGCAGAGACGACGCCGACTGGTCGAGCGAAGCGAGAAGATATTACTTCAACATTGTCGGAAAATATGGCGGACCGGTGCAGACCCTGCTCGGCAAACTGAAAGGACTGGACATCCGTTCCATCAGACCTTTACATGGCCCGATTCTCGAAGACAACTTGGGTGAATACCTGAGCCTTTACGACACTTGGAGCAAATACGAACCGGAAACAGAGGGCGTATTCATCGCGGCAGCTTCCATTCACGGCGGAACACTCAAGGCCGCCGAAAAGCTCGCGGAAATGCTGCGCGGAAAGGGTGTCGGAAAAGTTGTGGTGAGCGACCTGTGCCGCAGCGACATCGCTGAAAATGTGGAAGATGCGTTCAGATACTCGTCAATGATAGTGGCAGCAAGCTCCTACGACGGAGGCCTGTTCACGCCTATGTACGATTTCCTCCACAGACTTCAGATAAAAGGATATACCAAAAGGAATGTCGGAATCCTCGAAAACGGCTCGTGGGCACCTTGTGCAGGCAGAATCATGAAAGAGATGCTTTCACAGATGAAGGAAATCAACATTGTCGAGCCTATGGTCACCATCAGAAGCCGCATGAAATCATCCGATCTTCCAGCAATGGAAACCCTGGCAACAGAAATCAAATTATTAAACAAATAACAGAAATGAAAAGAAACCTGACTACTTTCATCATCGCACTGTGCATACCGGCTCTTATGGTCGCACAGTCTTCAAATGGGCAGAAGCCTGTTGAATATCAGTTCACGACAGTGAAGGCCAACCCTGTCACACCGATCAAGAACCAGTATCGTTCAGGCACTTGCTGGTGCTTCTCCACACTCAGTTTCCTCGAGTCAGAAGCCATCAGAATCAACAATATCAAGGACAGCACGCTTTTCCCGGATTTCTCTGAAATGTTCGTGGTGAGCCACTCCTATCAGGACCGCGCAGAGAAATATGTCAGACTGGACGGCAAACTTAACTTCGGCGCAGGTAGCGAGGCAGGCGATGTCCTTCACATAGTTAGAGACTACGGTCTGGTTCCGCAGGAAGTACAGCAGGGAACCAACTACGGCACAGAACTTCCGGTTCACGGCGAGCTTGATGCAGTTGCTGCAGCATACGTAGATGCCATTGCAAAGAATCCTAACAGAGTACTGTCCACAGCGTGGAAAAAAGGATTCAAAGGCATTATGGACGCATATCTCGGAGAGTGCCCTACAGAGTTCACATACAATGGAAAGAGCTATACGCCGGCGTCTTACCGCGATTCATATAAGATCAATGCAGACGATTACGTATCGCTTACATCATTCACCCACCATCCGTTCTACCAGAAATTCGCGCTTGAAATCAGCGACAACTGGCGTTGGGACCAGGACTGGAACGTTCCTGTAGATGAGCTGATCGAGGCGCTCGACTATGCTCTTGAACATGGCTATACTGCATTCTGGGGCACAGACGTAAGCGAAAAGGGCTTCACCCGTGACGGACTCGGAATACTCTATAAAGAAGAGACCAAGAAGACTTCAGGTTCCGACCAGGAGCGCTGGGTAGGCAAGAGTGCAGAGAAAAACGATGAGCCACAGGCTCCGGAAGAGGTGGAAGTGACACAGGAATACCGCCAGAACGGTTATGACAACAAGACATTGACCGACGACCACGGAATGCACATCTACGGTATCGCCAAAGACCAGTTCGGCAAGAAATACTACATAGTGAAGAACTCTTGGGGTTCTGCCGGCAAGTACAATGGAATCTGGTACGTGACCGAGGCTTATGTCAAAGGCAAGACAATGGACATCGTCCTGCACAAGGACGCGCTTCCTAAGTCATTGGCCAAGAAACTCGGCATTAAATAATCCAACATGCGGATAGTCAAGCACATACCGAATACTATCACCTCAATGAACCTGATTTCAGGCACTCTTGGGGTGATTTTCACCTTGCAGGGGCATATTGAAATAGCGTTTCCGCTTATGCTGCTGGCCGCCGTCTTCGACTTCTTCGACGGATTTGCGGCAAGACTGCTCAAGGCATATTCTGAAATAGGAAAGGAGCTGGATTCGCTGGCTGACATGGTAAGTTTCGGAGTCCTCCCTTCCATAATGATGTATGAGACAATGTCCGACACATGCGAGGTAGGCACACTGTATTTCGCACGCTACATTCCATTGGTCATGGCAGCGTTCTCAGCCCTGAGACTCGCCAAGTTCAATCTGGATGAACGCCAGCACGGCAGTTTCATCGGTCTGCCTACGCCTGCAGCAGCTATGATTTGCGGCTCATTGGCCTATTTCGTGTCACTTACGCCGGATTCATGGCTGGGCGGCATCTGCGGAACATGGTATTTCATCCCGGCATTGTCCATCCTGCTTGCGGCATTGCTGATAAGCGAAATTCCGATGTTCGCAATGAAATTCGGCAAAGGTCTGGAGGCTGACTGCAAAACGAAAATCCTGAGAACCGGTTTCCTGTCCGGCGCTGTCTGCATAGTTGTTGCAGTAGCGACAGCAGGTGCAAACTGGTCTCTCATCGTCCTGCTGACATTCCTTTATTATATAGCGCTTAATCTGGTTACATCATTGGCAGGAAAATGCAGACAATGCAAATAATACATTGACCTGCAAACATATAGAAATAACGGAGCTGCCTGTCGAGGCAACTCCGTTTTTCTTTGCCATATTGTCAGGAAATCCTAATAATTGTCCGCTTTTATCTGGAAATAGCTCTTCGCATGCTTGCAGACCGGGCATACTTCAGGAGCCTTCTTGCCGATAACGATATGACCGCAGTTGGTGCACTCCCAAATCATATCTTCGTCACGTGAGAATACCAGTCCGCCCTTTATATTTTCCAGAAGCACACGATATCTCTCCTCATGTGTCTTCTCGATGGCAGCCACCTTCTCGAAAAGAAAGGCAATGTCGTCGAAGCCCTCTTCCTTTGCGGTCTTGGCGAAACCCGCATACATATCCGTCCACTCGTAGTTCTCGCCTGCCGCAGCGTCTGCAAGATTCGTTACGGTATCAGGAACCTCGCCGCCATGAAGGTACTTGAACCAGATCTTGGCATGCTCCTTCTCGTTGCGCGCCGTCTCTTCGAACAGTTTGCCAATCTGGACATAACCGTCTTTAATAGCCTTGGAGGCATAATAAAGATACTTTGTGTGAGCCTGAGATTCTCCGGCAAATGCAGTCATGAGGTTCTGCTCAGTCTGCGATCCTTTTAATTCAGCCATATTATATACTGTTTAAGTCTCATATTTTAACACTTCAAAGTTATGCAATTTTTAACTATTTTTGCAATAATGGAGCACAAATATGAACAAAGTAAACCGAAGTGTCGTAAAACATAAAAGTTCCAAGTCAAGCAGCGGCAAGAAGCGCAACGGGACAAGACGCAGGAAAAAAGACAACAGAAAAGAACTCAGCCTGTGGATAGCAGGCGCTGTAGTGGCGGTCCTGACAATCATCACATTGCTATTCAGATGGGAAGACAGCTCCCGTGAGACCGGCGCGAAGGTTCCCCAGCGCGGAGCCACATTCGCCGTGGACTTGTCACATCACAACTCCGGAAAGATCGTCTGGGACTCGCTTCGGGTAATGATAGACCGCAGGGGAAATACCACCAAGTCTGTCAATGACGCCCAGGACATAGTCCCCGTCACTTATGTAATTCTGAAGGCAAGCGAAGGCAATTCACTGAAAGACAAGAAGTTCAAGAAGAACTGGAAAGCCGCCGGAGAGGCCGGATACGGCCGGGGCGCATACCATTTCTTCAGGACGTCCAAAGATCCGGTAATCCAGGCGAAGAACTATATAAAAACCGTAGGCGAGCTGTCATTCAGTGACCTGCCGCCGATTCTCGACATTGAAACCACACATAAAGGCTATTCCAAGATTGCCCTTAACAATGATGTCCTGACCTGGCTGGAAATCGTGGAAAAGCATTATGCCCGCAAGCCGATCATCTACTCATCAGAGGCTTACATGAGAGACATACTGAGTGAAAAGATAACTTCTTCCTATCCTCTATGGGTGGCCAGATATCGGGAAGAGAGGCCCGACCGGGAAGGCTGGGCGATGTGGCAATTCTCCGACAGAGCTCTCGTCTATGGCATTGACGGCCCTGTGGATCTCAACATTGTCAGCAAGAAACTGTCTGACAAAAGATTCTAGAATTTCCCTCCGAAACCTTTGGCGAGACCGCCTTCACTCGTCTCCTTATACAGGGAAGGAATGTCGTGGCCGGTCTGTTTCAGGACCTCAACCACCCTGTCGAATGACACACGATGCTTTCCGTCCGAGAAAGCGGCATAGAGATTAGCATCCAGCGCACGAGTTGCGGCAAAAGCATTGCGCTCAATACAAGGGATCTGGACAAGGCCGCACACCGGGTCACAAGTCATACCGAGATGATGTTCCAAAGCCATCTCTGAAGCATATTCGATCTGAGACGGACTGCCGCCGAAAAGCTGGCTCGCAGCAGCTGCAGCCATTGCACAGGCCACTCCGACTTCCCCCTGGCATCCGACATCCGCACCGGATATGGAAGCATTGTGCTTCACAACATTGCCGATGATACCGGCAGTTGCAAGAGCGTGGATAATCTTCAGATCGCTGAACTCGTGTCCTTTCTGGAGATGATAGAGCACACCCGGAACCACACCGCTCGCTCCACAGGTAGGAGCAGTCACGATTTTAGCACCAGATGCATTTTCCTCGCTGACTGCCAATGCATAGGCATATACAAGTCCACGTGTCTGAAGGGATTTCTTGTAGCCTGTCGCCTTGATATAGTAGGTCGGAGCCTTACGGGCCAGATGAAGCGGGCCTGGAAGCACACCTTCACGTTCAATGCCCCTCTCTACAGACTCCTTCATCGCCATCCAGATTTTCTCCAGATAATCCCAGATTTCAGTTCCCTCGCATCTCTCCACATACTCCCAGTAGTTCATGCCATTGTCCTCACACCAACGCTGGATATCCGTCAGACGCTCGAGTTCATATACATTGTCAGAAGTGTCGAATCTGTCTCCGGTAGCCTTGCCTTCAGACAATGCGCCGCCTCCCACACTGTAAACAGTCCAGTCTGCCGTAACATTGCCCTGCTCATCCAATGACTTGAACTGCATGCCGTTAGGATGAAACGGAAGGAACACTGTCGGCTTCCAGACAATCTCCACTGGTGCCGCTTTCTCGAGTTCATCAGTTATCGCGACATCAGTCATGTGCCCCTTTCCAGTCGCAGCAAGGCTTCCGTACAATGTCACCTGAAAAGACTTTGCCTCAGGGTGTTCTGAAAGAAAAATCTGCGCAGCCCTCATCGGTCCCATCGTATGACTGCTCGAAGGACCGCGTCCAATTTTATATAGCTCTTTGAGTGATTTCATTTCAATATCTTATTTGTCAAGTTGATTATAGACGGGTCATTTTACAGTTCCACCGGCGAAGACTCCAAAATAAGTTTTTGCAGCGCTCTTATTTCCTGATATTTAGGCGTATCGTCCTTGAATACCGGAACGATTGCGCGGACCCTGTCGTACAGATTTCTTGTGGCAGGAGCCAGCCTTGACGCGATATCCAGACAGTCCACGGCCTGGACCAATGCCATAAGATGTATAGCGAGAACCTGGCTGCAGTTCTCCACCACCATGCGGCACAGCAGCGCGGAATTCGTCCCCATACTGACAATGTCCTGATTGTCATTGTTGTTCGGGATGGAATGGACATACATCGGATTCGACAATGTCTGCGATTCGGCTGTAGTGGAAGTGGCAGTAAACTGTGATGCCTGCAGGCCGTAATTCAGACCGAGGACACCGAGGTTCACGAACGGAGGCAGGATACCGTTTATTCTGTCATGGAACAGATAGTTCATCTGGCGCTCGGCCAGCATTGTCATCTTGGTAACGGCGATCTTGAGCTTGTCCATCTCGAACGAGACATAGTCACCATGGAAATTTCCGCCATGAAGGACATTGACGCCCTGCCTGTCCACAATAGGATTGTCATCGACAGCATTGACCTCATCCTCAAGCACTTGACCTGCACCCGTCCACGTATCATACACCGGTCCGAGTATCTGCGGCACGCATCTGAGCGAGTAATAAGGCTGCACTTTCTGCTTGAACACCTGCTCCTCCGACTTATGGAAAAGTTCTACCTCACGGCTGCGCAGCATTCCGCTTCCGTCCGACAGAGAACGCATCAGTTGCGCAATACGGTTCTGTCCGGGATGATGCTTCAGTTCATTGAGCATATCAGACATGAAATCATCGTAGGAAGAAGCGATTTCATTCATCAGAACTGAGCCGAGAATCTCCCAGCCGAGCAGTCTGCCGGCCAAGATATGATTCACCACGCCGATACCGGTCATCACGGCCGTCCCGTTCGTAACTGCAAGACCTTCACGGATATACATCTGCAGCGGCTCAAGTCCAAGCTCAGCCATGACCTCACCCGAAGGTCTGATCCCGCCCTTGTACGAAACCTCGCCTTCGCCTATCAGGGTCAATGCAATATGCGCCAACTGGACCAGGTCGCCGCTCGCGCCCACGCTTCCGTGACGCGGAACCACAGGACACACGCCATTGTTTATAAATGACACGAGAAGGTCAATGAGGGAGACATGCACGCCCGAGTGGCCTTCCAGGAATGTCATCAGGCGGGACAGCATCGCCGCCCTAACACAGATGTCAGGCAGTCTCTCCCCCGCTCCGGTAGAGTGGCTTCTTATTATATTGTACTGAAGTTCTTTAAGATGATTGTCCTCTATTCTCCACTGAGCCATCGGCCCGAAACCTGTATTGATGCCGTAAATGACTTTGTCTTTAGAGAATTCTTTCAGAAACTCGTAACTGTCAGTCACTTGACTGCGCAACTTTTCAGAAACGCGGATAGTTTCGCCATGGTAAAGGACCTGTTCTATCTGGGACAGCGTCAGACGCTCATTGATTTCGATCATTTCATTGTCATTTAATCTTACAAATGTAATCATTTGGACGACAGAAAACAACCCGGCAGGCCCCGTCAGACACGAAAAAAAAGCGGCCGGGGAAAACCCTGACCGCCAATCTTATGTTATATCAAGCAAAAATTACTTGGTAATTACACGTGCCATTTCGAGGACTTTGTTAGAGTAACCCCACTCGTTGTCGTACCAAGCGCAAACTTTTACGAATGTGCTGTCGAGCTGGATACCTGCCTTCTCATCGAAGATAGAGGTGTGGGAGTTGTTACGGAAGTCAGTAGAAACAACAGCCTCGTTGGTGTATCCGAGAACGCCTTTGAGCTCGCCCTCAGAAGCCTCTTTCATAGCTGCGCAGATTTCCTCATATGTGCACTCTTTCTTGAGCTCTACAGTAAGGTCAACGAAAGATACGTCAGATGTAGGAACACGGAGAGACATACCTGTAAGTTTGCCATTGAGCTGAGGAAGAACTTTACCTACAGCCTTAGCAGCACCTGTTGAAGAAGGGATGATGTTCTCGAGGATACCACGACCACCTCTCCAGTCCTTCTTTGAAGGTCCGTCAACTGTCTTCTGAGTAGCGGTAGCAGCGTGAACAGTAGTCATGAGACCACGCACGATACCGAATTTCTCATCGAGAACCTTGGAGATAGGAGCAAGGCAGTTTGTGGTGCAAGATGCATTTGAGATAATGTCCTGACCAGCATATGTCTTGTCATTGACACCATATACGAACATTGGAGTAGCGTCCTTTGAAGGAGCTGACATGATGACTTTCTTAGCACCAGCCTCGATGTGCTTGCGAGCTTTCTCATCTGTAAGGAAGAGACCTGTTGACTCAACAACTACATCAGCGCCAACCTCGTTCCATTTAAGGTTTGCAGGATCCATTTCAGCTGTAAGACGGATTTTCTTGCCGTTTACAATAAGAGTGTTGCCCTCTACAGAAACTTCGCCTTTGAATGCTCCGTGAACTGAATCAAATTTGAGCATGTAAGCAAGATACTCTGGATCGAGAAGGTCATTGATACCTACAACCTCGATGTCTTTTGAGAAGTTTTCAACGGCTGCACGAAAAACCATACGACCGATACGGCCGAAACCGTTAATACCAAGTTTTACCATTGTTAACAAATTATTTATTAAGTTAAACTTTATTTACAACTTAAAAGTGTACGCAGTGTCCCACTGCAAAAACGATGCAAAATTAGGCATTTTTTTGAATATTTGCTCTATCTTTGCACAGAAATTAAAGAGCAAACAGAACTATATCGTTTAATATGAACATATTGATTACCAACGACGACGGATATACCGCAAAAGGCATACACACTTTGGCAGAAATAATGTGCCAATTTGGCAATGTCACTGTCATTGCCCCGAAGACTCACCAGTCCGGAATGAGCATGGCAGTGTCACTCGGACTCAAGCAGATCGCATACAAAGAGCTGCCTGACGAAAAGCCGGGCAAGTGGTCTTATCTGGACGCTACTCCGGCAAGCTGCGTGAAATTCGGACTTAACGTTCCTTTTCTCGATCATTTTCCGGATGTCGTGGTAAGCGGAATCAACCACGGGTCCAATGCAGCGTCGGCAGCCTGCTATTCAGGAACGCTCGGAGCAGCCGAAGAAGCCGCATTGAACGGAATCCCGGCGATAGGCGTGTCATTGGACACATTGTCCCCCGATGCCGACTTTTCCGCGGTTGTCAAGTATTTTCCTGACATTTTCAGGAAACTCATCTCCGATTACCCTACGGAACGCGGCATATATTATAATGTAAACTTCCCGAACATCCCGGCAGCGGAGATCAAGGGAATCCGCGTGGGCCATCAGGGACTTGGCAGATGGATAAGAGAGTTCAGGGACTGGGATCCGTCCGTTTACAGCAAGCACAAGCTGACTCCGGAAATGTTGGGACAGAGTTCCGTGCCTGTGTGTGAAGAGGGCGAAAAGCTCTACATGATGGTGGGAGACTTCCTCGACGACAAGGCAAACAATTCAAGGTCAGACCATTGGATCATGAGAGAGGGATACATCAGCATTGTCCCGAACAATCTTGACGCTACCGACTATGCGGAGAAATCCCGACTGGAGAGCGCAGGTTTCGATACCGATTTCGCTAAGTAAGCGTTAAAAATTTGCGTCAATGAAATACTACATCATAGCAGGCGAGGCATCCGGCGACCTTCACGGCTCTAACCTGATGCGCGGACTTTACAAAGAAGACCCTGAGGCGGACATCCGTTTCTGGGGCGGTGACCTCATGAATGACGTTTACAAGGAACACCAGAGCGGAACCGGACTTGTCCAGGACTACAAGGACGGGGCCATCATCGGATTCGTCCAGGTGCTTCTGAAGGCCAAAACGTACATGAACAGGTTCAAGCGCTGTTTTTCTGACATTACGGCGTGGTCGCCTGACGTGGTGATTCTCATAGACTACCCTGGATTCAATTTCAGGGTGGCGGAATGGGCGCACAATAAAGGGTACAAGGTCTATTACTACATAGCCCCCAAAGTCTGGGCTTCACGCGAAGGCCGGATCAAGAAACTGAAGGCTTACGTGGACAAACTGTTCATCGTATTTCCGTTCGAGATTCCTTATTTCACCAGGAAAGGCATCGACTTCATATACAATGGCAATCCGCTTGTGGACGCCATCGACAATTCTGCCGCGCTGAAGGAGACAAGGGAAGAGTTCCTGACACGCAACGGTCTGAAGGACAAGCCGATGATAGCACTGATGGCAGGCTCGAGGACCGGTGAAATCTCCTCTATGATGCCTGTTTTCATGCAGTTCGCAGACAAGATGAGAGAGCTCGCGCAATATGCTGACTACCAGTTCGTCGTCGCGGCAGCTCCATCCAGGTCAATGTCGGACTACGCCCAGTACCTTAAAGGCAGGGAGGCTTATGTCAATGTCGTCTTCGGCGAGAGTTACGCCGTGATACGCCACGCGGAAGCAGCTGTGGTAAACTCCGGAACTGCTTCACTTGAGACTGCATTGATCGGAACGCCTCAGGTGGTGGCATACAAGGGGGCCGAAGTCAACTTCGTGATAGCCAAGCAGATAATCAAGATCCGCTTCATCAGTCTCGGAAATCTCATCCTGAACAGAACCTGCTTCAGGGAGCTGCTCCAGTATTATTTCACACCGGACAATGTGCTGGAAGAGGTGCGCAGAATGATTGAGGACAAGGAATACCGGAACAACATGCTTGCCGGCTATCAGGAGATCCGCAATGCACTCGGCGGACGAGGAGCCTCAGCAGCAGTAGCAAAGGCAATGATTGAAGAACTCCGCCGATAATTCGGTTGTTTCAATACTGTCTCGGGCCGAAAATGTCGGAGCCGATGCGGACCATTGTGGCACCGCACTGGACAGCGATTTTGTAATCCTCGGACATGCCGATAGAAAGTTCCTTGAAATCAGTCAGTTGCGGATGAAGTGCCACGAGCCGGTTCTTAAGTGCAGCGATACGCTCGAAGTCCGCACGGACGACTGATTCATCATCCGTATTGGTAGCCATTCCCATCAAGCCGCAGAAAACCACGTGCGGATACATTGACACGGAATCCAGAACCGCACAGATTTCATCCTCAGTCAGGCCATGCTTGGTCTCCTCCGCCCCGAGATGGAGTTCGAGCAGGATACGGAGCACCTTGTCATTGGCACTTCCCCATTTTTCTATGTCCTCGAGCAAGTGCACCGAGTCAACAGACTGAATCATAGCAGCATACGGCAAGACAAGCTTCAGTTTGTTCGTCTGGAGATGTCCGATGAAATGCCATTGGATATCAGACGGAAGGGCATGCACCTTAGCGGCAAACTCCTGCGGTCTGCTCTCACCGAACAGACGCTGTCCTGCATCATAGGCCTGCATTATCGCCTCGACAGGGTGGAATTTGGAAACTGCCACAAGTCTTACGTCCTGTGGCAGTTCATTATTGAGTTCGGATATTTTCGATGAAATCGACATGATTCTGATTTATCTTCTGTTGTTTTTCTGCTGTTGCTGAGCCATCTGACGCTGCATTTTCTGCGCCTCCTCCAACCTCTGCTGCCATTTGCTCTTAGGGAGCGGCTTGTTCTCGGTCTCCTTCAGTTTCGCAAGCACGTCTTCAGGACGGACAAAGAACTTCTTGATGATCCAGGTCTCAAGCATCGTAATCAAGTTTGAAAGCAGGTAGTAGTAAGTCAAACCGGCTGACAGACTGTTACAGATGAAGAACATCATGATAGGCATCATCCACAAACTCATAAAGCGCATTGTCGCAGTATTCGGGTCGTTAGACGACATCTGTCCCTGCATAGTAACCTTGGAGTAAAGGAACATTGACACTGCCATCAGGAGCGCGAACAATGAGATGTGGTCACCCAACAGCGGGATTCTCGTGCCGAAATCCAAAAGCGGAATCGTATCGTAAGCGCTGAGGTCATCTGCCCACAGGAAGGACTGCTGACGAAGTTCGATGGAAGCAGGGAAGAAACGGAACATGGCCCAGAGGATAGGCAACTGAAGAAGCATCGGCAGACATCCGCCCATCGGATTCACACCGGCACGCTTGTAGAGTTCCATCGTAGCCTGCTGCTTCTTGAGCGCGTCTTCCTGTTTCGGATATTTCTCATTCAATTTATCCATCTCAGGCTTGAGCGCCTGCATCTTGGCTGAAGAAGAATATGACTTGTAAGCGAACGGAAGCACCACAATCTTGATGAACAATGTCATAAGAAGGATGATGATACCGAAGTTCGAGATAAACTTGTGCAGGAAGTCGAAGAGCGGGATAATCACCCATTTGGTGAACCAGCCGACCATCCATCCTCCCAGAGGAATGATCTTCTCGTACTTCTGTCCATAAGATTTCAGTGTACGGTAGTGGTTCGGACCGAAATAGAACTCATTGTCCAGCACCACATTGTCAGAGACCTTGAAATCTCCGCGCATATTTGCACGGCAATGCATCAGGTCATGAGAAAGGTCTTCCTCAGGGATAAAGTTGATGGCCAATTCTCCTGACGAGAACTGATCTACAGGTCTCATGATGGCAGAGAAGAACTGCTGCTGGAAAGCGAACCATTCCATACGGTTCTCGATACGCTTGTCGGCATTGCGTCCACGACCGATTTCTTCCGGATTCTTGTCACCGCCGTAGTAGTAGTCCACTTTGGAATACTGCACCTCGTTCTTGTAGCCTTTTTCCATCCTCGGAATGGTCACATCCCAGTCGAAATCGTAATATGATACATTTCTCGGAATCACGCCGTCGAGTCTGATGAATGAGACCTCGTTGGAAACCACGAAAGAACCTTCTGTCAATGAGTATTTCTGCTGGATATATCCCCCGTTGCGGAACGGCAGTCTCATCACGATGGAGTTGTCCGTCTTTTCTGCCACTGAGAACACGAAATCCTTGGTGTTGATGTTCTCGCCGGCATAGATTCCGATACCCATCTCACTTGCACCCGGCTTGAAGAGATACAGGTCGGTAGAATCATAATTCCTGTAATTCTTCACTTTCACCGAATACGGCTGAGCGCCCTTGGTGGTGAAAGCTATCGCAATCTTGTCATTTTCAATGCTGTAGAATGTCTCCTGTGCATCGTGAGCCACGTTCAGCAACGAATCCTTATAAATGGCAGTAAGCGGCGCTGCATAATCCTTCGCAGGATTTGCACTGTCAATGCTGCCGGCAGCTGCTGTATCCGCTGCCACTGGGAGCCTGCCCGCTATACTGTCCTGAATGTACTGTTCTCTTGCCTGTACCGCAGCCAATGAATCCAACTGCGCCTGATATGCTACCTGCTTTTCATACTGTTTTGACTGAAACCAGGTGAATCCGAAAAGGACTGCACCAATCAGCACAAAACCGATAATAGTATTTTTATTCATTATCTGTTTTCTGTCTCTTCGAGTGATTTAATCTGCATCTCCAGCTCCTTAAGTTCGTTTTTGGCCTCTTCTATGCGGCTCTGCATCTGCTGGATGAGCGGCTGTGAGTTCTTCGACATAGAGAAGAACCCGATATTGTTTTCATATGTGTCAATGTCCTGCTGAAGTTTGTTGAACTTCTGGATGAGACGGTCTTTCTCAGACCTGCCCTGTCCTGCGCCACGTGAAGAGCGAGGCACATCGTGGAACTTGGCGGACATCGCATCATTGTATGCTTTAGCGATTTTTTCTTTCTCCTTGAACGGCACGAAGCCTATGCTCTGCCATTTTTCAGCGAATTTCTGCCTTGCCTCAGCTTTGCTTACACCCTCCTCCGGCTCATAGGCGTTGATCTCGGCGATCAGCGCTTTTTTCGCTTTCAGGTTTGCAGCATAATTGTTCTCAGGCGTAGCATGCTTGTCCCTCTCGGTAAAGAACTCATCGCAGGCAGCACGGAAACGCTTCCAGATCTGCTCTGACTTCTTTCTCGGAACAGCGCCGATTTCCTTCCACTGGTTCTGGAGGGCAATGAACCTGTCTGTGGTCTTCTTCCAGTCAGTACTCGTCTTAAGTGCCTCAGCCTCAGTGATGATGGCCATCTTCTTCTCCAGGTTCCCGTTCATATTGTCCTTGAACTGGACATAGAAGTCACGCTTGCGTCCGAAGAACTTGTCACAAGCGGCACGGAAACGGTCGTATATCTTCTGGTTTTCCTTCTTGGATGCAAAACCGATGGTCTTCCACTCCTTCTGGATATCCTCGATTTCCTTGGAGAGGGCGTTCCATTCGTTGGAAGACTTGATGTCTTCCTTATCTGCAATGGCTTCCACCTTTTCGCACAATGCAGTCTTTGCAACGAGGTTTTCAGCCTGTTTTTCTTTCTGCTCTTCGAAGTAAGCCTGGTATTTCTTGTTGATTACAGATGTTGCAGCCTTGAATCTGTCCCAGATCTGGTCACGGAACTCTTTTGCGACAGGACCGAATTCCTTCCACTGTTCGTGGAGTTTCTGGAGTTCCTTGAATGCATCCACTACATTCTCGTTTTCCGAAAGTCTCTCGGCTTCCTGACAGAACTCTTCCTTAGCCTCCAGGTTCTTCTTGAAGTCAAGGTCTCTCAAGTCCCTGTTGATCTGCACCTTATCATAGAACTGCTCTACATAGAACTGATAGGTGTCATTCAGATTCCTGAAATTCTGAGCCGGAACAGGACCGGTTTCACGCCATCTGGCCTGAAGCTCCCTGAATGCAGGGAATGCTGTGCCGAGGTCATCCTGTTTTTCCACCAACGCTTTCAACTCATCTACCACAGCCTGTTTCTTCTTCAGGTTCTCCTCTCTCTCCTCGTCAAGTTTCCTGTTATACTCAGCTCTTTCTTTCTTATACCTATTATATATAGCTTTGAATCCGTTTTCAAGTGCGGCAAAAGGATTGGCGAGAATAGAAGGAGTCTCAGTTTCCGCCGATGCCTCTGTTTCAGGCTCAACTGACGGTTCCGCAACAGCCTCAGGCTGCTCCGACTGCTCCGCTTCTACTGTGGACTCAGGCACTTCCGGAGTCTCCAAGCCTGCAGCAGCCTTTTCTCTGGACAGTTTCTTATAGAAAGCCGCCTTGATAGCTTCCGCCTCTTTGGATTTAGACATACGATCCTCGCTGTCAGCCAGTTCCTGAAATTTCTGAGACAGTTCGGCCAATGACATTTCACTGTAGTCAGGTGTTTCTACAGTTTCGGCCTTAGTCTCTTCAAGTACGTCTGGTGTCACTTCAGCACCAGGTTTCAATTCTTCACTCATATCAAGTGTATCGATAAAATTAAACAATACGGCAAATATATGAATTTAAATCCAAAAAGACCACCGATGCAACTCGTTAATGTAAAATTTTATGTTGGTTCTGCAGGTTAGCCAAAAATCAAATTGCGCGTGACCGGTCGGACCGGTCACGCGTCAATGTAATCTTAGTAGAGTGCTATTCGTATTAGTTGGTTATTGCCTTGCGGCTAACGATTTAAAAAAATCACTTTAACGTTTTATTAAAACAATGCAAATTTAAGGCAAAAAATCTTATTTGCAAAGTAATTGGCAGATATTTTCTGCAAAATGTTATTTTTTCTCATCCAAAAGGCCCGGGCGAAGCTTTTTCGTGCGATCCAAAGCCTGCTGCATCTGCCAATCCTGAATAAGACGCGGATTTCCGCTCAGAAGGACATCCGGAACTTTCCAGCCGTTGAACTCGGCCGGCCTTGTATAGACAGGTGGCGACACAAGACCGTCCTGGAAGCTGTCGCTCAATGCGGAGGTCTCGTCAGTCAGCGCTCCCGGGATGAGGCGGACAATGGAGTCTGCCAAAAGCGCCGCCGGAATTTCTCCGCCGCTGACGACATAGTCCCCTACAGATATTTCACGGGTAATGAGATGCTCGCGGACTCTCTCGTCCACACCTTTGTAGTGGCCACAGAGAATAATTATGTTCTCTTTCAATGACAGTTCATTGGAAATGCCCTGCGTAAGCTGTTCGCCGTCCGGTGACATGAAGATTATCTCATCATATTCCCGCTCCGACTTGAGTTCTTCTATCATCTTGAACACAGGTTCTACCATCATCACCATGCCGGCATCTCCGCCATAACAATAGTCATCAACGGTTTTGCGTGGTCCTATTCCATATTTACGTACATTGTGAACATAAATTTCCACAAGTCCTTTCTTGCGGGCACGACCGACTATCGAGTAGCCGAGCGGGCTCTCGAGAAGTTCCGGTACTACTGTGAGTATATCTATTCGCATAAAATCAAAAAAAACTGAGGGATGATGCCTTATTAATCTTTAAAAAAAGGCTGTGCACTTTTGGGAGTACACAGCCGTCCTCTAATAAAAACTGATATAAATAGGGCCTCACGGCTTCTTTGTTCGACAAAGATACAAATTAGAATGAATATGTCAAACCAAAAATGAAGTTAATTTCACTTTGTGGGAATAAACTTGCCCAAGATTGCGCTAATTTGTTCTCTTTCTGGAAGAAACACAGCTCTCCTGCAACATCTGAGTAGTACTTCTTGTTGAACAGGTTGTTCACATATGCGCGGAGTCCGAGTTTGCCGGAACCGACATTGAACTCATGGCTGAGCATAAGATCCGAAACGAAATATGCAGGAGCCTTCCTGTCATTGCACTCTGTATTGTCCCAATACTGTGAACCGATATATTTTCCGTCAATGGAAAGAGTCGTGGTCTTGAGCGAACCGCCTGCGAATGGCTTGAACGGAGACCAGGAGATTCTTGCCATACCTAACACTGAAGGCGACATACGCATTGTTACTGTTCCGAAATTCTTGGAATATGTGCCTGCAGGCTGCCAAGTCTCTTCAGAATCATACTGGGCGCAGAAAAGTGTGTAGTTGTGGATCTGGTTCATGCTGAGAGTGGCATTGGCCTCGATAGTCAGCCCATCGACAGGCGAATACGCTGCAGCAAACTCCACTCCCCTTCTCCATGCACGCGGAACATTCTCCTTGATAGCATAACCCACATTGGACAGTTTTCCGGTTTCAAGAAGCATGTTCCAGTACTCCATCATGTAGAGATTGGCAGAAGCGGCAACCTTTTCGCTTGTAAAAGAGTAACCCAGCTCGATATCGAGCATCTGTTCCGGTTTCAGAGTCACCTCACCCTTGTTGCCGAGCGAAATCTCCTTGTTCATGGTCAGGATCTGCTCCTGAAGGTCGCTCTTGCCAGGTTCGCGGTTTCCCAAAGCTGCTGAAACATAAGCCTTGTGCTGAGGAGCCCAGGCGAATGTGAGTCCCACACGCGGATTGAAGAAATTCCAGCTGTGCTTGTATGCAAGCGACTCGAAATAATCATCATCTTCGCCTGACATATCGAGGAACACTCCCCTGTACTGAAGGTCAGCATAAGCGGTAAGCCATTCCAATGGCCTGTACTCGGCACGGACAAACGCATTAAGTTCCTGTTTCAGACCTCTGTGTGAATACCACGCACGGGTATTGTTGTAGGTATCATAGTCGAAGGCATCTCCCATCACGCTGCTCCAGATGACCTTACCGAAATGGTCGCCGTCATATCTGGAAGCATAAACACCACCAGTAACATCCAGTTTCTCAGACTTGTAGGTCAGGTTCGAATTGAGCACATAATAGTCATTGCCCATGGCTTTGCGGACAATGAAATCCGATTTCTGGTGCACACTGCCGTCCTCGTCAGTAAAATCAGGCAGACGGTACTTGCTGAATTTCTTGCCGGCCTTGTAGTTCTCGTAATATCCGTCACCACGGGTATAGTTGAATGTCGTACTCCATGTCAGGCTGTTCGCAAACTCGTGAGTATAGTTGAACTGGATATGGTGCTGCGTGTAATTGTCGGTATCATTGTCATAATAGTGCACAGCGCCATCGGCATCATAGAACTCACCTGTAGAATTGTACTTTCTGTTCGTCTTGTACATCTGCGGGTCAATGCCGTTCCAGGTGATGCCGGAATGCTGGTCACCCATCAGGTAGGTCAATTTCAATGAGTTGTTTCCCTTGAGCCAGCCGAGAGCCGCAAATGCAGACTGTACTTTGGCCTTGGCGTTGCGGATATATCCGTCAGTACAGTCCTTGGAGTAGGCGGCACTGAAATACAATCCGGACTTGGTCAGACCGGTTCCAGCTGAAGCCGTCATTGTCATTGTATTATATGAACCTGCAGCGACATTGACATAACCGAATGGGCTTGTGCCGACAGAAGCGGTGCTCATATTGATGCTCGCGCCGAACGCACCTGGACCGTTGGAAGAAGTTCCGAGACCGCGCTGGAGCTGTACTGAATTGATCAATGATGTCAATGCCGGGATGTTCACCCAGAACACTTCCTGTGATTCGGCATCATTGAGAGTGATTCCGTTGAGTGTGACATTGATCTGGGAGCCTTTCACGCCACGTACGGTCATTTTGGAGTATCCGAGTCCGGTACCGCCTTCAAGGCTGGTGACGACAGACGGCTGCAGGGACAGTGCCTGAACCAGAGAGTTCATCGGATTTACTTTTCTGAGTTCTTCTTTGTTAAGATTCGTGAAAGTTACAGGTGTGTTTTCGCCCGCCCTCGAAGCTGAAACTATGACGCTGTCGAGTTTCTCGATTTTGTCAGGATTCACGTCTCCGGCAAATGTCGGGACTGATACGGCGCACAGCGCCCCAAAAAATAAAAAACCTCGCATAAGAATAAATTACGCAAGGGGTACGCACATTATGCGCTTGAGATCAGCGTTCCCTACGTCGGCATTATCCGAATCAGGTTAATGGGTATAATCTCAACCGGTCTTCCACCGACTCTTCCGAGTCAATGCGGAGTTCCAGTACCCCAAGCTATTGTTGTATTTTTAATAAACCGACGGCGAAGTTACGATTATTACTTGACTTCCACAAGTTTTATTTCGTACAATCTGCACCAGTTCTTGCCGGTGAGATAGATTTTTCCGTTCTGAGGATTGTATGCTATGCCGTTCAGCACGTCGGTATCGTCATACCTGAGCCTTGACGGCAGCAGGCCTGAACAGTCCACGGTCGCCTCGACATTGCCGTCGGCAGGATTGACGATCACGATCAGGTCCGTAAGATAGACATTGGCCCAAATCTTCCCGTCTATATACTCGAGCTCATTCAGGTCATTGACGGGACGGCCGTTCAGACGCACGGTCACCTTGCGTGCAGTGCGGAAATCGTCGTCGAGGAAATACAGGTTTGCCGAGCCGTCCGATGCGATCAGCGATTCACCGTCAGTCGTAAGTCCCCATCCTTCACGTGGATACGAATATGACTTCTTGTATTTCAGGGTCTTGGCATCATAGACGAAAGCGACATTGTTCTGCCAGGTAAGCATATAGATATTGCCGTCCTTCTCCACCGAGCCTTCGAGAAAATACCGCCTGTCGAAATTCAGACGGTACAATGCCTTGCCTGTGCGGATGTCCACCTTGCTGAATGTGGATTTGCCGTTCAGACCGGTGCTTTCATACATCTGGCCGTCGTAGAAAAACAGTCCCTGTGTGTATGATGTCCTGTCGTGCGGATATTCGGCCACCACCTGAGCCTTGTACTGACGCACCTTCGCATTGACACAGGAAGATGCCAAAAGGGACAGGACAATGACGACCAGACTATATATTGCACGACAGATTTTCATATTCAAAAGCCTATTTATTTTCCGGGCACTGCCATTTTACTGCAAATCGCATTCCAGCCCTCTCTGCCTGCGATAATCCAATGCCGCCTTCACGAATGCGACGAAAATCGGCTGAGGCACTTCCGGTGTACTTTTCAGTTCAGGATGGAACTGCACCCCGATGAAGAACGGATGGGTAGGAATCTCCACGATCTCGACAAGACCGGTTTCAGGGTTACGTCCGCTCGCCTTCAGCCCTGCCGCCTCCATACGTGTGAGGTAATGTCCGTTGAACTCATATCTGTGTCTGTGTCTTTCGGAAATAAGTTCCTTGCCGTATATTTCATATGCGAGCGAATTCTTGTCCAACTGGCAGTCATAAGCGCCCAGACGCATCGTGCCGCCCTTTATGGTGGTGCTCTTCTGGTCCTCCATCAGGTCAATGACCGGATCAGGGGTAGAAGGATTCATCTCCGCAGAGGCTGCGTCCTTCAGGCCGAGCACGTCTCTTGCGAACTCCACCACGCACATCTGCATACCTAGACAGATACCGAAGAACGGGACATTGTGCTCTCTTGCATATTTGATGGCCTGGATTTTACCTTCGAGTCCACGTTCCCCGAAGCCCGGAGCGACCAGTATAGCATCCATGCCTCCGACTTTTTCCTCGACATTGGAAGCATCCACGTACTCACTCTGTACCGTATGGACATTGACCCTGCACTCATTGGCAGCGCCTGCATGGACGAATGACTCCAATATGGATTTGTACGCGTCCTGAAGCTCGACATATTTGCCTACCAGCGCTATATCCACCTGATGCTTAGGGTGATAGAGCTTGTTCAGGAACACTTTAAGGTTCGCAAAATCAGGTTCCGGCAAGTCATTGATATGAAAATGGTTCAATATCATCTCGTCAAGTCCCTCAGCTTCCATGTTGAGCGGCACCTGATAGATGGACGGGGCATCGATAGACTGGATTACGTGTCCCGGTTTCACATTGCAGAACAATGCGACTTTACGTCTTATTTCCGGGGTGAGTTCCTTCTCAGTGCGGCAGACTATCACGTCAGGATGCACACCCGCCTGCTGGAGCATCTGTACCGAATGCTGTGTAGGCTTGGTCTTCAGTTCTTTAGCTGCTCTGAGATAAGGGACCAATGTCAGGTGTATGCTGGCAAGGTCTTCTTCTGGCAGTTCCCACTGAAGCTGACGTATCGCCTCGAGGAACGGCTGGGATTCCATATCGCCGACAGTGCCTCCGACCTCAGTGATGATGACGTCGAATTTTCCCGTTTTGCCGAGCAGAAGCATTCTGCGCTTGATTTCGTCTGTGATATGAGGGATAATCTGTACTGTCTTGCCGAGATAAGCACCTTCACGTTCCTTGTTTATGACTGTGAAATATACCTTTCCGGTAGTGACGTTATTGGCCTTAGTCATATGAACACCCAGGAACCTCTCATAATGTCCGAGGTCCAGGTCCGTCTCTGCACCGTCATCCGTCACATAGCACTCGCCATGCTCGTAAGGGTTCAATGTTCCCGGGTCAATGTTGATGTAGGGATCAAATTTCTGAATGGTTACTCTAAGTCCTCTGGCTTGTAGTAGTTTCGCTAGTGAGGCCGCGATGATTCCCTTACCGAGGGAAGAAGCCACACCTCCTGTTACAAAGACGTATTTCGTGTCCATATTCGTTTTATTATCTTTAACAGGGGCACAAATTTAACCATTTTTTACAGATAAAGAAGCATTTTGTGCGGAAAGATTCCCCAAAATGCTTCTTCATGTGTAATGTCATTTTCGCGGATTACTAGTCGCGCCCGGTCATGGACTTTATGAATTCCACCTCAGCCGGTCTGTAAGGTGTACCGTCTGGTTGAAGAATATCATGGAACCAAGGGTCAGGTTCTTCCGTATATGGAATCTTGTTGCCGTCCTTGTCCACCTTGTTCCATTTATAATGGCATTGCATCGCGCCCCTGACCAGTCCGAAATCATATGCCGCGACCTTGTCCTTCTTCAGCACCGGAAGAACGGTCTCGAACGTGCTTCCGAAAGGCCTTGCAAGATATTCCGTGCAGAAAATCGGGCGGTTGAAAGTCTTCATGAGATCCACGAACTTCTGCATCTCCTCTGCCGGCTGATAGCAATGGATGCTGAGCACGTCACAGTTTTCACAGAGAAAAGTGACCGTAGGAAAACGCGTGGTGAGGTTTCCGCTGCCGCTCAACGGCCTGGTATAGATCGGAGCTGTAAGCGGCTGTGACGGATTGACTTCTCTGGCCCATTCGAACACTTTCTTCAGCAGCGGATAGGTATGGCATGCAGGCACGTTCTCGGGCTCATTGTAAAGACACCATGCGATTATACGCTTGTCATCCTTGAAATGGTCGAGCACGTCCTGTTCATATTTCTTGACCCAACCCCATTGTGAAGGGTCATTGACAGTTTCAATTCCCGGAGTCTGGGCCCAGATGCCGTTATGGATGCCTGGAATCGGTAAGATTTTCTCGTCCACATAACGGTCACGAGAACCGCCGTTCGTAAAGAGGGTCACAAGGCTGCTGATGCCGTGACTGTCAGCGATTTCGAGGAACTTTTCTATGTTCGCGAAAAACGCATCCCGGTCGGCGCTCCAGACCTTGTCATGAAGGAAGATCCGGACGCTGTTGAACCCCAAGTCCTCGGCCCAGCCCAGTTCCTTGTCAATCTCAGCCGGGTCGAATGTGCTCGGCTGCCACATCTGGATCTGGTTTCCCGCATATGCCGGAACATAGTCGCAGCCCACAGGCCACTCCCTGGCGGCATACCATTCATTGGCCTTTTCTTCGGACCAACGCTGCGCGACGGGCTGCACTTCATTGCAGGAGACGATAACCGCCGCCAGCGCAAGTATTGTCAATGCTTTTATTGGTTTCATAATTATTTGATTGTTTTAGTTCCGCCTCCATAGATGTCGGAAGCTGCCACTGCGACTTTATTATACGTACAACTTGTAACAGTCAAAGTGGCACTTGACTTAACGCCGGCAAAACCATATTTATAGTTTTCTGTCGTAAGTTCAGCAGGGAAATTGAACGAGGCTTCAGCTTTGACATCTTTAATACTGATACTAGACGCAGCCCAGCCGAGAACTGCTCCCACATAGCCAATCTTCGTCGGCGTCACATAAGTATTATCAGATTTTGCAAAATTCACGTTTACGCAGGAGGCTACATCATCAATTCGAGTAGCATAACTGCCTCCCAAAATACCACCGGCACATATTCCGCCAAAAAGAGAACCAAGTTTAATAGTGTAGGCAGATGTGGAGCCTTTGTTCCCACGGACTACACCGCCGCCTACAAATCCGGCAATACCGCCCACATAAGTCTGCCGAGCTCCGGAATTACCATCTGTCATCGGCTGTCCATTGGCGGTACAGACATCAATATTTCCGGTATTCACGCAATTAACTCGGATAACAGTGTATGACTTGGATCCGAAATCATAATAGACATCTTTCAAGACAGAGCATCTTCCCAAAATTCCACCGACGGCATAAGCCCCAGATGGAATCCCTTTATTAAGTATCGTCTCTTTTTCGTAGAAAGAAATGCTTCCGGAATTGGTACAAGAGTCGAAGATTGTGCAATCCTTGGTACTGGAGCCTGTATTCACAGACGCAGCGACACCGCCGAGACAGCCACCTTTCATATGGAATGCACCGGACTTCTGGATTTTAAGATTTCCGGAGTTCTTGCACCTGAAGATTTCTCCTACCACATTGCCGGCAGGGATAATATTTATTTCAGGAGTCTCGCATTTGCCGATAACTCCTCCCATATATATTTCCCGGCTTGCAGTAAGATTGGCCTCGACAGCCATATCCCCTTCATTTGCAAGGTCACTCACCTTACCGCTGGCCATCAGAACCACACCTGAGACAAGACAATTCACATTCACTCCGGTAATACTTATAGTACCAGTATTGGTACACCCGGTAATCTCTCCGGAACTGTACAGCGTAATTCCACCGACTTTCACTTCAGCAGTAGGATTCTTGATTGTAATATTTCCAGTATTCTTGCAATTGATAATCTTTCCATTGTTGCTACGGCAAATGGTGGAAGCATTCGTACTATTTCCTTCAAGTGTAATATCGACACTACTCTCGCAATTTCTGATCTCTCCGTTATTGTTAAGAGCCAACACGCCAGGCCATCCGTTGTTGGTATTGGCAATTCGGTTACCGGCCACCTTCAAATCCATATTTTTTCCAGTTTCGCCGACATGCAGAAACAGAGGTTCGGTTCCAGCGTGCGTAATGATGTGATTATGGCCGTAAAACACACCATTCCACTCACATTTGCTGCCATCAGCCTTTTTGTCATTGGTACGTGGCAGATTCGTCGAAGAATGAATATCAGCCATAAGATGCACACCTTCATTTCCATCTACCGTTGTATTCCAGGCTGACCAGTCACCATTATTTACGTCAGCCACGAATCCATTCCAATCCTCAACGGTATAAATACCGCCTTCCAGATAAGTTCCTGCAGCATTGAAGGTAATTGTCGTAGGATAGACCTTTCCCGAAACGGCAGTGAAAGTCTTCATGCTGTGCACCACCTGATAGTGATTCTCCGCATCTACGATAGTCAAGGTCAATCCTCTTTTATACTCTCTTGCAGGTATTGCGATAAAGACAGGAGTTCCACTCGCCACACCGGACTCGCCGCAGGAAATGGTGGCAGATGTATTTCCAATCGCCTTGCCTTCTTCATTTTTCTTCGGTCCGAACGCGACTTTGGATTTGGAATATGAAATAGTATATGCTCCGCTGAGAGCCTCATTGTCATTGCCATTGACACGTATGCTCTTGACCGTCGTGCCGGTGACCGCAACTTTCAGATAAGCCATGGCGTGTTTGAACGCAAGTCCTCCACCGGCTTCGCCACGTGCGGTCATTATCGCAGCATTCGGATCAAAGCCATTCTCCACATACGTCTGCGTGGAAGGAATAGTAATTTCAATAACGGTAGAGTCTTCCTTTACAGTCTTGTATGAGTCTTTAACATACAGACCCGCAGGATAAACCGCGCAATACGGAGCTTCCACCACACCAAGTGTAAATGACGCACTCTTCTTGTTATCAGGATCGATACTGATGGTTTTACTGGTCTCGCCATTCACCAGAATATGATCGCCCTCAGCCCAGAATACGGAGTAAGTCTTGTCGCCGTTGTCCGAGATCAATGTCTTGGTAACATCATCAACATCAGGAGAATCCGACAGTTCGGCGCCGATCACCATTGTTCCGGCTTCGTCTTCCTGCTGTTCCGGAACCTGTATTTCTCCTTCAATTTCCTTGGCACAACCCGCTAAGGCAAGAGCTACAGCCGATGCAGTCATGAAATAAATTATTCTTTTCATTGTCAAATTTCATTTAGGGTTAATATTGCCATTCGAACATAGGATCTTCTTCCCCGAGATCCTCATTGTAGGCCTTTCTGGTACCAGATTGACAGAAACCGACTTCAAGATTCAAATCGATTACTTCCAGCTTCGGAGAATAGTATCCACCCCCCCCGAAAGAATAATTTTAGTTTCAGTGTTTTTCATGATAAAATATTTATTGTTAATTACTTACTTATTGCAACGCACCGCCGCATAAGAAATGCATGCGCGCTTCACATTCTGGATTTTGGCACCATCATACGATATCGGAATCTGGGCATCATAACCCGACACATCCTTTGCCGGCATCAGACGCACATAGACATTGTCCTTTCCGAAAAGCTCCGCGGAAACCGGCAGAGTGAACGACATGTTCTTCGCGCCAGGGCAATGATATTGCCGGTATGACCCGTTCTTCGGATAGTCAGGCACCGAATATGTCCACTCGTTCCCGACAGATGTATATTGTACGATATCCCCGGTGTAGGAATCGGCCTTCAGGGTTTCCCAATTCTCGCCGTCAGACGAATATTTCAGCCACCAGTAGCGAGGTGCTCCCACATCCATTCCCACGGTATTGAACGCTGCAATCTGTACGGACAGCGGTGCATTGGCAATGCTCAGGTCCGCAGTCGAGAACTGTATCTGCCAATAATACTCTTCCAGTTTAGGGTCCGCATGGTTCCCCGAGCACCAGTAGGCGCCCATCCACGCAGGGCCTTTCGACTGAGGGACAATGCCCGATGCTGAACCAGAAAGAGGTCCGAGCGAGCTCCAGTCCTGACTTGGCGAAATCGCCCTTAGTTCAGGGGTCGAATATGTAAAGCCAGGCTTTTCTTTAACATCGGCAAATCTGGTCCATTCACAAAGAATCTTCGTAAACGGTTCTCCGTCAAGCGCTATGTCGCTGCGGTGCTGCGGGCGGATCTGGTATCTGCCTATATTGCCGAGTCCCGTCACATAGTCTGCAAGTCGGAAATCCATGGCTGCCGTGGCGCTGTCCCACTCGAAATTGTCGCAAGTTTCATTGACAATGATACCGGTGACGGTTCCGCTTCCCCATGGAAGGGCCATACCGTCACGAGCCCATGCGGCCGTCGTGTTCGTAAGAAGATAGATGGTATTGCCACGCTTGTCCAGCAGCGGCATCGGATATTTGTTGATGATGCTGGAACGGGTATTGTCGATCGGCACGAAAGCACCCTTCGTAATCGGTATCGAGCAGTCGGTGAGCGTCAGAATCGTGTTTATATCACTGTCGCACAGTTCATTGACAGCCTTAGTACGCTTAGGAACATCAGCGGAAGTCCCTGCCGCCGAAGACACGATATCATAAGCTTTCAGGCCTGAAACCGTATAACATTCCGGCTCAATGCCGGCGGTAAGTTTGCGTCCTTTCAATGAAATCGTAGCGAGGTCGTAACGGTCCAATGACATGGCATCCGCCGATTCGAAAACCAGTTTCACGCCATAATACTCACCCTCTTCGCTGCTCTGAAGATACACAGTTCTGGATGAAAGCGTCAAGTCCTGGATGATTACCGACATGTTCTCATTCGGAGCGGCATTCCCTTCGGAATCATCACTTATCACCCTACCGGTAAGAGCATAAGGCTTCTGGATAATACCCTGAGGGTCAATGTCTCCGTTTTCAAGGCTGAGCGAACGTAGCCCCGCGACGGTGAGAGGTATGGTTTCCACCTCTCCGCGGACTCCCTGAGTGACATAAAGCCTGGCGGCAAGCTGTCGTCCTACATTGTCCTTGGAGGTAAGTTCGATTATTGCGGTACGTGGAGAATCACCAAGATTCTCTCTAAAGGCAAAACTGAAAGTACCGTCAGCATTCACGTCCGCAAGAGGTTCTTCAATCCAGTCTCCCCCGTCAGGATAAATCACGTTTCCGCTGATTTCATCTGCAGGAATGACGGTTTCGAATATGGCTGTCTGCGCTCCGCTTTCAAACGGAACGGTCACATTCTTTTCCTTGAAATGGAAAGTCGCATCTTCAGCACCGCTCTGGATAAGAGTAAGTTGCAGCTTACGGTGCCCGCTGGTAAGAAGCACGTCCGCCTTGCGCTCACGGCCATTGTTATCTCCGAAAGCAATGCAGAGGTCGGCATCGCCGGTCCATCTGGATTCCGACAGTCTTGCCCACTCCGATCCTTCGGTAACTTCCGCACATACTTCGCCTGAAGCAATTATGCTGAATATGGCCTCTCCACCGGCTGCATCCACGACTGCTTCATTCCGGGCGCAGCCAAGTTCGGTCACCTCGGAGAACTCCGGCTTGCGCTCACATGATGCGAGTACGGCCAAAGCGGCCAGTATTGACATTGATTTATATAATAATTGTTTCATTGCATTGACATTTATATATTACTCGCCGTATTCCTTATTTGTTAGCACACCTCCGGATGCTGCGACCTGGTCTGCAGGTATCGGCCAATAACGGTTGCACGGGCGGACATTCTGGCTGATGAGCGAGCCCGTGTTGTATTGTCTGGTGCGTTCATACCATATTCCCCAGCGCACAAGGTCGAACTTGCGGTTGTATTCGCCCAGAAGCTCCTTCGCGCACTCGCGCCGGATTTCTTCCATAAGGAGGTCAGCATTGCCGCCGACATCCGCAAGACTGAGGTCTGACAGGCCCGCACGGCTGCGTACCATATTGAGATAATGCAGGGACGATGCGACGTCGCCTTTCATCAGATTCGCTTCCGCAAGTCCGAGGACAGCGCCTGCGTATCGGAAATTCTTGTAATTATTCGCGTCGCGGGTACTTCTCATGTCCGGACACCAGAATTTGTTGCCAAGCCATGGAGTGCTGGACTGGTTCATCCTAGACCATGTCCCGTCGGCATTCTTGGAACCGAAGAACATGACCTGCTTTTCTCCGGTTCTTCCGGCATCGTCAGGGTCATAACCCAGCCATCGCCATGCAAGGTTTCCGGACCCTCCGCGGGCGGTCTTGGACCAATTCGAATACTCTCCCGACCTAAGGTCATCTGAAAGGAACGGTAACAGATTCTGGCAGAGGAACGGCGTAGGACGCACTGACGTGTAGGTCATCGCATGAGAACCGAGTTCCGGAATACCGATTCCATAGTAGATGTCAGAGATGATATCTTCCTGCGCAAACTCGTCACTGACAATGTTTTGGGCACGCAACGGAGTAGTCCAGCTTGCCAGTGTCCCGACAATCTGGAGACCGTTGGCCTCGTAGATGTTAGGGACTTCCCATATTGATTCGCGGCTGTATTTCACGCTGAAAGGCACGTCGGAGAGAGGATACTGTGAGAGGTCGCCATAAATGGTTTCCAACTGTCCGAAGAATTCCAATGCTCCGTCCCAATCCTTGTTCCACAGGCAGAGTCTGCCTCCGAGCATAAGGCCCAATGCACGGCTGACGCGGTAGTCGGTGCCGGAATCGTATGTCCTGCGTGCAGGCATTGCGGACAGATTCTTACGGAGTTCTCCAATGCAGAAGTTACGGATTTCCGCAGCGGACATCCGCGGAAGTTTCACGATTCTCGTCCTGTTTTCTTCAGTAACACGTTCAGTATAGAACGGAACGTCGCCGAATGTGGAAGTCAGGATATACCAGTAGAAAGAACGGAGGACAGCGGCTTCCGCATAGAGTGGAGCGGCCTCGTTTTCATCGATATAGCCTTCAGAGACTGCCCTGTCCGTGTAAAATATCATATTATTGGTACGGGACACGCCCTGATAGCCGCGCTGCCAGACAAGGGATGCGGCACCCGGACGGGCCGGGGCGATATCACAGACCGCATCTATCTGATTGTCAATGTTCAGATACATCAGGTCGGTAGCGCATTCGCACATTTCCCAGAAGCCCATATTGGTATAGATAAGCTTCAGCGGAGAATAGCAGGCATTGAGTCCTGTCTTGATCTGTTCCACACTGCGGTAATATTTGTCACCTTCAGTGTAGGACGTAATCTTTTCCTTCAGCGAACATGAAATCGCGCCGAAGATCAGCAAAGCTATTGCAATTGTCTTTTTCATATTCTAGAAGTTCATCTGAAGATTAATCACGAATGTTCTCGGGCGAGGAAATGCGCCATCATCGATACGACGTGTCACTGAACTGGTGGAGACATCCGGATCGAATCCGTTATAGCGTTTCCAAAGCAACAGGTTCTCACCGCTCGCTCCCACGACGATGCTCTTGCACCAGTTCTTGGCAATGTTGAAGCGGTAGCTCAATGAAACCTCTTTCAGTCTCACATAAGACGCATCATAGATCATGCGGTCACTGGCATTGTAATCCTCCTTGCCGGCACGAGGGATATCAGAGTCAGGATTCAGTTCCGGGTCCCACGAATTCAGCATGAAACGATACTTGTTGTATGCCCTGGAGCCGCTTCCTGCAAGGATTTCACTGATGTTGTAGATTTTTCCGCCCAATGACCATGTCGTATAGACTTTCAATGAAAGATTGCCGATGGTGAAATTGTTCTGGAAGCCTCCATACAGGACAGGGTCAGAATTGCCCTGATATACGAGGTCGTTCTGGTCGAGCAGTCCGTCATTGTTCTGGTCCACGAAACGGCTGATACCCAGCTGGGAAGTACCGGAGCTGACGTATGTCTTGGAGATTTTGTTACGTTCAATCTCATCATTGCTGTGCCATACTCCGGCATACTGATATCCCCAGAGGGAATTCAAAAGGATAACCTGCACGGTAGCCATACAGAAGCTGCGTGGTGTTGCGGAAATTCACATAGGTCGGCACTAGACGGTCCTCACCTGCATCAATCACTCGCTGGTCATTGTGAGAAACCGTAAGCATCGTACTCCATGATAATTTTTTCGAGACGATGTTGCGCGTCGTGAGAGTGACTTCAATTCCGCGGTTACGGGTACTTCCCATATTGGTAAAATATGTGTCGTATCCAGTTGACTGGTTGGTTTTCATAGCCAAAAGGAGGTCTGAAGTATTTGACTGATATGCATCTACTTCGAGATTCACTCTCTCTCCGAATGCTACGAAATTAAGACCGACATTATATGAGTCCGTTGTCTCCCAAGTAAGGTTTCCATTGCTCAGACGAGTATCATAGTATGCGATAGGGCGGTAATCTCCCAGCATCCAGACTCCCTTGTCGGAGGTCAGTGTCGATTGGGACATATAGGTTCCTATGGCATCATTGCCGCTCCGGCCGATACTTGCCCTGAGCGAAAGGTCGTCCAGCCAAGACACCCCTGCCAGGAAATCTTCCCTGCTGATGTTCCATCTCACTGCTGCGGCCGGAAATACACCCCACTTGCGGTTCGCTGCGAAGTTCGAGGCACCGTCGGCACGCATTGTCAATGTCAGATAGTATTTCTTCAAATAATCGTAGTTGACTCTGGCGAGGAAAGACATGGAAGTCTTGATGTTCTCGTAGCTGCGTGTCGTGATGCAACGTTCATCCAGAAGGCCACCGAGATTCTTGTATGTGACATTGTCATCCATATAGCCTTCTCCATTGAACCAATTGTAATTCAAGTTCATACGCTCTGCCGTAAAGCCTGCAAGCAGATTGAGGGTATGACGGCGTGCGAATGTACGGTCGTATGTAAAAGTATTTTCGCTGAGAAGGACTTGACGGTCCTGACGGATTGCGGTTGCTGTTCCTCCGGTGAGATTTCGCTGCGCGACAGGGAGTGTAGAAGGAGCGTAACGCAATGATTGATAAGCGTCTGTCGTGAACGAGAACTTGCTGACGAATGATGCGAAACGGTTGAATATGAGACGCACCCAAGGCAGAAGGTTCAGATTCGTCTGCTTTACATCATAGCTGATCTGCTTGGCACTGATATATGGATTGTTGAACGGAGCTCCGCCTGAAGCGTATTCCGAGCCGAAAGTATTCCATGTATCATTGATGCCGAGCAGCGGGCTGAGATATATGGCGGCCGTACTGCTGGTTCCCGTTATGGATGCGCTGGACTTGTCCGTATGGCGCTCCGCATAATACAGACGGGCTCCTGCACGCATCCATTTGAGTGGCTGCGTCTCCACACTCACCCTGCCGCTTATACGTTTGAATCCGGATCCGATTACGACACCTTTCTCATCATGATAACCGAAAGAAGCAGATGCACGGGTGACATTGGTACCGCCCTGTGCCGAGAATGAATAATCCTGATACACACCGGTTTGCGAGAGCGCATCAATCCAGTCCGTGCCTTTTCCTTTATTGAGGACCTCGTCCTGAGGAAAATAGAAATTACGGGACGGATTTTCTTTTCCGCCGATGTATTCGGAAATGTAGTGCGTCATGTTGCAGTACTGCGCGAATTCCGAGGCATCCATCAGATCAAGTGTTCCTGCAATCCTGGAAACGCCTGCGGCTGCCTTGAAATTGGCAGTGAAGTTGCGGGATGTCTCACGCTCTGTCGTGATGAGGATAACGCCATTGGCTCCACGTGAACCATACAGAGATGTGGATGACACGTCTTTAAGGACAGAAATGCTCTTGATGTCGGCAGGATTGATTTCGTTGAGGTCTGACACTGCGTCGATTACGCCATCCACCACAATCAGCGGCGCGTTGCCCGCACTGATGGATCTGGCTCCACGAATCTGAATGGACGCTTCCGCACCGGGTTCTCCCGTCGATGACATCATGTCCATACCTGCCACACGTCCCTGAAGGGCCGAGCTGACCGATGATGCCGGAATATCGTTCAATGATTTCATGTCCACTACGGAAACAGCGCCTGTAAGGTCGGACTTCTTGGCGGTTCCGTATGCTATGACGACCACATCGTCCAGCTTGGCTGCATCAGACTTCAAGACCACATCGATCTTCACCCTTCCGTTCACCGGTTCAAGTTTTGATTCAAAGCCAAGACAACTGAATTCCAGAAATCCGTTTTTGGCTACTGTGATTTCATATTTTCCGTCCGTATCGGTCGCAGTTCCCTTGGTTTTCGACTGTTTATCAAGCACATACACCCCAGGCATAGGATTGCCTTCGCTATCCTTCACCGTTCCGCTGACCTTGATGCTCTGTGCGAATGACATTGCGGCAGAAAAGAGCAGCAGGAAAGTAAATATGAGTATTCTTTTCATATATGCGTACTTTTTTTATTCTATTTGATTGTCGGTTTGTTTCCTGTAGCATAGATTTCGCCAGAGCATTTGTCCACAGCGTCTGCAGGCAAAGCCGCAGTAGATTTGCAGTTAGTAATTACTGGAACCGGCGTGACTTTCAGGATGTGGGCAACTATGCCGCCCACTGCTCCGATCTTCGCATTGACAGGTGCCAATGTGTTCTTCGTAATTCCGAATGAACCGCTGTTGGTACAATCGGCGATTTCCGTAAATGCTGTTCCTCCGAGAATTCCTCCCACGAGCGCACAAGGTCTGGAGATTCCGCCGGCAAGAACCGCTCCGGTATTAGTACATCCTGAAATCTTTGCCGGGTTTGACGGAATGCCCACTACGATTCCGGAAATGCCACCCACGTACAATTGTCTCGCGCCTGACATGGCAGAAGATGCACCACTGGCAATGTTGCTGCAGGCGTCGATGGTACCGGAATTGGTACAACCAGTGATTTCCGTATAAAAACCGGCAGTAGGCGTAGGATTTACATACATTGCGGCAGCATCTCCTGACAACGGAGCTATACGCCCCACAATTCCTCCCACTGCATAGGCTCCCTGTGCTCCTGATTTCTGCAATTCATTCTCCCACAATGTAATCTTGCCTTCATTGGAACAGTTCTTCAGTTTCACGAATACTTCCTTGGTTCCGCCGTATGCTGATGCCAATATTCCCCCCACGGCACATTTATGGAGGCCGGAAGCGGCAATGGCATTTTTCAGGATAGTGATATTGCCGGTGTTCTTGCAATCCTCGAAGGAGCCGAGGTTACCTTCTGCATCAGGTCTGAACGCTAGACCTCCGCCAATCAACTCATGATTCCCGGTGAAAGGCAGGTTGATTTCGAAATCCGCGCTGTTCGTGCACGACCGCATCGTGCCGGCATTGGCTTCCACAAGACTGCAGAAATGGAAAATCGCGTCCACCGTCACGGTGAGTTTCGACTTGTTCTCGCAGTTCTCAATGGTTCCAAGATTGGTTGCTGCCAGAACTGCGGAGGCATTTTCGCCAGGTTCCGTGCGCAATCCGCCGAGGTTGAGGTTCTTGACCACTGCACCTTCTGCAATTTTCTTGAACAGAGGCCTGGTTATCTTGTTGCGGGTCAATGTATAGTTGCCTCCATTCAGGATACCTTCCCAAAGATCAATCTGGTTAAGGTCATCTGCATTGACGATATTTGCGGCAATATTGACCTCGCCGGTATCAGGGTCCACCCAATCGGAATAATCACCGGCATTGACAGCATCGGCGAAAGTATTCCAGGATTCAGGGCCGGTGATAATCAGTGCTCCTGCGGGGACAAAAGTCCGCTTGCCCCAATCGGCGATCACACCTGCGTTTATGCGGGTATTCTCTCGCAACTCAATGACCATCTGACGGTTGTAGCTGTCTGTGACGGTAATATTGAAACCGTCCGGATATTCGCCGGCAGGCACACAAAAATTAAGTTCTGCAGTTTCTGGGCTTCCTGTTGCAAAACCGGCATCTGGAACAGATATTTCGATTCTGTTTTTGCCGTCAATGGCTGACAGTTCACCACTGGAGAGGTTCAGACTGAATTTACCTGAAATTGGAGTCGTCAGACTTGTCAGTACAATGCCTGAGATCTTATTCTTTCCGAAATCCATGGCAATGCGCACTACGCCACAGAGGTTCTTCAGTTCAAATTCGGTTTCGGAGGATTTTCCGTAGAGGACGGCTGCACCACTGCTGAAGGAACCAGGAGTCCATTTTTGGACAGCCTGAAGCGAGACCTCGGCTGCTTCCGAATCCATTGCATCACATATCCAGCTCGGATAGACGACTCCATAAGGGGCATTGACTTCACCCACATCGAATGTTGCCTTCACATCCTTATCTCCGATTCCATGGAGAGGCGCAGAACGCTTTCCGTTCACGATGATACGGTCACCTTCACACCAATATACAGGATATACATCCCCGTTCATGTCCCCGAGAACAGTCTTGGAGGCTATTCCGGAACTCAACGACAGACTAACATTCTTCTCAGGAACCGGTTCCGGTTTTGTTCCGCCAGTTGTTTCCGTTTTCCCGCAACTTGAAAGACTCACCTGGGCGGCTACAAGTGCGATCAGTGCCAAAAGTCTCGTTTTCATTTTTATTGATTGGTTATCAGTCTCTTAATAATTAAGCAATGTATTTTATTTGAAATCGAATAAAGTATTCACAATCCTGCCTCTTACTACATAGAGATATCCGGTATCCCCTTCATGATCTTTTCCGCCAGAGCCATAAACGGCAAGTATTTCATCACCGCCGAGTGGACAAAGCGAATTCCATTTGGCACTGGCCTTGGTCTGGTCTATCGCAAACGGTCTGGTAACTCCCCGCATTGTACTGAATTTGTTCTTGACCAATTCTGATTTAGGGCATATCTGGACTTCCATTGCCGTATGCTTATATCGTTCGTCATGAGTACTTTGCGGCGCACCGTTCGTCGTCTGATACGACATTACGAAATAATTGTCCGTCTGTATCAGATACGGGGCGCCGGAGTATATCGCAGCACTCTTGAGCGACTTCTGGAAAGGGTCGAACCTGTAAGGGCTCGGCGCACCGACCTGACGGCTCCAATTATCTGTTACTGAATTATATACGCTCTGCGGGAAAAATTGATAGTCACCTTCATTCGCCTCGATAGCGACATATATATTGCCGTTATAAACCGTAGCCGTAGGCATCCCGTCGCGTTTCGTAAACGTATAACATACAACGCGTTTTTCTCCCCAGGTGTCGCTCCCGTCTTTCGATTCAATGACGGAAATGTTCTGGTAGGTAATCCCGTCGATTGCATAAGGAGTCTCATCTGCAAAATAAATCTGTACAGTGCCGTCAGGAAGTTCCAGCACGAAAGGCTCATAGCATCCGGAAACATTGTTCGAGGAGTAGAGTCTCTTGAGTTTGCTCCAGGTAGTTCCATTGTCATCGGACGTGCTTATGGAGATATGGAACGGATAGACTGTCTTGTCTTTATTGGCGACCTTTGTATCTTTGACTCTTTCATTCACAGCATAAATTATACGTCCCGGATGATGGGGATTGTTTGCACTGAGCTGTGCAAATTCCGGATTGTCCATCCTGTGTGACAGACTGTCTTTCTTATAGGCGGAAACGACAACTTTTGCCTCGGTCCATGTAGATCCATTGTCCTTACTGAAACGGGCATATGCATGCCAAGTATTTGAGTAGCAAATCATTAATCTGCCATCATTTAGACGGTGCGCACGACCATAGGCACTGCACCAACCAGATACAAGGACAGGCTTGTCCCAGACAATGCCAAGCATATTGCCTTCGACTTCCTCAATATCTGAAGTAGTATTTTCAAGTGCGGTGAATGTCAATTCAGGTGCATTGGTGATCACGCCGGCTTTCAGTTCCACTTGCGTGTCGGTAGTAGCCTTCAGGAATGTGCCTCTGGCATCGGAAAACATTATGCTGAAACCTTCCTTGAAAATCTGTGGCGGAACGGCTATGCAGAAGTCGGTAAGACAGGTTTCGTTTCCGGCTGATTTCAAAGTTATCGTTTTCACTCCATCTCCGGAGACGTTGCCAAGAACAGGATTGCCGGCATTGAATGAAAATTGTCCCGCGACGGATTCGGAGGCATTGCCCTTGAATATTGCTTTGGTAGCCAAGCGTTTGCTGCCAGACTGATATTTTACTTTTATGCGGAGGTATGCGCATAACTGGCGGAAACGCAATTCTGAGGTTGCACTGGTCGCCGCCATCACGGCTGTGGCAGGGTCGAAAGATCCGGCTGTTGTCGTCTGCTCCGATTTTATTGTTATCACGTCATTAACCAGAACATCAGCAGGATAAACGGCAGTATATGGTGCAGTCAATGATTTTTCTGTAGTAAACGTGGCAGAGTTAGCCCCCGCCTCTTCTGCTGAAAGCGGTCTGGACACGACTCCATTTACCGCTATGCGGTCACCTTCAGACCAGAGGACCGGATACTTCCCGTCCGTCTTTTCGCCAAGTTCCGTCTTGGTTGAGGAACTTTCTGAAACGGCTTGGAAGACGGTTCCTGATTCCAGTTCTGATATGGATTCCGTACATGCCGACATTGACAGCAATGCTGCGGAAATCATTATGTATGTGGTTATTCTGCTTTTCATTTCTTAGTAGTCCGGTAGTAGTCAAGTCGGTTTGAGGCCGAAGTATATTCACTTCATCATTATCTTTCCCCTCCGGATGTAGATATTGCCGCTCAACTGGGTGATTGCCAGAATGTTGTCATCACCGAGATCACAGAGAGAATTCCAAAGGCCATTGTCTCTTGTCTGGTCGATTTCGAATGGTCTGATGCTCTCCCGCATTGTCAGGAACTCATGTCCGCTCATTTCATCGATGCGGCATACGGCCATTTCCATCACGGCATTCTTTGTGGTCGGTTCCAATGCACCTTCCGAAGATTGGTAACAAAGCACGAAATAATTGTCCGTATGGATGAGATATGGCGCACCTGCATAGATGAATGCGCTTTCCATAGATGTCTTGAATGGATCGAAGCGGTTCAATGACGAGCCATATACTGGAGTTTTCCAATTGTCTGATATCCTGGTACATACGATTTGCGGATGGAATTTGATATTCTGTCCGTTAGCTTCGATAGCGACATAGATCCAATCTTTATATATCATTGCCACCGGCATTCCGTCGCGGTACTTTTCATTGTAGCAGACGATTCTGGCCGGTCCCCAAGTATCACCACCATCTTTCGATTCAATTACAGAGATATTCTGATATGTCAGTCTTTTTTCATAATATGGGGTTTCGTCTGCGAAATAAATCTGCACTGTACCATCCGGAAGTTCCAGGACACATGGTTCATAACAGCCACGGAGGACATCCCTATCCCATATCTTGGATTTATATACGTCCCGAATTCCTGTCCAGGTCTTGCCAATGTCGTCGGACGTGGAAATCGCTATGGTATAAGGCGTTTGCGAGCTTTGGTTTTCAGAAGGCCTTATATTCGCAGCATAAATGATTCTTCCAGGGCGGTAAGGATTCGAGTTACTGAGTTGTGCAAACTCAGCATTGGAAACATTGACGGGAACTGGAGCCGAATAACTATTGTAAGTCATGGCTGTCCTTGCAGACGACCATGTGCGACAACCATCATTGCTTATCTTGAAGCATCCGTTTCCTCCGCGAGAATAAACGGCCATATAGCTTCCGTCGTTAAGGCGATGCACACGTGCATATCCTCCGGGAGCAAGAAGTTGTGCATCTTCCCACTCGACCATTATTCCGCCATGTGATGCCTTTCTTGGTGCAGGAGTACAAGCAGTATCCACAGCAGAGAGGCCCATTAGTCCGGCTAAAAAAAGCGGAAGGACCAAAAATCCAAATAATCGGTTATTCATCTTAGTATTAAGTTAAGTAATCCGCAGTGCTCCTTAAATTAAGAGCATAATGACTACGCATGCAAAGATATAGAAATGATATTTTTTGATATAGAAGATTTGACACAAAAGATGCAAATATTGAATCAAGGTACTATTACCAGACAATGTCAGACAAAAATCGTCCAGTCACATACAAAAGGGGATCGGGGGTGACTGTCTGAAAAGTCAAATATTCCTCAGTGAAAATCGAGAATCCGCTTCTGGCCTTGTAAGGGGTACGGAGTATTTCAGTCTCGCGAGGACTTTTCGGACAGTCTGGGGGGGGGCAAAAGGCGGGTTTCAGCACACAAGATTTCAACCACGGGGGCAAAAACCCACGATCTGCCCCCGTGACCGTTCAAAAAACTGCATGACGTGTGCAGAAAGGCCGTATATGCACACGTGAATCCAATGACATATGTAAAAGAGTCGATTGTGTCCACCCCGTTGCGGCAGCAAATACGTGGAGGACGCAAAGGCCGCGCGGAGCGTCGGGTTTTAGGGCAGCAGCGGCACAACAAGGCGAAGACTTCCGACCGAAGGATTAGCTTACAACCACGGTGGCAAAAAGGCTTGATTTGCCCCCGTGACCTTTCAAAAACTGCATGACGTGTGCAGAAAGGCCGTATTTGGTCACGTGAATCCAATGACGTAGGCAAAAGAGTCGATTTTGCACACCCATTTGCGGAAGCAAATACATGGAGGACGCAAAGGTCCAGCGGAGCGTCTGGGTTTAGGGCAGCGGCCTCACAACATAGTGAAGAGGTCTGACCGAAGTGCTGCCAGGGCATCATCAGATGCCGG
>HF996014.1:0-26998 GCA_000432515.1 Bacteroides sp. CAG:545
ATCTTCATGCTGCAAATATAGCAATAATTTGAACAATAAAGGAAATATTACTTCTTTTTCTGTTCAGAATATTACTACTAAAGCTATCTTAGCGACCGCTGTCACATAAGTCAGTGGCAGCCTTTCTTGAGAGCGGCTGGCGGATCGTGGGTTTCTGCCCTCGTCGTTGGAACCACGTGTGCAGATCTGGCCCTTTTGCCCCCGGCAGGTGCGCTCGAGCCGGAAATAATCAGCCAATGTGCAAACATTTACAAGGGGAGATACAGATAAATTACGTTATATTCGAAATAAAAGTGTAGATTTGTCAAATGTAGATCCGCGTGCAAACGCTATATATTCAATAATTGGCCATGGGGAATTTTATAGATAAAGGCAATGACGGCTTCGCTTCTGTCCGCAACACTAATTTTGTGGATAAAAGTATGCTGATAGAGGAGGTTAATTCCGTAATGTTAACCGAGAATCGGTATATGTGCGTAACTCGTGCCCGCCGTTTCGGGAAGTCTGTTGCCGTGAAAATGCTCAATGCTTATTATGACAGGTCCTGTGAATCAAGGTCATTATTTGAAGGGCTGGAGATAAGTAAACAGGCTGATTTTGAGAAAAACCTCAATCGCTTCCCTGTGCTATATCTGGACATGACTGATTTCGTAACCAAGTATGGGGATGATGAGCATCTCATTGACAGAATAAAGCACGATATCTGCGAAGAGCTATTGAGCATGTACAATAACGTCGCCATGAATACCAACGATGATTTGATGGATCTCTTGATAAACATCGTCAATCAGACTGGCGAAAAATTCGTTTGTCTTATAGATGAGTGGGATGCGCTTTGTCGTGAAGGTTATGAGGCATTGATGGATGAATATGTTGATTTCCTGCGTCGGTTGTTCAAGGGAAGCAAAACTGAATATGTGTTCGCGTGTGTATATATGACCGGTATTCTTCCAATCAAACGGTACAATACACAATCTGCTTTGAATAACTTCGAGGAATACACGATGCTAAGTCCGGCTCAACTTGCTCCATATTTCGGTTTTACAGAAAAAGAGGTTGCCGGTCTATGTCATGACGCCGGTATGGATGCAAGACAAATGAAGCTTTGGTATGACGGATATGAATTAGGTTCCGAAAAGGCAATTTATAATCCTTTTGCAGTCATGCGGGCTCTGAAAAGAAAGTCCTTCGCCAGTTATTGGGCAAGCACAAATACATTTGAAAGCCTGATTCAATATATTACAATGAACTTCGACGGGCTGAAAGATGATGTCGTATCCCTTCTCAATGATATTCCGGTCAAGGTGAACTCCCTTCGATTCAGCAACGACATGCACAAGATTGACTGCAAGGATGACGTTCTTACGCTCTTGTGCCACTTGGGATATCTTTCCTACAATACTGAAACAAAGTGCGCCAACATTCCAAATTATGAAGTTCGTCAGGAGTTCGAAACTGCCATCGCTGACTCCGGCTGGTCTGAAGTCAATGATGCCTTAAAGCAATCGGATTATCTATTGTCATGTGTTCTGAATGGCGATGCGGACATCGTAGCATCATGCGTCGATAAAGTTCACGAACAAAATACCAGTTTGCTCCAATACAATGATGAGAATTCATTGGCTTGTGTGCTTTCATTGGCTTTCTATACAGCAAGATCCCGTTACAGTATAGTTCGTGAACTGCCGACCGGCAGAGGGTTCGCCGATATCGTATTGGTGCCACATAAGAATATTGATTTACCTGCAGTCGTCCTTGAACTGAAATTCAATCAAGACGCAGATACGGCTATCCGCCAAATTCAGCAGAAAAACTACGGCGATGCGCTCAAGTCATATTTCGGCGACATAGTTTTAGTCGGAATCAACTATGACCGAAGCACCAAAAAGCATAGCTGTGTCATCGAGAATATAAAAAGGCAGTAATCAACTCTCCGGCAGGTCGTTCAGGAAGATGGTGCGCCAGGCGTCGGACGGCATTCGCCAGTCACCTCTTGGGGAGAGGGAGACGGAGCCGACTTTCGAGCAGTCAGGGAGGCAGGAGCGCTTGAACTGCTGGGCGAAGAAACGCCTGATGAGCGTGTTCAACCACTTGAGGATGGTGGCGTCGTCATATACGCCCTCGAAAGCCTTGCGTGCCAGGAAGTAAACCTTCGATGGTCTCGCGCCGAAACGGAAAATGTGGTAGAGGAAGAAGTCGTGCAGCTCGTATGGGCCCACAAGGTCTTCCGTTTTCTGGGTGATGTTTCCCTCGCTGTCCGCCGGCTTCAGTTCCGGACTTACCGGCGTGTCAATGATATCCATAAGTATCTCTCGCACAGAGCGTTTGTGGTCCGCCACGTCTCCACGAGAAGTTTCTGGCGATGTCTCACGAGTCGCCACTGCAGCAACGTCATCAACCACGTTAGCAGCCACTCGACACTCAACGTCTCCACGATCCGCCACGGCACCACCGCAAGCACTCTCATCACCAGCAGCACCCACAATACCTCCGCAAGCCCCCACGGCGCCACGTCCGGCAGCCACTGCCACGTCACTCTCGAAATGATTCTCGGCGGCCCAGCCCACCAGGTATCGCACAAGCGTCTTCGGAATGCTGGCGTTCACCGCGTACATGGACATGTGGTCGCCATTGTACGTTGCCCAGCCTAGCGCAAGCTCAGAAAGATCGCCGGTACCCACCACGATACCGTTTTCCTTGTTGGCCACATCCATAAGAATCTGCGTCCTTTCGCGTGCCTGCGAATTCTCATAGGTAACATCTTGAACCTCAGGGTTCTGGCCAATGTCGGAGAAGTGTTGCGCCACAGCCTTGCTGATAGGAATCTCCAGAGATGTCACACCTAACGCCGCCATCAGATCGGAAGCATTCGAGTGCGTTCTCGTCGTCGTGCCGAGTCCCGGCATCGTGATACCTATAATCCGTTTCCTGTCCCAGCCGAGCTTGTCGAAAGCCAGGACCGTCACTATCAATGCCAATGTGCTGTCCAGCCCGCCTGAAATGCCGATCACGGCAGTCTGCGAATGGATATGAGCGAGCCTTGTCGCAAGGCCAATCACTTGGATATCAGTGATTTCACGACACCTCTCGTCACGCTCAGCCGCATTGCCCGGAACGAAAGGATGCGGGTCTATATGCCTCCTCAGACATTTTTCGAAATCAGTCGCAGCGCCATCACCGGATGCCACAGCGAAATACCTCCGCGCATCCAGCCCGTCACCCGTGCCGTCCGGAGCCACAGAATGGAAAGTGCTCTCTTTCTGACGCAGCACGGAAAGCTTGTCAATGTCAATGTCAGCGCATATCATCCCTGCCTCAAGCGAAAACCTCTTGTTCTCCGCCATCAGGCTTCCGTTCTCATAAATCAGAGAAGAACCGGCGTAAACCACATCCTGAGTAGATTCACCATAACCGCATGAACTATAGACGTAAGCCGAAATTGTCCTCGCAGACTGCTGACTGACAAGCTGTTTGCGGTATTGGTGCTTCATCAGGACCTCATTGCTCGCAGAAAGATTCACGATGATCTGAGCTCCTGCGAGAGCATGATGGGAAGATGGCGGAATCGGTGTCCAAAGGTCCTCGCAGATCTCTATGGCAAAAGTCGCGCGGCCTACATTGAACAGCATATTCGGATAGACATTCACCTTGTGTCCGGCGTAGCTGATTTCAGCACCTGCGGCAGGCGAACTGCAGTCCTTGGCATTGTCCTCAATCCGTCCGTAAGCGCTCAGAGTATCAGAAAGGAAATCGCAACCGCTTGAGAACCAGCGCGATTCGTAGAATTCGTTATAGGTCGGAAGGTAAATTTTCGGTACAATGCCCTTCAGCGACCCGTTCTGGATGACCGCTGCGCAGTTGTAAAGCGAGCCCCGCACTCTGACGGGAACGCCCACGACCAGTGTCAATGACTTGCCGCGTGAGAATGCTTTCAGCCTTTTTACGCCTTCCTCAGCCCTGCTGACCAGAAGTTCCTGGGCAAACAAATCACCACAACTGTAGCCTGTGACGGACAGTTCCGGAAAAGCCAAGATGGAAACTTGCTCATTCTCAGCGATTTCCGCCATCCTGCAGATTTCTTCCACATTGGCATCAACATCAGCCACTTTCACTCTCGGCGTCGCCGCAGCCACTCTGATAAAACCGAATTCCATATCTTTCTGTTAAAAAAGTGACACTGCCGGGATGGGCAATGTCACCGTAAATTAAAGTGATTCAATGATTTTGGTGAAGATATATGTCATCTTGTCCGCTGCAGCGTCCGCAGCCTTCACGACATCGTCTCCATCGTTCTTGTAGTCAGCCGCGAACTCCTTTTGTGCGGCATTGGTGATAACCGACATTCCGAAAACAGGAATCTCGGAGTGTCTTGCCACGATTACCTCAGGCACAGTGCTCATGCCGACAGCATCAGCCCCGATAGTCCTGAAGAAATGCCACTCGGCAGGTGTCTCGTAAGAAGGACCTGTACCTGCGATATAAACGCCCTCGCGAAGAGGAATGCCCGCCTCTGCAGCAATCTCCTTGGCCTTGGCAATAAGCTTCTTGTCATAAGGATGCGTCATGTCCGGGAACCGTGGCCCGAATTCGTCGAGATTCGGGCCAATGAGAGGGTTCGGCAGGAGGTTGATGTGGTCCTTGATGATCATGAGGTCACCGACCTTGTAGTCAAAATTGATACCGCCGGCGGCGTTGGATACGAACAAGTAGCTGATGCCCAGCACTTTCATCGCGCGTATAGGCAATGTCACCATATCCATCGGGTAACCTTCATAATAGTGGATGCGTCCCTGCATCGCTATCACGAATTTGCCTCCCAGCTCACCTGCGATATAATTTCCCTTATGCCCGATGGCAGTGGAAACAGGAAATCCGGGGATGTCCTTGTAATGAATTACTATAGGGTTCTCGATCTTCTCTGCAAGCTTTCCCAATCCGCTTCCAAGTACGATTCCGGCTACCGGAACACGTCCGTCGAGCCGCTCCTTGATATAGTCAGCGGCCTTGAAAATTTTTTCTGATCTTGGGTCCATAACTATGTGATTTAGAGTATTTTGATTAGTTGTTCCTTCGCACCTGCAATGATGCCTGCCTCGTCCTTCACCTTGCGGTTCTTCATCACGAATCTGCCGCCTGCAATGACGTGGTCGATACAGTCGCTGTGCGCTGAATAAATGAAATTCGACAAGAATGATCCCGGAGAAATGAAGAAGGTATTATCGGTATTGACTATCAGAATATCTGCTATCCTGCCTTCCTCGATCCTGCCGGTGTTCAGCCCCAATGCCTTCGCTCCGTTTTCCGTCGCGAGCGGGAGAAGTTCCTCCAGAGGCAATGATTTAGGGTCGTTTCTCCAGGCTTTCTGGAACAAAGCAGAGGTCTTCATGGCCTCGAGCATATCCAGATTGTTCGAAGAGGCGCAGCCGTCAGTGCCTATGCAGACATTTGCCCCGGCATCGCGCAACTCATTGTACCTGAACATATAACCTGACGCGAGCTTGGTGTTCGAGTTGATGTTGTGGACGCAGTTCACTCTGCGTTTTCCGAGAATCTCCACATCATTGTCACTCAGCCAGAGGGTGTGTGCGGCAAGAACGTCCGGTCCCAGAACTCCGAGCCTGTCCAGGTATTCGACAGGGGAGAGTCCGCCGTGCTGCTCCTTGCAGTCTGCGATTTCCTTCGCGGTCTCGCTAACGTGTATGTGAATCTTAAGGCCGTGTTTCCTTGCGAATTCGGTGGCCCAGAGAATCAGTTCCTCGCTTGTGGAGTAGATGGCGTGGATGCCGATCTCGAATATGCCTCCGTCATCAAGCCCGAGTGACTCCTCATAGGTCCTGATGCATTGTTCCTTCTGCCTCTCGCATTCCTCATGGTTCCCGTGGTCGAGGGTGACGTATGAAACCACTGGGCGGATGCCCATCTCGACAGCGGCCTTGCGGGCGTAAGGGGAGAACCAGTATTGGTCATTGAAGGTGGTGGTTCCTGTCTTTATCATCTCCAGGCAGGCCATTTTCGTGCCCCAGTAAACGTATTCAGCATCGATTTTGGACTCTGTCTCCCAGATTTTCGCAAGCCATTCCGTAAGAGGAACGTCTTCTTCGATGCCTCTCATCAATGACATGGCAGCGTGGGTGTGCATGTTAATGAATCCCGGCACAGCTGTCCTGCCTTCGCAGTCCATCACTTCCACGCCTGATGCTGTCTTCACTTCTTCTTCGGAAGCGATGCCGACGGGAGTTATCCTGCGGATGGTCGTCCCTTCTATATATATATTGGAAAGGACTCCGTTGACTACTATATTCTTAAGTAATATCGAACTCATCTGTTCTGCAAATTTGTTTTTAAAAAATGACGAATCTTGTCGCCAAAGTTCAAATATAAGGATTTTTTTCGTAACTTTGAATCCCGTTATGAAATACGGGTTCGACAACGATAAATATTTAAAAATTCAATCCGAACACATCAGACAGCGGATTTCGCAGTTCGGAGACAAACTTTACCTCGAATTCGGAGGTAAACTTTTCGATGACAATCATGCAAGCAGGGTTCTGCCGGGTTTCCGGCCGGATTCCAAGATGCGTATGCTCAGGCAGTTGGCCGACAGCACGGAAATCATCATTGTCATAAGCGCATTGGACATTGAGCGGAACAAGGTCCGCAATGACCTCGGCATCACGTATGACGTGGATGTGCTGCGGCTTCATGATGAGTTCGAGCGGCATGGCTTCCTGGTCAGCGCCGTGGTCATCACTCACTACAATGGCCAGTCCAGTGCGGACAACTACCGCATCAAGCTGGAGAGGCGCGGTATCAAGACCTATTATCACCACACTATCGAGGGCTATCCGAATAATGTGGCCCTGATCGACTCTGAGGACGGTTTCGGAAGGAATGACTATGTTCCTACCACCAGGCCTCTCGTGGCGGTTACGGCTCCGGGACCGGGAAGCGGAAAGATGGCTGTGTGCCTGTCCCAGCTCTATCAGGAGCACAAAAGGGGAATCAAGGCCGGCTATGCGAAGTTCGAGTCGTTCCCTATCTGGAATCTGCCGCTCAAGCATCCGCTGAACTTGGCGTATGAGGCTGCGACGGCTGATCTCAATGATATGAACATGATCGACCCGTACCATCTCGAGGCCTATGGCAAGATGGCGGTCAATTATAATCGCGACATCGAGATTTTTCCTGTGCTCAATGCCATTTTCGAGAGCATCTACGGCGAGAATCCGTACAAGTCGCCTACCGACATGGGTGTCAATATGATAGGCTACTGCATGTGCGACGAGGAGATCTGCTGCAATGCAGCGAAGCAGGAAATCGTGCGCAGGTACTATGATGCGTTGTGCAGGATGGCTGACGGCGCTGTCAATGATGCTGAAATCAATAAGATAGGCTCCCTGATGAAGCAGGCCAAGATAGACACTTCGTTCCGCAGGACGACTGTGGCGGCCAAGGAGAGGAAGGAGGAGAGCGGTGGTCTGGCTGCTGCTGCCATCGAACTTGCAGACGGTACGATCATCACGGCCGGGTGCAGTCCGCTGCTGGGTTCGAGTGCTGCATTGATATTGAACGCTATCAAGCATCTGGCCGGCATTGACCATAAAATAAAGCTTCTGCCGCGTGATATGATCGAGCCGATCCAGAAGACGAAGGTTACTTATCTTCACGGACATAATCCGAGGCTGCATACCGATGAGGTGCTGGTGGCGCTTTCGCTGCTGAGCATTACGGATGACAAGTGCCGCAGGGCATTGGCCCAGCTTCCTGAGCTTGCCGGCTGTCAGGTGCATTCGACGGTGATGCTTTCGGAGGTGGACAGCAGGGTGTTCAAGCGTCTGGGTGTCGTATTCACCTGCGACCCTATAAAAGAATAGGTGCTGATGTGGCCGGTGCATCCCCGGTGCATCCCCACTGCCCATATATGACGCGCTGCATATAATAACAAGGAAGGCGACCTCAATCGGGCCGCCTTCTTCGTATATGCTACGGGGTTATATTTTAGAACATGTCAGAATCCTCTGCCTTTTCATTGACAGGAACCTCTGGCGCAGCCTTTACTTCGGCGGCTCCTTCCGGCGCATCCTTCAGACATTTGGCTCTGATATAGGAAATGACATCCTCAAGTCCTTCTGCGAACTTGTCGAAATCTTCCTTGTACAGGAAAATCTTGTGCTTGTCATAACTGAACTTGCCGTCCTGTTCAACCCTGCGTTTGCTTTCAGTAATAGTGAGGTAGAAGTCGTTATTGCCTTTTGTCGATTTGACATCGAAGAAATAAGTCCTTTTGCCTGCTCTTACCGGCTTTGAATAGATCTCATCGCCGGAGCGATCGTGGGAGTAGCCTCCCTCATAATCATCGTTGTACATATCTCCCTTGCTAAATTTAATTATTTACCAAATATAAGGATAATTCTGAAAAATGGTAGTATCTTTGAGAAAATTTTGTGAAAAAGATACTGATTCGATTATGTTAGGTAGAAGAATTTTGAGGATAAAGGCTTTCAAGGTGCTGTATGGCTATGCATCTGTGGGCAAGATGACATTGGATGACGCGATGAAGGAACTGGAGTTGTCCTGCGAGGCGACACGTGACCTGTATCTGTTTATGCTGTCGATAGTTATGCCATTGACGGATGAGGCGAAGCACCGCATTGACCTTGCTAAGAACAAGTTCAATCCTACGGAAGATGACCTGAATCCGAATACCAAGTTCGCTGACAATCAGGTGGCTGAAATCCTCAGGAACGATCCTGACTTCAAGAAGATGCTCGAGCGCAAGAACCTCTCATGGTCACAGTATGACCTGCTCATCGGTTCTGTTCTGGACTCGCTCAAGGGCAAGAAGTATTTCCAGAACTATATGTCCGAGCCGTCCCGTTCGCTCAAGGAGGACTGCCGCCTTTTCATAAAGATATTTGAGAAGGAGTTTGTGGACAATCCGCAGCTGGCAGCCATTCTTGAGGACATTTCACTTTACTGGATAGATGATCTCGCATATTCATTGACCTTCTGCTGCAGGACGATGGAGGATCTGGCCGCAGGCAAGGCTTGGCGTCTGCCGGATCTGTATATGAGCGACATTCTCAAGAAGAAGAATCCTGAAGCTGATGTGCAGAGCGACAAGGTGTTCGTTACCAGGCTGTTGAAGAACGCCTTTACCGGATACGAGGGCTATTACAGTCTCATCACGTCGTCTGTGAAAGGCTGGGAGGCGGACAGGTTGAACTCCATAGATATATCTATTGTGGCGCTCGGTCTGGCCGAGGCGGAGAGCTTCCCTGAGATTCCTCTGAAAGTGACTATCAATGAGTATGTTGAAATTTCCAAATACTACAGTTCTCCGAAGAGCTGCTCGTTCGTGAACGGCCTTCTGGACAAGCTTTGCGCGAAACTGGTGGCCGACGGCAAGATCGTCAAGAGCGGAGCAGGACTGGTGGAGTAGGATTGTCGTAAAAGGAAAATCTTTTATTATATTTGTAGAATAAATTTTTATTGAAAATGAATATTCTTACTTTAATTCTTCAGGCACCGGCTGGTCAGCAGCCTGCCGGCGGCGGTTGGTCAATGTGGGTAATGCTGATTCTCATCTTCGTGATTATGTGGTTCTTTATGATTCGTCCGCAGCGCAAGCAGCAGAAGGAATTGGAAAAGTTCCGCAATGCCCTCAAGAAGGGCGACAAGGTCGTGACTATCGGCGGCATCTACGGTGAGGTGGCTGAAATCAAAGACAGGACTGTCATCATCAAGGTGGACGGTGAGACCAAACTCAGAGTGGACAAGAATTCTCTTGTAAAGGATTTCTCTGAAACTCAGCAGCAGTAGTTCCATAATCCGGACTTCAGGCTATGCGGAACGTGTTCGGAAAAATAACGGAAAAGTTGAATATCAGCGGGAGGGATGCAAAGCTTTTTATTGTCTCTCTCCTGCTGGCTTATAGTATATGGCTGATACATTATCTGTCATTGAACTATACCGAAATCGTCCGTGTGCCGGTTCAGGCGCAGTGCGACATCAACGGTCACGCTTTCCAGTCTTCTAACACGTCTGTGGCTATGGCGAGGTGCCGCGCTACGGGATTCGGCCTTATCCAGCTGGAAAGGGCTGAGAATCAGCAGCCTGTGGTCATACGTTTCAATTCGTCGGATATGCACAGGAGCAGTGAGGAGATGTACTACATCACGTCTGACGAGTTGAACAAGTACGCTGCGCAGATTTTCGGCACGGGGACCAAGCTGGAGACCTTCCTGGTCGATACGTTGTCCTTCAGGTTCCCTTTCGAGAACCATAAGCGGGTACCGGTCCAGCCGGTCTATTCGCTCAGTTTCAAGCCTCAGTATATCAATGTCGGAACCCTCTCGGTGTCGCCTGATTCTGTTACGATTTACGGCGAACCGTTCCATCTTTCCGGCATTGACAGGGTTTATACTGAGTCACTTACGCTCAATGACCTGGACGCTTCGGCTCACGGAGAGGCGAAGCTCGACAAGATCAAAGGCGTGAGGATGTCCGATGCCACGGTCCGTTACCGTCTGAATGTCTCGCGTTTTGTGGAGGTCAAGGTGCAGATACCTGTGGACACGAGGAATGTTCCGCGGGGCAAGTCGCTGATTATCTATCCGTCTGTGGCTGAGGTGACGTTCCACTGCGCTTTCCCGATTTCATCGGCTCCGACTGACGATGTGAAGGTGTATGTGGATTACAATGATTTTACCCAATCGCTTAAGGGCCAATGTCTTCCGCGTATGGAATCTGTTCCTGTCGGGGTGTTGGACTATACGGTGAGCCCTGAGGTGTTTGACTGTGTGGAGAGCGGGAAATGAAATCATTGACATTGCTCATAACTGGCGGTATCGGCAGCGGCAAGTCGCTGGTCTCCAAGTATATGGAGGAGCTGGGTGTGCCTGTGTACGACAGTGACAGCAGGACGAAGGCCCTCTATGAAGGGGAGTTGCTTTCCAGGCTTGAGACTGCGTTGGGTCCAAGGCTGAGAACGGAGGACGGGCGGTTCGACAAACGGGAGCTGGCTCGGCTGATTTTCAGTGACAATGTAAATATGTCCAAGATGGAGCAGGTGGTCTATCCTGCTGTGATTGAGGACTTTGAGGCTTGGAAGAACGAAGTGTCGGGGGGAGTGTCGGATGACATTGGCAAGTGTGGCGGAAAAATTGTAGCGATGGAGTCGGCATTGGCATTGACAAAACCTGCTTTCAGCGGGATTTTCGACATTGTCCTTGCTGTGAGGGCGCCGGAGGAACTGCGGGTGAAGCGTGCTTGCGAGCGTGACGGTGTGGATGAGGCTGCGGTTCGTGAACGGATCAGAAATCAGAGCGTGGATGTGTCTGCGGCTGATTATATTATCGATAATGACGGGACTCCTGAGGAGCTCAGGGCGAAGACCGAGGCGGTTTTGCGTGAGATTCAGGTGGTGCTGTCCAAAATGAATGAAATTTAAATTTTTTAGGTTATGAAAACAGATTTGGCAAAAATTCTTTCAGTGTCAGGCCAACACGGCTTGTTCCTGTATATCGCTCAGGCTCGTAATGGAGCAATTGTAGAGGCGTTGAGCGACAAACGCAGAACTTGTTTCGATATGAAGAGCAGAATCACCACATTGGCTGATATCTCCATCTATACTTCTGAGGGTGAACTGAAATTGAAGGATGTGTTCGAGAAGCTTCACGCTGTGCTTGGCGAGGCTGATGCTCCGTCTTCCAAGAAGGCTACCGCTGAGGAGCTCAAGGAGCTGTTTACCAAGGCTGTACCTGATTATGACGGGGACAGGTTCTATGTTTCTCACATGAAGAAGGTAGTGGACTGGTACAATGAACTGAAGAATTTCGCTTCTCTCGAGTTCGTGGAGGAAAGCGAGGCAGAAGAGGCAGAACAGAAATCTGAGGAATAGAATGTCAGAAAAAAGGTCAATTCAGATAGTTACATTAGGGTGCTCGAAGAACGAAGTGGACTCCGAGCATCTTCTTGCCCAGATCCGTGACGAGTACGAAATCGTGCCGGCAGGGGAGGAACGGGATGTGGACTATCTGCTTTTGAATACGTGCGGCTTTATCGGTGATGCGAAGGAGGAGTCTATTCAGGCCATCTTGGCGGCGGTGGAGCGCAAGAATGCCGGAAAGGTCGGAAAGATATTTGTATTCGGCTGTCTTTCACAGCGTTACATTTCTGATATGCCGGCATTGATTCCGGAAGTGGACGGATGGTTCGGTGCGAGGGACATTGATCCGATCGTGAAGGCTCTCGGCGTGAAGGTGCATCCGGAAAGGCGGACGGAGCGTGTGAGGACGGGCAAAAAGCTGCCTTACGCTTATCTGAAGATTTCGGAGGGGTGTGACAGGCGCTGTTCGTATTGCGCGATTCCTTTCATCAGGGGCGCGCATCGTTCTGTGCCTATCGAGGAACTGGTGAAGGAGGCTACTGTGCTTGCTTCTGAGGGCATCAGGGAACTGGTGCTGATAGCTCAGGACACCACTTATTACGGACTGGACCTGTATCACAGGCGTGCTCTGGGAGAGTTGCTCCAGAGGCTGTCTGAGATTGACGGTATAGAGTGGCTGCGTGTGCATTATTCGTATCCGGCTGATTTTCCGGAAGATGTGCTCGACCAGATGGCTACGAATCCGAAGGTGTGTCGGTATATGGACATTCCTTTGCAGCATGTGGCTGACAAGGTGCTGGACATGATGCATCGTCACGTGGACGGGGCCTGGACAAGGGCTCTCATAAAGAAAATGAGAGAGAAAGTGCCGGGAATCGTGCTGCGTACCACTATGATCGTGGGACATCCGGGTGAGGGTGTAAAGGAGTTCAATGAACTTCTCCAGTTCGTGAAAGAGGCTAAGTTTGAGAGACTTGGCGCGTTCAAGTACTCTGAGGAGGAGGGGACTTTCGATGCCCTGAACTTCAAGGACTCCGTGATGCCGAAAACCAAACAATCACGGCTTGACAGACTGATGGAATTGCAGAATGGTATATCATTTGCTTTCAATTCCAGCCGTGTGGGCTCGCAGGTGAGAGTGATAGTCGATGACTTCAATGATGGGGTGTTCGTATGCCGCAGCGAATTTGAAAGTCCGGAAGTGGACGGTGAGATTATGGTGCGTTACGACAGTTCCGTGATGACTGAAGAACCGCAGGCTTATGTGGGCGGTTTCATGAACGTCAAAATCGTTGAAGCCGGTGATTATGACCTTGTTGCAGAGTTCGTATCTTTGTAAATATTATAGACTATGAAACCGATTGTTTCTGTTGCATTGGCAGCCGTGGCTGCTGTCGTGTTGGCATCCTGTGATCCGCAGGCGTTCAGTTTGAATGTGGAGATGCGTTATCCGTCGAAGTCCGGCATTGACCTTGCCGGCAAGTCCGTGGCGGTCGTTTATCTTGAGGACAATGCGCAGAGCGATTCGGTGTTCTGCAAGTATATGGCGAATGGTTTTGCCTCAGCCCTGGAGAAGGATTATTTCTCCGGAGAGGAGGCGATTCCTATCTACAAGCGTTCCAAAGACGGTTCTGCAAACTACGCTTCGAAGGAGAGTCTGGTGAATATGGTGATGGAGACGGGGGAGGACATCGTGTTCCTTTTCGATTCTCCTGAGTTCGGCGAACTGTCCGTGGGCGATATGCAGGCGGCTTCCGACGGGCTTTCCGCCCAGTATAAGGTCAATGTCCCTGTGAGTATCCGTCTATACGCTTTCGACAGTATGGGAAAGGTGGATACTGTATATACCTGGGCCGGCAGCAAGACGATTTCTGATAATCTGAAAACGGATTTCTATACAGTGCCGGACAATGTCCCGTCTCTTTTCTGGCCGTCCCTTTCCACGCCGGGCGAAAAGTTCGGCAAGTTGTCGTCAAGGATTTTTTCTCCGCAATGGAAGAATGAGCAGCTGACGGTATTGTATTTCGATTCGCCTTCACAGTGGCAGGCGGCATCGTTGGCGGCCTATGATTTCAAGTGGAAGGAAGCGATGGAAATCTGGATGTCTCTCACTGACACCAGGAGTATGATGAAGCGCTCCTGCGCGGAGTACAATATCGCTCTCGCTTGTTATATGCTTGGTGACAAAGCATTGGCTCTCAAATGGTTGGACAGGTCTGACGAGGATTATCCCATCTCGCTCTCCAAGAATCTGAGGAAACTGATTACAGCATCGCGGTGATTCTGTTCCTCCGGAGAGGCCGTCACGGCATCGCAGAGACGATGGTCGCGATTTTCAGAGAGGCTGTCAAAGCAATGCGGTGACGTTCGCGTAATACCTCTTGGTGACGGGGATGCTGGTGGTTTCCGGTGTGTCAATGTCCGCGAACACCAGTCCGTTTTCGTCTTTTTTCAATATCCTGATATGTGCGGGGTTCACGAAGTATGAGCGGTGGCACCGTACCAGTGAATTCTTGGCGCAGATGTCCTCGATGCTCTTCATGGAGTTTCGCAGGACATATTTTTTCGTCTTGCCGTCTTCTATATAATGTATGTTCACGTAGTTCTCGTCTGCGCTGATATAGTAGATGGACGAGACATTGACCACCAGTTTCAGCATCTTTCTGGAGTCGTAGAACCGGATTCTGTCGTCCGGGCCTTCTTCGGCTTTTTCTGCCTGCTTCTTCCGCAGATGGGCGAGCAATGCCAGGTAGATAACCACGTACGGATAGACGGTGGTCAATGCCATTGTCCCGAATGACCAGGCTGCTGCGCTGAAATAAGAGATGGAGGTGCGTTTCATCAGCCAGATGTACAGGCCCATGAACAGTGACGCGGATACCATGTCCATCAGGCACCAGAAGAGGTAGGCGGTCCTGTTGATTTTTCTCCTGAAAATGTAGAGAATGCTTCTGCTCAGGCCTTCGCTTGCGGCGATTATGCATGTCAGCATCGCAAGATGGAACGGATATCCCAGTTTCATGTCGCTGAAGTAGCCCTCTGCTCCATATGGTGTGTAGATCATCATGAAGCAGAAGAAAAACGCTGGAATTGCAACAATGTGCACCGTCTGCGGCCAGAATTTCCTGAATATTTCGTTGATGTCGTTCATAACATTATGTTGTGACGAATGCAAAAGTAATCTTTTTTCGTCACTATATATCTGTTTTTGTCACTGAAACGCCTGTTTTGTCACAAATCCTATACCGTCATCACCTTTATTTCCCTGAACTGCCGGCCTTGTTTACTTTTGCAGCGTGTTTAGTAATCCTTAAAAAATAACTTGGCATTATGATGGGTAACAAGATTGTTTCATTCGGTGATTCGGTCATGAAAGGGATAATCACCGGGAAAAATACAGAAGATAAGGGCAGAGGCCGTTATGTGATTTCGGACTCCGGATTCGCTGCTCTCTGTTCCAAGCGGATGGGTGTCGATATAGAGAATTATGGACGTTTTGGCAATACTGTAACAGGAGGCATGAAGGATGTGACCAGGCATACGAGGCAGATCCGGGATTCGCAGTTTGCGTTTCTCGAGTTCGGGGGCAATGACTGCAATTATGACTGGAACGCTATCTCCGAGCGTCCTGACGAGGACCACGTGCCCCAGACTACGCTGTCGATGTTCCGCGAGACGTATGAGAATCTGATTGTGAAGGTAAGGGAACTGGGCTGCATTCCGGTCATGCTTTCGCTTCCGCCCATTGACTCCATAAAGTTCTACTCCTATATCTGCTCTGGTTTCTGCACTGAGAAGCGGAACAATGTCCTGAGGTGGCTCGGAGGTACTGTGAATACGATAGGGAACTGGCACGAGATGTACAACCTGGAGCTGTACCGGATTGCCGCGGCAGAAGGTGTCAGGCTCATTGACATAACTACCTGCTTTCTTTCCCGAAGGGATTTTACCGAGTTGTTCTGCGACGACGGTATGCATCCGAACGAGGCAGGGCATCATCTCATATCAGACGCCATCTGCGCGTCGTTTGTATAACTCGTAGATGGCGTAAGTATGAATTTTTTGTATCGATTTGTGTTTCAGGCGATTGTGACGCTCTCGATTCTGAGCTGGAATGTTCCTGACGGGGCATTGACATCCACCACATCGCCGACTTTCTTCCCCATGAGCGCAATGCCGATAGGGGATTTGCAGGATATCTTGCTTTCCTGAAGGTTCATTTCGTGCGGGCTTACCACAGTGTAGGTCATACGTACATTGGTGGCAAGGTTCGTGAACTCAACCTTGCTCAGGAGCGAAATCTGGTCTTTGGGCAATGCCTTGGTGTCGATGATCCTCGAATATTGCAGTATCTTCTGCAGGAAACGGATTCGGCTTATGGCCTTGGCCTGTGCCCTTCTTGCCGCGCGGTATTCGAAGTTCTCACTGAGGTCTCCCTGGGCACGTGCCTCTGACAGGGCATCCTTTATCCGGGGATACTCCACGTCAATGAGGTTGTTCAGTTCTGCCACGATTTCGTCGTAGCGTTCCTTTGACAGATATTCCATTGCTATTCCTTTTTGTTCCTTCCGTTGTCCTGAACTGTCTGCTCGCTTGCGGGAGTTTTCTATTGCGAAGGTGAAAAGTCCCTCGCTCATTTTTTTTATCCACGTTACCCCTCACCTAAATCCTCTCCCTCGAGGAGAGGACTTACCATCGCCCCACGGGCTCAAAAAAAGGTGTTTCGCTGTGCGAAACTTGACAATAATTGCTATTCCTTTTTTGTTCCTTCCGTTGTTCTGAACTGTCTGCTCGCTTGCGGGAGTTTTCTATTGCGAAGGTGAAAAGGCCCTCGCTCTGTTTTATCCACGTTACCCCTCATCTAAATCCTCTCCCTCGAGGAGAGGACTTACTATCGCCCCACGGGCTCAAAATCGGTGTTCCGCTTTGCGCAACTTGATTTTTATTGCTTTTCCTATCCGTTGAGTTTTGCGGTGGCTTCTATATCTAAGGCTTCTGCAAGCACGCTGATAGGGTTCTTCACTGTAAATCCGGTGGACATCTCTATCTGCCATTTGCAGGTTTCGCAGTCGCAGGCCACGAAGTCAGGGGCAACCCGTCCGATCTGGTCGAAGAGCGGCTTTCCGATGGCCTGGGACACTTCGTAATTCTCTTTCTTGAAGCCGTATGTTCCTGAAATTCCGCAGCAGTTGCTGTCCAGCATGGTGAATTCCACTCCCGGAATCATCTTGAGCAGCGAGGTGGAGAAGATTCCCCAGCCGAGTTTCTCGAGGTGACAAGGTGTGTGGTATGCAATCCTCGCCTTGTAGTCTTTCTTGAATGCGAGTTTGACTTTGCCAGAGTCAATGAGGCTGTAGATGAACTTGGTGGCAAGAAGCAGGCTGTCTCTTACGCCGGAGTTGTCTATTTTCAGCAGGTCCTTGTACTCGTCGCGCATCGTAAGTACGCAGGTGGATGATGTCGTGAGCACTTTCATGTCCTTGTCCACGGCCTTCTGGAGCACTTTTACATTGTGCTTGGCGTGTCTCTTGGCGCCTTCGGTCAGGCCGTTCACGATCATTGCCACGCCGCAGCATTTCTCCCCGTCCAGCAGGTTCACTCCGTATCCGAGTGCATTCATCACCGTCACGAAGTCTTTTCCGAGCTGTGGATAGTTGTAGTTCACGTAGCAGCCGTGGAAATATGCTATCTGCTTCTTGAATGCTGCCTGTTTTCCGGCTGCGTTCTTCTTGAACCAGCTCTCGAATTTCGTACCTGAGTATTTAGGGAATGTCCGTCTGTGGTCAATGCCCAAGACACCGTCAAGTATGGCTTTTACCGGCTTCAGAGGCAGGGTGGCATTGACAATGGGAGCGAACGGGCTGGCCAGTGTTCCCATGAAGTCGGTGCTTGCGAGCATCCTGTCCCTGAGTTTCGGTCCGTGGGTGCTGAATTCTATTCTCGCTTCCTGGATGATGTCGGATATTTTTACTCCTGACGGGCAGGCTACGTCGCAGCGTTTGCAGTTCAGGCAGTATTTCAGCGCCTCGTCGAAGAAGTATTTGTTCTTCAGTCTGAGGCGTTCTCCGTCCGGGCCGGCCTGTTTAGGTCCGGGATATTCGGGTCTTACGGGGGTTACCGGGCAATATACAGTACAGATAGTACATTTGATGCACTGCTCGAAATTGTTTTCATTTGTGATTTTTGCTTCCATATTCTATCTGCCTAATATTGAGTCTGTTATATTGAATGCTGTCATGAGTGCAACGCCTGCTCCGCAACCTTCGTGAAGTGGGTTGAATCCGCCGAGCACTGAGCCTGACGCATAGAGGTTCGTTATGCTCCTGCCTTCTTTCCTGACGTGGAATTTCTCGTCAGTGTCCACGCCGAAGCCGATGTATTCCTGTTTGTGGAAGAAGTTCTTGTCGTACCAGGTGTTTCTGTCGGCATTGAAAATGACGTCTGCTCCGAACACCGGTTCATATACTTTTTCTGAGTCGGAAATCAGTCCGTGTCCGAAATAGCTTCCTGAAGCGAGGATGTAGTTTTCGCCTGTCAGCAGGATGTCGCCCATGTTTGCGGTCCTTACTGATGTCACATTGTCTCCGTCGAATTCTGCGCCTACTGCTTCGTCGCCTTTCAGGAATGTGCCTCCTGCGGCCTCGAATGCGGTCTTCAATGCCATCTGGTATCTGATTCCGGGTACTGACGGCGGAAGTGTGCCGACGAACAATGTCTTGATTTTCAGGTCTTCTGCGATCTTATGTCCTGCCGCATTGTCCTTAAGTCCGAATACGGCCGGAAGTATGATGCAGTCCTCGTCATTGACAAGAGCCTTGATGGCGCCGGTCAGTTTCGAGCGGACTTCTTCCTTGTCCAGCAGTCTTGCGATATTTGTCGCTCTCATTTCGCTCGGATTCTGTCTGAGTCTGCGGATTTCATCGGTCGTCACGGCTGCGATTCTGCATGCGGTTCCGCGTTTTTCCAATGACTCGGCAATGAAGGATGTGTTGAAGTCCAGGAAGCCTTCCACGTTTATTATCAATGCTTTGCTTCCGATTTTCTCTGTCTTGTCAGCGACTGATGCGATGTCTTCGACTGTAAGCCATGCCGGTTTCAATGCTCCTGATGCGGAAATTATGTATCTGTTCCTGGTGGCGTCGCCTTCTACGGGGATGCCGACTTCTTTCAGGAGTGTTTTTATTTCATTGTCATATGCGGCAATCTTCTCTGCGCCGATTTTCGAGTATGGATGTGCGGCGTTCAGGGACGGGATGGCTTTGAGCGGCTCGTCCACGCGCGTGCCGTCGTCAAGTCTTGACAGGAGTCCGAAACCGCCTGAGAAGAAGTGCATTGCGTTCTGTCCGGCTGCGACTACTGCGCATTTCTGTCCGTTTTTCTGTAGCCTGAGTCCGCATACAAGTCCTGCGAGTCCGCCACCTATTATTATTGTATCGAATTTCATAATGCTGCTGTTTTATTCAAATACAGGTGTTTCAGGGGTTGTGCCGTCTTCAGCCTCGTCACCTATTCCGAGACATTCCGAATATATCCATGATGTGAATTCGGCTTCGCGCATGGTTTCGCCCCAGGCTACCGGGAACATTCCTTTCCACCTTTCGTTCATGAACTGCACGAGGTCCTGTTTTGCGCGCTGTGTGCATCCGTGTGCTTTGCCGAGGAGTCCGGCTGCACGGCATGCGCAGAGTTCTCCCTGGCAGGTTCCCATTCCGACTCTGGTTCTGCGGCGCAGGTCCACCAGGTTGTGTACGTCGAGATGTTCAATGGCATTGACAACCTCGCTTTCAGGTACTTCTTCGCATTCGCAGACGAGGCTCTTTTCTTCTTCGGTGTCGAATTTCAGTTTGGATGCGAAGCTGCCGATACGTCCGGCTGTGGCTTTCTGTGCTGTCGATGGCTTGGTCCAGATGTTCTTGGCCACTTCCTGTACGTCTCCCTTGCCGGAGCCCGGAAGCGGTGTCTCTCTTGTTTCACATTTCTTGTCAATGTGGAGTTTCTCGCAGACGAGGTCGGTGGCCATTTCTGCCATGAGACGGTATGTCATGAGCTTGCCGCCGGTTATGGTGATGAATCCCTTGATTCCGTCACGTTTTTCATGGTCGAACAGTACGATGCCTCGGCTGATGTTTCGGCCGCTGGTGTCACCTTCTGCTGCCACGAGCGGTCTTACGCCTGCGTAGGCTCTCAGGATTCTGGTGTCGTTCAGGCATGGTGCGAGTTTTTCGCCTTCTGCCAGAAGCAGTTTCACTTCGTCCGGGGTTACGCGCATGTCGTCGCACTCTTCGTAAGGTACTCTGGTTGAAGTGGTTCCGATGACGCAGACTGTGTCGCCCGGTACCAGGATATCTGCATTGGCCGGCTTCCTGCATCGGTTGAGGACGATGCTGTTCACTCTATGAGCGAAGATCAGGAGCGCGCCTTTGGCCGGGAACATGCTTATCTGTGCTCCTGCCATTTCGGCAATGTGATGGCCCCAGATGCCTGCTGCATTGACGATTATCTGTGCTCTGTATTCTGCTGTCTCGCCGGTTTTGTGGTCGAGGACTTTTACGCCGGTGATTCTGTCCTGTTCGCGCAGAAATTCTGTAACTTCCGTATATACAAGGACTTCCGCTCCGTGGAGTTTGGCGTCAACTACGTTTGAGGAGCAGAGTCTGAACGGGTCCACTGATCCGTCCGGCACTCTTACGGCGCCGATGATGTCCGGATTGACTGACGGTTCGAGCCGTATGGCTTCTTTCGGATCTATCACTTCGGCCTTGATTCCGGCTTTGGTGCATGATTCCACGAACTTGGCCTGATATGCGAGGTCATCTTCCGGTAGTGTGATGAAGAAGCCTGATGTGTCATCTACGCAGTGGTTGGCGATTTTCTTGAGAATCATGTTCTCCTGGATGCATTCGGCTGCGGATTCCTGATCTGTTACGGCGTATCTCGCTCCGCTGTGAAGCAGACCGTGATTTCGTCCTGTGGCGCCGTCAGCGATGTCGTGACGTTCAATCAGCAGGACCTTGAGGCCTCTCAATGAGCAGTCTCGTGCGGTTCCTGCGCCGGTGATGCCGCCACCGATGACGATGACGTCAAATTCGTTTTTCTGTGTTCCGGACATTGCGATATAATAAAAGTTAAAGTGTAAATCTAAGTCTGAAACGGAGGCGTTTTCCGGCCTTGAGGCAGCGGTGTTTCTCTTGCGTTGAAGCTTGTTCTGCTGAAACTGATTCGCTTCTCTTGCGTTGAAGCTGTTTTTTTCCTGCCTTTAAGCCGAGGTGTTCCGCGCTTTCGTTTCAAAATGCAAATATAAGAATTTGTTTTCATTCCGAAACGGATTTTACTTTCAAATTTTGTGTTCCGGCTTCAATTTTGTCTCAGATTTTAGTGCCTGGGGTGGAATTTTGCCAGGAAGGGGTCGTGGGGCTTGGTCATGGGGGCAGATTGCGGGGTTTTGCCCCCGTCGGCTTTAATGAATGTTGTCCCGAACTGCGGCAAGGGCCCGCTCAGCTCAGGGTGCTTCGCAATTCGCCGCGGGCTATGCCGCTGTTCGGCTTACCCATCATAGTGATGACCGCCCTGTACACCTCACGAAAACAAGTCAAGTTACAGCGCGCCTGTGTCTGAGGATGTCCCGGGATTTACGTGTGCAGATCGGTCCTTTCTGCCCCCGTCGTTCTTCACATTGAACTTCACGTGTGCGAATCGCGGGTTCCTGCCCCCGTCGTTCTTCTCATTGAACTCCACGTGTGCTGATTGAGGGTTTCTGCCCCAGTCGTTCTTCTCATTGTTCGTCACGTGTACGGATCCGTCTTTTGCCACGCGGATTTTCTTCTAAAACGTTTCTTGTTCTTGATTAATTGTAGTATATTCGTAGAACGAATCAGGAAAGTTATCCTGACACTGATAGTTGATATAGTATATAATAATCGGTGCGTCAGACGGGTAAATGTTCTGACGTATCACAAATCTAACATTATGAAAAAATATTCTTTTCGTGAAGCAGAAGCGAAATGCGAAGCCACGTTTTCGTACACTAAACATGATTGGTGGCATCTTTACACGCTGGGGAAGGAGACATCGATAATCTTTTCCGATGATGACGACTATCGTTATTCCATGAATCAGATGGCAAAATGCAGTAGTGAGTTTCCTGAATTGGCAATCGTGGCGTTTGAATTGATGAGTAACCATTTTCACATTGTATTGACAGGAGAGGAAAAACGGGTCAATGATTTTTTCGCGGTGTTCCGCCACCGTCTTGTTCGTTATTTCGCTAAGCGGAATGTCGTTCTTGCTGATGAATTTAAGATGACACTCAAGAAGATCAAGGATCTCGCTTCATTGAGAAACGTGATCGTGTATGTCAATCGTAATGGTTATGTTGTCCAGCCGAATCATACGCCGTTTTCGTATCCCTGGGGTACTGGATTTTGTTATTTTAACATAGAACCGAAAGGCTTGCCGCTTCTTAAGGATATGCCATACAGGGATTTGCGAAAATTTTTTAAGGCACGGCCCCCAGAAAATCCGGAGTCAATGCAGATGATGAACGGATATGTGATGCCATCCTCTTATTGTGCCGTAAAACTATGAATGGCAATGTTTCGTGACGCTCATCATTACTTCTCATTGTTGACCAAGAATGTGGAGGAATACTTGGGGATTGCCAAGGAATTGGATGATGGTGAATTCCTGACTGACAATGAAATGTATGCCCAATTGTCAAAGATCTTGCAATCAGTATATGGTGTATCTTCCGTAAAAGAGTTGTCTAAGGCGCAGGTCCGGGAACTGGCGAAAAAGCTGCACTATGAGTATCGTTCTTCCAATGGTCAGGTCAGCCGTATGCTTGGTCTCACCAAGTATGACGTTGATGCAATGTTTCCGCTTTCCAAGTCCCGAGAGTGATAGGACGGCGGGGGCGAATCGTGGTTTTCTGCCCCCGTGGCTGGATTCACGTGTGCAGATCCGGCCTTTCTGCCCCCGTCCTTCTTCTTATTGAACTTCACGTGTGCAGATCGCGGGTTTTTGCCCCCGTCGGCTTTCATGTATGTTGTCCCGAACTGCGTCAAGAGCCCGCTCTGCTCAGGGTGCTTCGCAATTCGCCGCGGGCTATGCCGCTGTTCGGTTTACCCATCATAGTGATGACCGCCCTGTGCACATCATGAAAACAAGTTAAGTTACAGCGCGCCTGTATCTGAGGATGTCCCGTGGTTCACGTGTGCAGATTGGGCCTTTCTGCCCCCGTCGTCTGGATTGCCGGAACTTTTACTGGACTGCAATGTCATCTGCCCTATAAATGCATATCTTTGTAATCTCATTACATCAAATAGGTGGTGATAAAAAGTAGAACGGAAAATGGATAAGAAAAATAACAGAAAGTAGGATTCCGGTAGAATCCGGTAGAAGATGAAAAGAGGAGGGGAAAGAAGAAAGAAGAGGGGATGGAAAAGAAGAGAAAAAGAGAAGGAAAAGAAAAGAAGAGAAGAGGAAAAGAAGAGGAAAAGAAGAGGAAAAGAAGATGAAATGAAGCATCTCTGTTTTGGGCGGGAATGGCTGTTGTATGTTGTTACGGTTTGCTTGGCAGCTGGCTTTGCTATTGCAGGCTTTTATGCGCTTGCCGCTGCTGGTGATATCAGAAAGTTACCATTGCGGAGATTGGTGATGATAGCAATTGTTGGCCTGTATTCTATCAGAGTTGTAGTTGGGATTGGTTGGTTGTTGTATGAGTTTACTTGTCTGCAATTCTTCTCGACCTTAGTGCCGGCGTTTCTCGTCTATTGCTATCTTCCCGGATTGAAACGAGATGTTAATAATCAAATGCTCCCTTAAAGAGGAGATAATCGGGCACTTCCCTAAAGAGATATTCTGGCACATCAAGAATAATATGTATTTTCGCATTCATGATAAAGAAATTTCCTATTATACTTCTCAATTTTACAGGCATATATGATTATGAATCGTTTGCCTCTGGTCATAACATCACCCATGTTGATTGCCGCAACATAAATGGTGTGGACTGCTATTGTGATGAGGAAGGAAGGAGAAAACTGCATAGTCTTCTTGCTCCCTATCCCGCTCAAGCTCTACATTTTATAGATTCCGGCGATTACCATTATCTGACAGAATATTGGGTATCAAAACTCCAGGAACCTTTTACACTAATTGTATTCGACCACCATCCGGACATGCAACAACCTCAATGGGATGGTGTTGTCTCATGTGGCGGTTGGGTGACAGATGTATTATCGAAGAATCCATTTGTAAGAAACATCATTATCGTAGGTGCTTCAGACGAGCTTATATCACAAGTGCCTGTTCATCTAAGAGAAAAGGTGATGTTCTACAGTCAAGCGGAAATCGACCATCACCAGGCATGGTATTCAAAGGCGGGCAAACTGATACATGAGCCAGTATATATTTCCATAGACAAGGACGTGCTTAGAAAGCAAGACGCCATTACTGATTGGAGCAATGGTGACATGAGCCTCATGCAGATGCAAGCCGTGCTGCGCATTATCTATGCCCACGAAAAAGTAATCGGCGTGGATATAACAGGCGAATGTTCTGCCACGCTTGACTATCTTTCTGAAGTAAAGGATGCGTCGGTAAACAACAGAGCCAATGAAGAACTGATGAAAATGATATTGACGGAATAATGTCGTTTGCGGCCATATTGGAATCGAGTAGATAATGTGCTGCTAAGCGCATATGATAGACCGAAAAGACTCGCAAAGATTCTCTATCTGTTTTTAAAGGATTACTTATATTTGTAATCGGAAAAAATAATAGAGTATGAAGAAAATTGCATTGACAATGTTGCCTGTGGCATTGACACTTACCTTGCTGGCGGGCTGCGCGCCGAATGGCGGAAAATCGGGTGGCGAAATTACTAATCCTGTCATTGACAATATCATGGCGAGGAGAAGTGTGCGTGCGTACAAGGCAGTTCCTGTCGGGCGCGACACTATGAATGTGATTCTGAAATGCGGAATCAATGCTCCTAACGCGATGAACAGCCAGAATTGGGAAGTCCGCGTCCTGGACAATGCGGATGAGATTGCTGCGGTGACTAAGATTTTTGCGGAGGCGAATCCGGACCAGGCAGCGCGCCCCGGCTTTGTGAATATGTTCCGCAATGCTCCGACAGTCGCTTTCGTGGCGCATAAGGCAGACGCCGGTATGTCACAGATTGACTGCGGATTGCTTGGCGAAAACATGATGCTCGCAGCCCAGTCGTTGGGCATTGGCACATGCTGCTTCGGCGGTCCTGTACGGTTCTTGACAGATTCGTGCCCGGATTTCCTGAAGAAACTCGACTTCTCGGAAGGTTACGAACTGCTCTTCGCCATCGCTTTCGGCTATCCTGACGAGTCGCCGGCCGCAAAGCCGAGAGACAAATCCAAAGTCCGCTTCGTAGAGTAAAGCGGGGCTACTCCTTTTCGTAGATCGCCTTGTTGTTCTCTGACTCCCAGATCTCGACCTTGTAGCAGTTCTCGGTCTCATCGCATATCCATTTGGCGATGTTTTCTGCAGTAGGGGAGAACGGCAGTACCTCGTTCAGATTCTTATGGTCAATGCGGGACATTATGTTCCGCTTGATTTCCGTGAAGTCCGTCACCATCCCGTCATCGTTCAAAGTCATTGACTTACAATGCACTATCACGATCCAGTTGTGGCCGTGAAGTTCCTCACATTTGCTCCGGTGGTCCGTCGTCACATAATGCGCTCCGGATACTTCGAATCTTTTGCTTACGTAATACATATTTTAATCATTATATCCCCGTCAGTCATATGACGGGAAACTTATATAAGAATATCAGTTATGGAATGACAACGTGGTGATTTCCGATAGGGGAGCGCAGGAAATAGTCGGCGAGCCCGGGCGCTTCCACGACAATCTGCGTGCGGCAAAGATTGTCATTGTATTGATTTTCAACGATATTGACATTCTCTAAAAACATTTCGGTACAGTCAGGGGAAATTTTCAGAATCTTCGCCGGGCCGGCAGGTATGATGCCGTGCACCGCAACTCCTATCCCTGATTCGAAATGCGTGTCATAGCAGTAGCTGCTGACGATGCTCAGCGGTACGGTGCAATGCGCAAAAAGCAGTTTGTCTCCGTCAATGCGTGACAGGTTCGCCTGAAATCCCGGTGTCCCGAATTTCTTGAGCGCAACGCACATTGACAGCAGTGTCGGCACATCGCCTTCGCAAGTCGCCACAACTCCCTGACTATTAAGTATTGCCAATGCCATGCACCCGGTATTGTTCAATGCCGTAAGCAGGTCGAAGCATCGCAGGGTAACGCCTCCGAGGCCGTATTCATCCACGATTGATTTCATTGCACAATAAATGTCGAGAGCTTTCCCGAAGTCGGCCTCCGTGATTGCTCGCCCGAATTTCGGTTTGTTCAATGCATTGAGTTTCAACCCTTCAAGATGCTTCCTGTCAGGATTCTCCGCGCGACGGACAAGTTCCTTTATGTCAATGTCAATGATTTCCACGCCCAGTCGTTCCTTGGCTGTCTCGTAATCCACATTGCTGGAAATCAACCAGTCAGACGGCTTCCCGACCACGCCGACCTTCATCCCGTCCAGTATCCGTCCCATGTCATAAGCCTTGACATGGCATTTGTTCCCGGCTGCGAAACCTTCTCGCAGTCTGTCTGCGATAATCTCCGGACTACCATGTATGATTTCGCCCGGATAACCGTTCCGGTTCAGGAATGACAGTATCTCCATTGACGCTGCCAATGAATTGCTCTTGCCGCTGGTCAGCAGTCTTATCGGCTTATTGTCAGGCACTTGCAGATGCCCGTCGTTGCAGAATACGCTCTTGAAAACGCCCTCTGTCCCGCCGGTCCTGACATAGATGACATTGTCCAATGTCTCTCCATATCCGCTGAAATCTTCGCCCCGAAAGTCAAACCCTTCGCCGAGCCTCTCCTCAATCTCGCGTATGAACCTCTCTTCCGACGGCCTCCCTGCCGCCTCGCTATGCAATCCTGATGTCAATGTGTATAGTGTGAGCATGTCAATATTGTTTTACGGCACAAAAATAAGCAAAAAACACCTTGTGCGAAAGCATCTGTCTTGCATTTCGTTTCCCTACACG
>HF996014.1:27040-32825 GCA_000432515.1 Bacteroides sp. CAG:545
CGACACATTTCGTTTTTGCGATTATATACAATTCTGATATTTTTTATATAATCCTCATCCTGCATAAAAATAAGCGTCCCTGTCTTTATCCCATCGTTGCCGTTATTTTCGCAACAATTATATCACAGACTCATATTCTCCACCCCAAGACTCTATATGACTATAAGAAGAGTATCGCACCACACTCAAGAAGGTAAATAAATATATATTCATATTAAGTTTTATTTGATATTTAATGAAACATATATATATTTGCAGAAAAATTCAAATATGGAAAAGACACATACTCCATCCGAAGTTGCCGAAAACATAAAGAAAATCATTAGGCAGCAATACAAAGGCCTGAACGAATATGCTATGCATAAGAATATTACGACAACACAGTTATACACAATACTCAACGGAAAAGAGTATATGTCATTTTATTCGGCGTTCCGATTCTATGCGGATTTTGACTTGAATGTTGAATATTGCACGAAAGGGACGCTTCCGATGCTCTCTCCGGATCACGAGTATATGGCACTTCTGGCAGCTGCGACGGATTTTTTCTATGCTGTCAGGGATGAAGATCGGCTGCGGGATGAATACGAACTGAAATCCGGTGACATTGCCGAGGATGAAAAGCTCCGCTTCGAAAAGGCGCTGAAAAAGGCGAGGCTTGAAAAGGCTAAAGTAGGATGCCGACTGGTTGATCTGCTGAACATCGGATGGGCGGAAGATAATCCGGAATATGACATTGAAAAGCCGGTAGTTGAAGAATGCGACTCCGGAAATAGTGAACAAATAAAAAACGATATGAAACTGCACGAAGCTATTGAGAAAGTGCTGCGAGAAGCATCGACGGCACTCACATTTACCGAAATCGCGAAACTCATAAACAGGCAAGGATTATATGCCCGAAAGGACGGTAAACCGGTTCCGGCGAGTCAGATTTCCGCAAGAGTAAAGAACTATCCTCTCCTATTTGACATTGATAGGAGTGTTTCACCAATTAAAATCAGCATTTCAAATGACAACAAACTCTAAACAAGGCTTGGAGCCTATAGTATGCAGTGAACCGAAGATCCTGATACTCGGTTCCCTTCCTGGCGACATTTCCATCGAAAGCCAAGAGTATTATGCAAATCACAAGAACTTTTTCTGGAGAATCATAGCGAAAATAACAGGCTCTCCTGTGCCGCTCAGCTATCCGGCAAAAAAGGAGATGCTTGCGCAAAGTCATATTGCCCTCTGGGATGTTTACGCCGCAGCAGAACGTACTGGCAGCAGCGACGGGAATATCCGTGGCGGAGAGTTCAATGACATAGTCGGATTTATCAGAAAGAACCCGACAATATCAACAATTGTGTTCAACGGGAAAAAGGCAGCCAAGTCTTACGCGCAATACTTGAAAAAGCATCCCGACAGGATAAACATAGTAGGACATCTGCACACCTGCGCATGCCCAAGCACAAGCCCGGCAATCCTCTGCACGGGACTGACTTTTGATGACTTGGTGAACAGATGGAAGGATATTTTGATTTGACACAAACTTTCTTGTATGAACGGAAGACCTGCCAAAGCAAACCGAGTCAAACCATTGGGCTGGATTTCAGAACCGTAATCTGGAAGTACCGCTGCGAAAGCGAACAAATCTGGAGCGAATGCCGTTTGATTTATGTAAAAATTTCGCCACATTTGTAGTTCGAATTGGGAAAAATTTAATGACTGCGGAAGGAAATATTCTTTGGAATGAATTTAGGCAGACGGGGAGCAGGAAAGACTTCAAGCGGCTGTTTGACGCTTACTATGACACGCTTGTCCGCTATGCCTGGTGGTTTCTTAAGTCAAGAGAAGACTCGGAGGAGGTAATTCTTGACCTCATGCTCCATTTGTGGAAAAACCGAGAGTCAATAGACATTTCGGAGTCCTTCCATTCATATCTGAGGACCTCAGTGCGTAACCGCTGCCTCAATAGGCTCAGGAAAACGGACTTGTACGCATATCTCGACATCATGCAGGACATCGAGTCTCCCGAAAATGTCGATGCTGGACTGAATATGGAAGACATCAGTTCCGTTGTGTGGGCCGCAATGTCGTCGTTGTCTGAGAAATGTCAGGAAGTTTTCAGTCTGTCGCGGAAAGAAGGCATGAAAAACTCGGAGATTGCTGAAAGGCTGGGGTTGTCCGAGAAGTCGGTGGAGGCGTACATCACCAAGAGCCTGAAAACCATACGCCTGAATCTGAAGAAACACATGATTCTGCTAATATTCTTGGGACTATGACAGGAAAATAGTGCAGGATAATCACTTCCCTGTCGTCAAAGGAACGACCGGACTACAGAAAAAAACTACGGGATATCTAAAATTGTATTAGGGTATCCCGATTTTTTTGTGTCTATGAATATGAAAAGAGCAAATTGCATCTGATTGAGGATTATTTTTGAAGGTTTTCTATTATCATAAAAAAACACAAAGTATAATATATGGACACAAACACAGACCTTATCATAAAAACATTCGGAAAGAAATTGTCGGAAAGTGAAAGATGCGAACTCGAAAACTGTCTTGCCGACGAGGAAAACAAGAAGAAATATGCGAGCCTGAAGGCCGTGTATACAAAGGCTCTAGAGGCTGGAAGTCAGATCAGTCCGGACACGGCAGCTGGATGGAAAGCATTTCTGAATAGGCTTAAGCCAGGCAGACGCAGGCTCTCAAGGACATGGAGGGTGGCGACGGTGGCTGCCTGCGCGGCGGCTGTCGCTTGCGTTTCAGTTCTGCTGTTCAAAGACCTGTACGGCGAGACCACAAAGTTGCCGACAATGGATGAATATATCGCGGCAGTGGAAGAAATGCCTGGGCTCAAGGACACGAGACTTGTATTATCCGACGGGAAATCGATAGACATAGATTCGCGATATTCCGAAATTGTAATTTCCGAAAACGGTTCATACTCAATAAATTCCGTAAGCATAGAGTCCTCGGCACATGAAGGATACAGTAGGGTGATTGTTCCCGAAAGACACTGGGTTCACCTCGTCCTGCCCGACGGAAGCCGCGTGGATCTGAATTCATCCTCCGATTTTATATTTCCGTCCACGTTCTCTGAAACAGAGCGGCGGGTTTATGTCTGCGGCGAAGGGTATTTCTCCGTCGTCAAGGATGCTTCACGGCCGTTTACAGTCAGCGCCGACGGAATGAAGGTCAGCGTGCTCGGAACTGAGTTCAACATGAAGTCGCGCGACAATCTTTCGGAAGTCACGCTAGTGCAGGGAAAGGTCAGCGTAACTAACGATGGGGGAAAATCCTGCATCCTGTCGCCATCCGAGCAGGTTCGACTCGAGAACGGGGAGTTGACGGAGGCACAGGCCGTGGACACGGAAGCGGTGACCGGCTGGACCAAACCGCGCATGATCTGCCGAAATCAGAACATCGAACAAGTGGCCGAAAAACTTGCCATATACTACGGAGTGAAGTTTCATTACACGGAATCACTCAAGGACATTGTCATCAATGGAAAGATTGACCTTCGAGAGGAGCTTGAAAGCGTGCTCAACACGATTGAGTTCACAGCTCCAGTAAGTTTCGAGACGGATGGAGACACAGTTGAGATACATAGGACAGACAAATTTTAGAGTCGAGAGAAATAGATTGACTCATATTTCTAGATATCAAAAATAAATTGCTACAAATTTAATAATCAATTAAAACTGAATCAATGAATTATCAGAAGCCACAGATGGACGTACTCGTCCTCGGGTGCGACGAGAGATTCGCCGCATCCACCATCAGCACCGACCAGATTTACTTCGAGGAAGGAACCATGGACAACGATTTTAACACGGAAAACAATTGAAAAACAAATAACCAACACATGAAAAGGATATCTATACTTATGGCATTGGCAGCCGTCTCTCTCGCTGCTTGTCAGAAAGAAAAGACACCGGAAACGGTCTCAAGAAACATCACGATTAAGGCTCAGACCATTTATGCCCCGACAAAAGCGGGGATCGGGGATGATTCACGGGCACAGTGGAGCATCGGTGAAACTGCTGCATTGGTCTCACTGTCAGACTACTCCGTCCACGAATCAGCGGCCTTGACATCAGAGGACATAAAAGGAAGTCAGGCTGCGTTTTCTTTCAGCGGAATCGCTGACGGCAACTATAGGCTCGTGTCGCCCAAAGTCGAGGTTTCGAAAACAGGCGTGACTTTCAGCGTTCCGAGCTCCCAGACCCAGGAAACTTCGGGAATTTCCGGCAACAGACTATTCCTCGTCGGCGGCGCAAAAGGTTCAGTTGAAGGGCATCTTGCGGATATCACGATCGGAGCGGAAAGCAGTTCCGGCGAGGCATACTTCCGCATGGCCGGAGCGCTGCTCAGGTTCAATGTATTCAGCAGCACCGCCTCCGGCACGGAGCAGCTCAGGAGCATCAGCGTAAGCACCAGCTCGGCACAGATTGCAGGCAGCATCACGGCAGGCTTCGATGGAGAAGTGAACTCCGTCAAGGGGTCTGGCAATGAAGTCAGCGTTTCTGTACGTACACCGGAGATTGTCGTGGCAAAGACCGCTTGTGAGGCCAAAGGAATCTATGCAACCGTGATTCCGACAAAGGTCGCAGCAAACGAAGCAGGCAGCGTGACCTACACCATAACCACGGACGGATCAGTCTATCAGTTCGTTTCAAAGGAGGAGAAGGAATGGGTCGCCGGAGCGGTGAACGTGGTGAACATTGACCTTGATGCCGCCACAAAGGTTGCGAGACAGGCACCGATAATGTCCTCCACCCACCCACAGGCCAAGGGAGACTTCCCGATGACTGAGGTCGAGCCTGGCGTATATAAGCTTGAGCATCAGTGGCTCAGCGGTCAGGAATATGACATCTGGTTTGCCGCCGGCACAAGCGGATTCTACTACGCGCCAGTCGATCCGTGGGTTTCAGAGCAAAATCGCGTATTTGACATAGAATACACGAAGGAAGTGCGTTCCCTCAAAATCCAGTCTTACGATGGGAAGAACTACGGGGAAAAATACTACACCATAATCCTCGACACCAACACGAACAAACTCTCGATGATTCAAGAAACCGGCGAGAGGTTCTGGATCGTGGGAGACAACCTCAGTTGGGAGATGAATAAGTATGAAATGACCGTAGACAAGACTGCGGGTAAGGCAACTTGGTACGGTTGGTTCAAAGCGGCTAACAACTTCAAGATTCACGGCGAGAATATGTGGGCGGAGAACACTTGGAATGGTCCGAACAACTATGCCGGTTCCGGAGAGTGGTACTTCAAGGACAGTTCCCGCGAGAACGGGATTACTCTGAACAGCGACGGCCTGAAGCAGTGGAGTTGCGAAGCAGGCTACCACAAGGTAACCTTCGACTACAAGGCCTCCCCTATGACCATCAGCATCGAGAAAGTGGAGTCTCTCGAACTTTCGGTGAACGGAACTGCAATGACATACGCAGGAAACAACGAATACACCGCGACCCTCAACTTCACCAAGGGCGAGCCTGTTACCTTCGGCGGGTGCAATGACCTTGAATATGTAAGGCAGGACCCGGACTTCCTCAAGGACGGCAAGTTCAACTCAAAGACGGGGAGATACACGGTCGTGCTACGCTTGGGAACGCGCGAGAACAGCTGGTCTGATTCCGGGAAACAGATTCCTGACAATTCTTGGACAATCTTCAGGTCTGAGAACAATGGAGGAGTATATTCAACACTTTTCCTCAGCGGCGAAGGGGTCGCGTCGGTTACAATAAAGAATTGCGTCGGCTGGAAGGTTGACGGAACCGCTCTTG